>JAYWEP010000099.1:0-18582 GCA_043779205.1 Chthoniobacter sp. | reverse complement strand
CTCGCCGGCACGCACACGAAGACGGTCTCCGAGAAAGACGCCGCGCTCGCGGAAGCGCGCCGGACAGTCGAGGCGCAGAAGACCCAACTTGCCGCCGTCACGCAAAAACAGAACGACGCCGCCAAGGAGCGCGACCAGCAGATCGCCGCGCTGACCAAGGCGCTGGAAGCGCAGAAGCGCGAAGCCGCGGCCCTCACCCAGCAGCGCGACGCGCTGGCCAAGGAGAAAGAGGAGCAGGCGCGGAATCTCGCCGGAACGCACACGAAGACGGTCTCGGAGAAAGACGCCGCGCTCGCGGAAGCGCGCCGGATCGTCGAGGCGCAGAAGACCCAGCTTGCCGCCGTCACGCAAAAACAGAGCGACGCCGCCAAGGAACGCGACCAGCAGATTGCCGCGCTGACCAAGGCGCTCGACGCGCAGAAGCGCGAAGCCGCGGCCCTCACCCAGCAGCGCGACGCGCTGGCGAAGGAAAAGGACGAGCAGGCCCGGCAGCTCGCCGGAACGCACACGAAGACGGTTTCCGAGAAGGACGCCGCGCTCGCGGAAGCGCGCCGGATCGTCGAGGCGCAGAAGGCCGAACTCGCCGCCTTCACGCAAAAACAGAGCGACGCCGCCAGGGAACGAGACCAGCAGATCGCCGCGCTGACCAAGGCGCTTGAAGACCAGAAGCGCGAAGCCGCGGAGCTCACGCAGCAGCGCGATGCGCTGGCGAAGGAAAAGGACGAGCACGCCCAGCACCTCGCCGGAGCGCACACGACGGTGTCCGCGAAAGACGCCGCGCTCGCGGAAGCCTGCCGGATCGTCGAGGCGCAGAAGACCGAGATCGCCGCCCTCGGCGAGCAGCGCGCCCGTCTGGGCAAAGAGCGCGATGAAGCCGCCGCGCGCGCCGCGAAATTCGGCGGGGAGCTGAAGGCCCAGGCGCAGACCCTCGGCGGCCAGCGCGACGGCGTGCTCAAGGCCCGCGACCAGGCGCTCGCGCAGCTCGATGACCTCCGCACGGCGCACGAGCAAAAGCTCGCCGCGCTCCAGGAGGATCACGCCGCCGCGCTCCGCGAACGCGACCAGGCGCTGCACAGCCTGGACGCCCTCTGCCTCGAACAAAAACACCAGCTCGAAACCGCCCACCGCGAGCGCGAGCAGGCCGTCGCCGACCGCGAGGCCGCGGGCGCGAAAGTCACGCCCGTCGTCGCCGCGCAGCGCGAGCAGATCGCCGCGCTCGTCGCCGAGCGCGACACCCTCGCCCACGAAAAAGCGCAGCTCACGCAGCAGGCCGCGAGCTGGCAAAAATCCGCCGAATCCCGCGCGACGGCGGAGCGGCAGGAACGCGAAAAACTCGCCGCCGAAAGTCAGGCCGGGTCCGCCGAACTCCACGGCCTCATCGGCACGCAGAAAGACCAGCTCGCCCTCCTCACCGAGCAGCGCGCCCAGCTCACGCACGAGCGCGACGACGCGCTGGCCCAGGCGCACGCCCTTTCCGCGACCCACGAAAGGGAACGCCTCGCCCTCGCCGGTGAACGCGACCGCGCCGCCGCGCAGTCGGCGAAACTGGGCGAAGAGCAAAAGCGCCAGACCGCCGCGCTCGCCGCGCAGCGCGACCACCTGCTCGCCGAGCGCGACCGCGCCGCCGCGCAGTTTGCGGAACTCACCGCCGCCCAGCGCCAGCACGCCGAGGCGCGCGATGCGGAGCGCCAGAATATCGTGACCGCGCACGACCAGGCCGCCGCGCAGCTCGATGAAATCCGCGCCGCCCACGACAGCGACGTCGTCGGTCTCGCCGAGAGCTACGGCACCGCCCTCCGCGAGCGCGACGAAGCCCTGCATGCGGCGCAGGCGATGAGCTTCGAGCAGCAGCAGCAGATCGAGACGCTCGTCCGCGAGCGCGACCAGGCCATCGCCGACCGCCACGCCGCCGGCGCGCAGGTCACGCCGGTCGTTTCCGCGCAGCGCGCGCAGATCGCCTCCCTCGCCGCCGAGCGCGACGTGCTGGCGCGCGAAAAGGCGCAGCTCGCCCACCAGTCCGCGGCCACCCAGCAGGCGCTCGCCGCGCGCCTCGGCAGCCTCGGGGAGGAGCGCGAAAAAATCGCCGCCGAGGCGCAGGCCGAAACCGCGCAATTGCATGGCGTCATCGCCGCGCAGAAGGATCAGCTCGCCTCCCTCGCCGGGCAGCGCGCCCAGCTCGCCGCCGACTGCGAAGAGCACGAAACCCACGCCCGCGCGCTCGCCGAGACGCAGGAGAAGGAACGCGCCGCGCTCGACGCCCAGCGGCTCGCTGCGGTGCAGGAGCGCGAGCACGCCACCGCGCAGTTTGCCAAACTCAGCGCCGAGCAAAAGCGGCAGTTCACGGACCTCGCCGGACAGCGCGACCGCCTGCTGAAAGAGCGCGACGGCGCGCTCGCGCAGATCGCCCAGCTCCATGAAACCCACGAGGCGCAGACCGCCGGGCATCACGCCGAACGGCAGACGCTCGCCGCGGCTCACGACCAGATCGCCACCCACGTCGGCGAACTCCGCGCCACGCACCAAAGTCAGCTCGCGCCCGTGCAGGAAGAGCGCGACTTCGCCCTGCGCGACCGCGACGAAGCGCAGCGCCAGCTCGCCGCCCTCGGCGAAAGCCGCCGGCAGGAAATCGCCACGCTCCAGCAGGAGCACGCGCAGCAGACCGCGGCGCTCGCCGAAGCCGCCCAACTCGCCGAAGCGCAGCGCCAGCAGCTCGCCAGCGTGACCGCCGCGCACGAGACGCTGCTGCGTGAAAATGCCGACGCCGCGCAGCGTTTCGCCGCCGAGCGCCAGACGCTCGACCAGCGGCAGAAAGCTCTGACCGCCGAGCGGAAAAAGCTCCTCGCCGAGAACACCGCCGCGACCGGCAAACTCCAGGCGCTCGTGGAAAATCAGCAGGCCCAGAACGCCGCGCTGACCCAGCAGTGCGCCGCGCACGCGCACGAGCGCGACCAGGCGCTCACCCTCGCCGCCGAATACGACGAGGCGCGCACGCAGCACGCCGCCGAGTTTGCCGCCCACAAGCTCAGCGCCGGCGAACAGCATGCGCAGACGGCCGCGCATTTCACCGCGCTGGCCGCCGAGCAGCAGCAGCAGCACGCGGCCCTCGCCGAGCAGCGCGCGCAGGTCATTGTCGAGCGCGACGCCGCGCGGGGGAAATTCAGCGCGCTCGCCGAGGTCCACCGCGCGCAGACCGCCGCCGCCGCCGCCGAGCAGCAGAAGCTCCTCGCCGCCCGCGGGCACGCCGTCGGGCAGGTCGCGGAAATCCGCGCGGCCTTTGAGCAGCAGGCCGCCGGGCTCGCCGAGCACGCGGCCCTCGCCTTTGCCGAGCGCGACGCCGCGCTCACCCGCATCGCCGAGATCAGCGCCGCGCAGAAACAGCAGATCGAAACGCTCACCGCGCAGCGCGACACCCTCGTCCGCGAAAACGCCGAGGCCGCGCAGCGCACCGCCGCCGAGAGCGCGGCGCTGCGCGCCGAACTCCAGGCGCACCGCGCCGACCAGACCCACCCGCAGGAAAAAGCCGCCGCCGCCGCGGAGTTCGCGCACATCATCGAAGGCCACAAAAACCAGATCGACTCCCTCACGGAGCAGGGCGCCGTCCTGGCCGCCGAGCGCACCGCGGCCCTCGCCCGCATCGAGGCGCTGACCTCGGAGCGCCGGCAGGAAGCCGCCGCGCTCGCCGCGCAGCGTGCGGTGATCGTCCGCGAGCGCGACGAAGCGGCCATCCGTTTCGCCGAGCTCGCCAAGGACAACGCCGCGCATCTCCAGGACCTCGCCGCGCAGCGCACCGCCCTCGCCGCCGAGCGCGACAAAGCCCTCGCCGACCTCGCCGCCAGCCGCGACACCGCGCTCGCCGACCTCGCCGCCGCGCGCGGCGCCCAGCAGACCGCGCTCGCCGAGCGCGACGAAGCCGCCGCCAGCCTGCGCCAGACCATCGAGTCGCAGGCCGCGCAGCTCGCCGCGCTGAAAGGCGACCGCGAAGCCTTGGCGCAAGACCGCGAGAAGCAGATCACCTCTCTCCATGCGGCCCACGCCGCGACCCTCGGCGAGCGCGACGACGCGCTGGCCGCACTGCGCCACCAGCAGACCGCGCAGAAAAACCAGACCGCCCATCTCCAGTCGCAGCTCACCGCTTTCCACCACGAAAAGGAAACCGCCGCGGCCAGCCTCACGCAGCTCGCGGCCGCGCACGGCGCGCAGCTCGCCGCCTTTGCCAGCGAGCGCGCGGGGCTCGTCCGGGCGAAAGACGAAACCGTCGCCGAACTCACCGCCGCCGCCACCGCGCAGCAGCAGCAGCTCGCCGCCCTCGCCCGCCAGCGCGACGACCTCCTCCGCCAGCGCGGCGAAATGATGACGCACTTCGGCGCAGTCGCGAAGGCGCAGAAAGCCCAGCTCGCCGCCCTCACCGAGCAGTGCGCGAAGCTGCTCAAGGAAAAAGAGCAGCCCGTGATGCTCTTCGCGAACGTCAGCGATTCGCAGAAAAAGCAGATCGACGCGCTGACCCGCGGCACCGACGCGCTGCGCAAAGAGCGCGACGAGGCCAGCGCGCAGTTCGCGAAAATCAACGACGGGCAGAAGGCCCAGATCGGGTCGCTCGTGGCGCAGCGCGACCAGCTCGCGAAGGACCACGAGGCCGTGCGCCTGCGCCTCGCCGAGATCAACGACACGCAGAAAAAACAGATCGAGTCCCTCGAACGCGAACGCGCCGCCGTGCTCGCCGAAAAGGCGCAGGCCGTGGCCCGCCTGAGCGAAGTCAACACCGCGCAGAGCAAACAGATCGAAGCGCTCAACGCCCAGCGCACGTCGATCGTGAAGGAAAAGGAGGACGCGCTCGCCCGCCTCACGCAGGTCGCCGACGCGCAGAAGCGCCAGATCGAAAGCATCGAGCAGGCGCGCGTGGTTTTGGCGAAAGAGAGCGAGCACACCGTCGCCGGACTGCGCCAGCTCCACGACGCGCAGAAAAAGCACGTCGAGACCGCCGAGGCCGAGCGCCTCGCCGCCATCAAGGCCCGCGACCACGCCGCCGCCGAACTCGCGCGCCTCAATGACGTGCAGCAAAAGCAGATCGACACGCTCACCCAGCAGCGCCAGCAGCTCGCCCAGGAGCGCGACCGCCTCGCCGCCGAACTCGCGAAAAACAAGGAGGCGCGCGAAAAGGAAACCGGCGCGCTCGCGGCGGAAAAGGCCACGCTCATCCGCGACCGCGAGGAATCGCTGAAACAGTTTGCGCAGGCCGATGCGGCGCAGAAGCAGCAGCTCGCCGCGCTCATCCGGCAGCGCGACGAGACCATCAAAGAGCGCGACCAGGCCCGCGCCGAAATCGCCAAATCCGCCGAGACCCACAAGCTCCAGCTCACCGCCCACGGCCAGCAGCGCGAGGCCGTGCTCAAGGAGCGCGACGCCGCCCTCGCGCGCTTCGCCGAGGTCAATGCGGCGCAGGTCAAACAGCTCGAATCCCTCAACCAGCAGCGCGAGGCGCTGCTCAAGGAAAAAGACGCCGCGCTTTCCCGCCTCACCGAAATCAGCAACGTGCAGAAGACGCAGATCGAAACGCTCGGCAAGGAGCGCGACACCGCGGTGCAGGAAAAGGAAAAGACCGTGGGCGAACTCACGCGCCTGAACCACGCGCAGAAGCTGCAGCTCGCCGAGGTCGAAGGCGCGTCCCTCGGCTTCATCCAGCAGCACGAGGAGGCGCTCACGCAGCTCCACGCCGTCAATGCCGCCCAGGTCGCGCAAATCGCCTCGCTCGACCAGCAGCGCCTCGCCGTGATCGAGGAGCGGGACGAGACGCTCACGCACTTCCGGCAGGTCAATGAATCCCAGCTCAAGAGCATCGCCGGCCTGACCGCCGAGCGCGACGCCCTCGCGCAGCAGCGGGAGGACGGCGCCCTGCGGTTTGCGGAGGCGCAGGAGCAGCACCGCGCGGCGCTCAAAGACCTCGACCGCGAACGCGAGGAGATCGCCCGGAAAATCGCCGCCGCCCACGCCGCCCGCGACGCCGCGGTGCATGAGCGGGATGAGGCCCGGGCCATTCACGCCAAGGCCAGGGAAAACCACATGCGGGAAGTCGCCGAGATGGCCAAGCAGCGCGAGCTGCTCATCGACGAACGCGACCGCGCGATCGTCCGCTACGATTCCGTCTCCCAGAACTTCGAGGGCAATCTCGCCGGACTCGCCGAGGCCCAGGCCGCGCACAAGACGGAGATGGCCGCGCAGCTCGGACAGCAGAAAAAAATCGCCGCCGAGCGCGATGAAGTCGCCGCCCGTCTCGAACTCCTGAAGAACAGCCACAAGGCCCAGGTGGATGCCGTCGTCCGCGAGAAACTCAACCTCATCGAGGAGCGCGACCAGGCCGTGGTCCGTCTCGACAAAGCGCGCGAGGATCTGGCCAAAGGCACCGCCAGCTTCGACAAGGAGCGCCAGTATCTCCTCAAGGAGCGCGACAAGGCTTTTTCCCAGCTCGACGAAACGCGCAAAGCCCAGCAGCAGCTCGAGCAGGCGCTCGACGAAAGCTCCGCCTTTGCGCAGGAGCTGGCCACCGCCGAGAAAACCTGGCGCGGGCTCGACAGCGGCAAGAACAAGGAGGGCGCAGCCGCGCTCGACAAACTCTTTGGCAGCCTCCGCTCCAAGCTCCGCGGCTCGCAGCAAAAGGCCGGTGAAGTGAGTCAGCTCGAATCCTTCCGGCTGACCCCGGCGGAGAAGCTCCTCGCCCGGCACAAGTACGAACTCGGCGGCGAAATCTCCCGCGAGAAAGCCATCACCCTCTACCGCGCCAAGGACATCAACCTCGACCGCATCGTGGCCATGAAGCTCGTCGGCGACGACGCCGCCTCGCGCGACGCCGCCATCGCCCAGCTCATCGCCGAAGCCCAGATGATCGGCCGCCTCGAGCATCCGAACATCCAGCCGCTTCACGAGCTGAGCATCGATGAAAAGGGCCGCGCCTTTTACACCGCGAAGCTGATGAAAGGCTCCAGCCTGGCCAAGATCCTCGACGACCTGCACGCCAAGAAATCCAGCGCCATCGTGGCCTTCGACCTCAAGAAACTCCTCACCACTTTCCACGGCGTCTGCGATGCCCTGGCCTTTGCCCACAGCGAGGGCATCGTCCACGGGCGGCTCACCGCCGAGCGCATCCATGTCGGCGACTTTGGCGAGGTGCTCATCACCGGCTGGGAGCAGGCCAAAAAAATCCGCGAGGGCAATGTCAGCGCCTACGAGGCCGACATCCGCATCGACATCGCCGCCCTCGGCGACCTGCTCCACCACATCCTCACCCTCGCGCCCGGCAGCACCGACGACAAGAAAGCCGCCAGCTCGCCGCACAGCAGTTGGAAAATGCCCAAGGGCCTGTGGACGCTGACCCAGCAAATCCGCTCGAACCGCGCCACCACCGCCTACCCGCGCGTGACCAAACTGCAAACCGAGGTCGAGGATTTCCGCGACGAACTCGGCGCGCGCGGCGGCCGGGCCACGGCCTTCGACGTGCTCAAGCAGAGCGTGCAGAGGTGGCAGTAGTCCTTGGAGAAAAGCGCCGTCGCGACGGTCGGCAAAGCTGACAGCTTCACCCCGCACTCAGGCCGTCTTGCGCTGCTCGAAATCGTGATAGACGACGGTCGGCACGGCGGGCGCGGCGAGAACCTCGGCGACTTTGCGGGCGAGGGCGTCGAGTTCGTAGGGTTTGGCGATCATGCCGGTGAAACCGTAGTCTTCAAAACGGCTGAGGACGGGGTCATTGCCATAGCCGCTGGAGACGATGGCGCGCACGGTGGGGTCGATCTCGCGCAGGCGGGCGATGGTCTGCGCGCCGCTCAGGCCGTCGGGCATGGTGAGATCGGAGATGACGAGGCGGTAGGGCCGGCCTTCGCGCAGCGCGGTCTCGTAGGCGGCGATGGCGCTGAGGCCGTCGAGGGTTTCGGTGACCTGGTAGCCGAGGGGCTCGAGGGTGCAGGTGACGAGCATGCAGATGGCTTCCTCGTCGTCGATGACGAGGACGCGCGGGGAGTCGGAGACGGGCTGCAGAGGCAGCGCGGGCAGCGGGACGATTTTCTTTTCCGAAGCCGGGAGGCAGATGGTGAAGGTCGCGCCTTCGCCGGGCCGGGATTCCACATGGATGAGGCCGCCGTGGTTTTTGACGATGGAGTAGGCGGTGGCCAGGCCGAGGCCGGTGCCCTTGGGTTTGGTGGTGAAATAGGGATCGAAGATTTTTTTGAAATACTCTTCGGGGATGCCGATGCCCTGGTCCTGGAGCGAGAGCCGCACCCAGCGCCCGGCGCGCAGGCCGAGGGTGTGGGAGTCGCAGGGGAGTTCGAGATTTTCCGCGGTGATGAGGAGGGTGCCGCCGGCGGGCATGGCCTGCTGGGCGTTGGTGGCGAGATTGCTGAAAACCTGGCTGATCTGGCCGGGGTCGATCTCGACGGGCCAGAGGTCGTCGGGCAGTTGGAATTCGCAGTGGACCGGCGCGGCGTGGAGGGTGAGGGAAAGGGTGTCGCGGAGGAGGCTGGGAAGGGTCGCGGTTTGTTTGATGGGCGCGCCGCCCTTGGCAAAAGTGAGGAGCTGGCGGGAGAGATCCTGCGCGCGGTTGGTGGCTTTTTTGGCGGCGGCGAGACGCTCGCCGATGGCGTCGTCGAGGGCGGGGTGGACGAGGGCGAGGGAGAGGTTGCCGAGGATGGCGGTGAGGAGGTTGTTGAAGTCGTGGGCGATGCCGCCGGCGACGACGCCGAGGCTGTCGAGCTTGTCGGCTTTTTGCTGCTCCTCCTCGAGACGGCGGCGCTCGGTGATGTCGCGGAAGACGATGATCGCGCCGATTTTGCGCTGCGCGCGGTCGCGGATGGACGAGGCGTTGCCCTCGATGAGCCGCTCCTGGCCGGGCACGCCGCCGCGCGGGGCGAGGAGCGCGGGACCGTCGAGCCCCTCGGCGGCGCCGGTCTCGACGATGCGCTGGAGCACGCGGGCGCGCGGCTTGCGGGTGCGCTCGTGCAGGAGCTGGAAAACCGCGCCGAAGGGCTGGCCGAGTGCCTCCTCCTGGGTCCAGCCGGTGAGCCGCTCGGCCACGGCGTTGAGCATGAGCACGCGGCCATCCGTGCCGAGCGTGATGAAGCCGTCGGCGATGGAGCGGAGGGTCACGGCGAGGCGCTCCTTTTCGGCGGCGAGATCCTCCGCCGCGCGCTTGCGCTCGATCTCCGCGCCGGCGCGCGCGGCGAAAATCTGGAGCGTGCTTTCGATGATCTGGGTCTCGGCGAGCGCGTGGCGGTCGAGGATGCCGATGAGGCCGACGGTCTGGCCGCGATGGTCGGTGAGGGGCACGGCGACGAAGCTTTCGGCGGTCAGATCGAGGAGCAGGACATCCTCGGGAAAAAGGGTGCGGACGCCGGCGCAGTGGGCGCGCGTGCCTTTGGCCAGCACTTCGGCGCAGGCGGAGTCGGTGAGTTCGTAGGGGCAGACGCTGCGGATGCTGCCCTGCTCGGCCACGGTCAGCGTGGCCGCGGTGGCGGGGCCGCTTTTGCCCAGCTCCACGAGGAAGGCGAAGTCATTGGCGAGCGCCTTCGAGAGTTGCTTGAGGAGCGAGCGGAGGAACTCTTCGCCGGTGGTGTTGGAGACGCCGATGCTGATCTGCCGCAGCGTGTCCTCGGAGCGCTGGCGCTCGGTGACATCGCGGACGATGGCCACGAACTGCCGCCGCCCGGCGACCTCCATGGCGCTGATCGAAACCTCGATGGGGAAGGCGTAGTAACCCTGCCGCTGGCCGAGCGTGGCCGTGGTGCCGGTGCTCCCGCCTTTCATGTCGTGGAAAAAGAGCCGCTGCGGAATGAGGAGCGAAAGATTCTGGCCGATGACCTCCGCGGCGCGCTGGCCGAAGATGCGCTCGGCGGCGGGGTTGAGCGACTGGATGATGCCGTCGTCATCCACCGTGATCACGCCGTCGAGGGTGTTGTCGATGATTGCGCGGGTCTGGGCCTCGGCGGATTTGGCCTTGGCGAGATGCCAGCGGAAGCCGCGGAAGCTGGCCGAGATCGAGAGGATGAGAAAGCCGATCGAGAGCGCGCCGAAGAGCACGAAACTGCCGGTCTGGAGAAGGTGCTCGCGCTGGGCCTGCGCGGTGCAGGTTTGCAGCAGGCCCTCGGATTCGCGCTGGAAGCCGCTGAGCGCCACATGCAGGCCGCTGAGCAGCGCGCTGTCCGCGCCCGAGGCGCTGTGGCCGGGCTGGCGCGCGGCGGCGGCGTCGTTCATCCAGAGCTGGAAATCCGCGCCGATGCGGCGGATGGCGTCGCGCCGCGCGGGCTCGTCGCGGAGCAGGGGAATGAGTTCGAGGAGGCGTCCGCGGAAAGCATTGCAGCCGCGGCGGAACTGCTCGCGCGCGGCGGGCTGGCCGGTGAGCAGCCAGGTGCGGTGGGCCGCGGCCAGGCTCGCCAGATCGATCTCCGCGGTGGCCGCGCTGCGCAGAATGGCAAACTCCTGCGTGCGCCTTTCCTCCACCGAGCCCTCGTGCGCGGCCAGCGCGAGAAAGCCCGCGCCGAGCACCACGATCACCGCGATCCCGACGACCGTGGCCCGGATGTGCCAGCGCGGAAAACCCAGCTCCCCGGCCAGCCGTCCGCGCAACCGGCGAAACGTCGGGAAGTGCGAGGACAGGGAGCGGGCGGACATTTTCCCTGTCAGACATAGCTAGACGCATGCCCTGCGGGGGGCGGAAACCTGAGACCTGAGACCTGAAACCTGAGGCTCGGATTTCAGGTTTCAGGACTCAGGTTTCAGGTTTCAGGTTTCAGAAGCATCGTGCATCTTCCCCCCTCCCCATGCTCCGCCATCGTGAAAAAGTCCTCGCCCACGCCGAGCAGCAGCTCCGCTCCCAAGGCGCGCTGAACGCCGCCGAGCGGCTCTCGCTCTACAAAAAATTCCTCAAGATCGAGAACCACCGCATCCGGCTGAAGCACGGAGCCGGCGGCGGCGGACGCGAGATTTGCGCGCAGCGCGCCAGCCTCGTCGATGTCATCCTGCGCCACCTGCTCGACGCCGCCCTGGAGTCCGTCGCCGTGCCGGGCACGCTGAAGCTCGCGCTCGTGGCCATCGGCGGCTATGGCCGCGGCGAGCTGAATCCTTTCAGCGACATCGACATCATGTTTCTCCACCCGGACGTGCCGAACAAACTCGATCCGCGGCTTGATGAGATCGTCCAGAAAATCCTCTACATGCTCTGGGACGTGGGCTTCAAAGTCGGCCACTCCACGCGCTCCGTCGCCGGGGCCGTGCAGCAGGCCAATGAGGACATGCTCTCCAAAACCGCGCTCCTCGAAGCGCGCCTCATCGCCGGCGACCGCGAGCTTTTCGGCCAGTTTCGCACCGCCTTTGTGGCGAAATGCGTGGATGGCCATGTGGACGAATACATCGCCCAGCGCGTGACCAACCAGGCCGAGCGGCACGAGAAATTTGGCCGCACCGTCTATATGCAGGAGCCGAACATCAAGAACGGCTGCGGCGGCCTGCGCGACTACCAGAACCTTTTGTGGATCAGCTTCTTCAAGGAGCGCGTGCAGACCACCGCCGGGCTCGTCGAGAAAAAGCTCATCAACGAAATCGAGCGCCGCAAACTCGACCACGCCTACGACTTTCTCCTCCGCATCCGCACCGAGCTGCACTACCTGAACAAGCGCTCCACCGACGCCATCATCATGAGCCAGCAGGTGCAGATCGCCAACAAGCTGAACTATCCGCAGAAGAACATCCTGCGCCGCAGCGAGGCCTTCATGCGCGACTATTACCAGCACGCGCGGAGCATTTACGCCATCACCGAGCTGCTCTGCGAGCGGCTCTCCATCAGCCCCCCGCCGGTCGTGAAACGCGGCGGCCTGCTCCGTTTTCTGCGTAAGCCGAAGGTGCCCGCGCCCGCTTCGTTCGACGGATTTTTCAGCCGCGACGGCCAGCTCTTCGCCGAATCGCCGAACGTCTTCAGCCAGGATCCCGCGCGCATGATGCGCCTCTTCCAGCACCTCCAGCAGCGCGGCCTGCGGCTCAGCGCCGACCTCGCCCAGCTCATCCGCCGCCGCCTCCACCTCGTCGATCGCACCTTTCAATATCTGAAATCCGCGCGCGAAACCTTCCTCGCCATCTGCTCCCGCAAAGGCGAGGTCGGCCCGATCCTGCGCGCCATGCACAAGGTCGATTTCCTCGGGCGCTTCATCCCCGAGTTCGGCCAGCTCACCTGCCTCGTGCAGCACGAGTTTTTCCACCGCTACACCGCCGACGAGCACACCCTCGTCTGCATCGAAAAGCTCGACGCGCTGATGGATGAGGCGGACCCGAAGCTCAAGGACTACGAGTACAAAAAGCTCTTCGTAAAACTCGAAGACCCCTGCGTGCTCTACCTCGCGCTCCTGCTCCACGACACCGGCAAGGCCTCCAATGCCAAACAGCACGCCGAGGCCAGCGCGCTCTTCGCGCAGAAAGTCTCGCGCCGCCTCCAGCTCACCCCCGAGCAGCGCAAATCGCTCGTCCTCCTCGTGGACAACCACATCGTCCTCTCGATGACCGCGCAGCGCCGCAATCTCGACGACCCCGCGACCACCGCCGAATTCGCCGGCCTCATCCGCTCGCAGGAAAATCTCGATGCGCTCATGCTCCTCACGCTCGTCGATGGCCGGGGCACCGGAGACGATCACTGGTCCGACTGGAAAGAGGGCCTCGTCTGGCAGCTCTACCGCAACACCTCCCTCTACCTCGCCGACGGCGGAGCCTTTTACCGCCAGCGCGCCGTCGAGCGCGAGGCTCTGCGCGGCGCGGTCGGCAGGAAAATCCCCGCCGAATTTCGCGACGAAGCCGACGCCCATTTCGAGTCCATGCCCGAGCGTTATTTCCAGACCTACGGCTCCTCGGAAATCGTCGAGCACATCCGGCTTTTCCGCAGCTTCCTCGAAGCCCGCGACCGCGATGAAAGCCTGGCCCTCGCGCCCGTCGTGAAATGGGTCGCGCATCCCAACCGCGGCCACACCGAGTTCTGGTTCTGCGGCTGGGACCGCCCCGGCCTCCTCGCCCGCATCGCCGGCTGCCTCTCCGTCGCCCAGCTCAATATTCTCAGCGCCGATGTCTTCACCCGCAGCGACTCGCTCGTGCTCGACATCTTCCGCGTCTGCAACACCACCTTCGCGGCCGTGACCGATGAAAAGGACATGGCCCTCGTCGAAAAACGGCTCCGGCAATCCATCGAGGCCGAGCATTTCGACCTCGCCGCGCTGCTCGCCAAGGCCATGAAAAAGCGCGGCTTTCATCTCGCGCAAGAGCTGGATTTCCCCACCCGCATCGTCATCGATAACGACGCGCACCCCGTCTATACGCTCGTCGATATTCAGACGCCCGACCGCCTCGGCCTGCTCGCCAGCCTGCTCCACGCCTTCAGCCAGACCGGCGTGCAGATCGCCCTCTCCCGCATCGCCACGGAAAAAGGCGCGGCCATCGACGCCTTCTACGTCACCGACGCGCAAGGCCACAAACTCCGCGACGCCGCGACCATCGCCAGCCTGCAAAAAGCCCTGCAAGCCGTCTCCGAAGCCCCGCCCGCGCCGTGAAGTGGCGCCGCGTGAAGTGGCGCAGGCTTCCAGCCTGTGGTCGTCCGGCGGGCATCCCTGCCCGCCGAACCCCATGACCCCGCAGTTTCCCCGCATCTTCGCCTGGCACGTCCTGCGCGGCCTGCGCCGCCACCGCCTCCTCGCGCTGCTCAATGTCCTCAGCGTCGCCCTCGGCATCGCGGTGTATCTCGCCATCCAGATCGCCAACCACAGCGCCAACCGCTCCTTCGCCGCCGGCATCGACCTCGTCGCCGGCAAAGCCCACCTCGAAATCCGCGGCGACGTGGACGAGACGCTCTGGCCCGTCCTCACGAAACAGCCCGGCGTCCGCGCCGTCACCGGCCTCGTCGAAGGCACCGTCACCCTCCCGGATTTTCCCGGCGAATACCTGCGCGTGCTCGGCGTGGATCTGTTCACCGGCGAGCCCTTCCGCACCTTCGACATCGGCGCAAAAGGCGGGCGCCCCGCGCTCGAAAGCTGGATGGGCGAACCCGGCGGGATCGCTGTCACCGCGGCCTTTGCCGGCCGATGCGGCTGGAAAGTCGGCGATACTTTCCGCGCCCTCGTGAACAGCGAAACGAAAACGCTCCGCATCGCCGCGCTCATCGAAAGCGGTGACTCGCCCGCCGCCGCGCAACCGCGTTTCGCCGTCATGGACATCGGCTGGGCGCAGGAGCTTTTTGCCAAGCAAGGGCATCTCTCCTCGCTCCAGCTTCTGCTCGATGATCCGCGCCGCTCGCCCGCCGTCGCCGACAGTTTGCGCCCGCTCCTGCCGCCTGGTCTCGCCGCCGAACCGCCGCGCCAGCGCAGCGCGCAAATCCAAAACATGCTTTCCGCATTCCAGCTCAATCTCACCGCGCTGAGCATGGTCTCGCTGCTCGTTGGCGTCTTCCTCATCTACAACACCATCTCCGCATCCGTCGCCCGCCGCCGCGTCGAGATCGGCATCCTTCGCGCTATCGGCGCGACGCGCTGGGAAGTGCGCGCGCTCTTCCTCGGCGAAGCCCTCATCCTCGGCGCGCTCGGCATCGCCGTCGGCGCAGTCGGCGGCGTCGCCCTCGCCCGCGTGCTCACCGGCGCGGTCGCGAAAACCATCTCGTCGCTTTACGTCCTGCTCAGCATTGACCGGAGCTGGCTCAGCCCGGCGCAGTTCCTCACCGCCGCCATCTTCGGCTTCGGCGCAGTGCTCGCCGGCGCGTGGCTGCCTGCGAGCGATGCGGCGAAGATCAATCCCGTCGCCGCGCTCAGCCTCGGCGCGCACGCCGAGCGCAGCATCGCCCGCGCGCCGCGCTGGAGCGGAGTCGGCGCGCTCTTCCTTCTTGCCGCCGCCTTCGCCGGCTGGCTCGCGCTGCGCACCGGCCCGCCCGCGTGGAGTTTCGCCGCGGCGTTCGGCGTCCTCGCGGGCTTCGCGCTCTTCGCGCCCGCGGCCACGAAACTCTTTGGCGATGCCGCTTCCGCGGGCGTGCCGTTCGGCATTCTCTGGCGGCTCGCCGCCGACAATCTCCGCCGTTCCATCCACCGCAATGCCGTCACCGTCGCCGCACTGGCCGCCGCCATTGCGATGATGGTCGGCCTGATGGTGATGATCCATTCCTTCCGCCAGAGCGTCGATGCGTGGATCAACCGCGGCATCGCCGCCGACCTTTTCATCGCCCCCGCGTCGAACGAAACCATCGGCCTCAGCGCCTTCGTCCCGCCCGCCGCGATCGACTGGCTGCGCGCGCGTCCCGAGATCAGCGGCGTGGACACCTTCCGCGAAATGTCCGTGCAAGTCTCCGCGCGAAACGCGGAATCAAAACCCGCGCTGCTCGCCATTGTGCAAGGCGAGTACCGCCACAACCTCACCTTCCTCGGCGGCGACGATGAGCGGAAAATGGCCCGCGTTTTCCACAAGCACGGTGTCGCCGTGACCGAGCCGTTCGCCCGGAAATTCGGCATCCGCGACGGCGACCGCATCACCCTCACCACGCCGCGCGGTCCGGCGGAGTTTGAAGTCGCGGGCATCTACTCCGACTTCACCCGCGACCAGGGCGTGATCCTCATCGCGCGCCCGAGCTTCGACGCGTTCTGGAGCGATCCCGGCGTCAACTCCCTCGCCGTCTATCTCCGCCGCGATCAAGCGTGGGAGCCGCTCGCCGACGCTTTCCGCGCGCGCTTCAGCCGCGCGGGCGAGTTCGCCATCTATTCCAACCGCGCGCTCCGCCAGCGCATCCTCACCATCTTCGACCAGACCTTCGCCGTGACCTACATCCTCCGCACCGTCGCGATCCTCGTCGCCATCGCCGGCATCTTCCTTTCCGTCACCACCCTCGTCGCCGAGCGCGAGCGCGAGATCGGCGCGCTCCGCGCCATCGGCGCCTCGCGCGGCCAGGTGCAGGCGCTGCTCATGCTCGAGTCCGCGATGCTCGGCCTCATCGCCACCGTCCTCGGCCTCGCCGCCGGCACCGTGCTCGCGATGACCCTCACCTGGGTCGTGAACCCCGCCTTCTTCGGCTGGACCATCGCCCTGCAATTTCCCTGGCCATCGCTCGCCGCCACCCCGCTCTGGATTCTCCCCGCCGCGCTCCTCGCCGCCTGGTATCCCGCCGCCCGCGCCAGCCGCACGCCCATCGCCACCGCCGTCCGCGAAGAATGAACGTGCCGACAATCCTGCCCCGCCATATCGGCATCGGCGCTCCGCGTGGCGCAGGCTTCCAGCCTGTGGTTGTCCGCCGGGCATCCCTGCCCGGCGAAAAGAGTGTTCAGCAGGCAGGGATGCCTGCTGGACTTCCACAGGCTGGAAGCCTGCGCCACCTCCCCGGTGCCGCGCGAACCCCGGGGCGCGTGCTCCTCACCCTTTTCGTGCTTTTCGTGTTTTTCGTGGACAGCTCACCCGCCGCCGACTGGCGTACCGCCTTGCCCGGCTGGCAGTACGAGTTCCCGCGCGACCACCGCATCCATCCCGAATTCAAAACCGAGTGGTGGTATTTCACCGGCCATCTCGCGGACGAAAGCGGCCACCGCTTCGGCTACCAGCTCACCTTTTTCCGCCAGGGTCTGCGCCCGCCCGGCACCACGGCGGCGACCTCGCGCTTCGTCGTCGATGACCTGAAGTTCGCCCACTTCGCCGTCAGCGACATCGCCGCGCAACGCTTCCACTTCGAGCAGAGGATCGGGCGCGGAGCCTTTGGCGAAGCGGGTTTCGGGGCGGATGGAAAGCTCGCGTGGATCGATGACTGGGCGCTCGATCTCCAGCCCGACGGCACCTTTGCGCTCCGCGCGAAAGGTGCAAACGCCGCGCTCGACCTGCACCTCGCGAGCCGGAAGCCGTGGGTCATCCACGGCGAAAACGGCGTGAGCCAAAAGGCGGACGGCGAAGGCCGCGCGTCGCACTATTTCTCCGGCACGCGGATGGCGACGGACGGCACGCTCGTCATCGGCGGAAAAAGTCTGCGCGTGACCGGCGAGAGCTGGCTGGATCGCGAATGGGCCACCAATCAGCTCACGCCCGCGCAGGTCGGCTGGAATTGGTTCAGCCTCCAGCTCGACGACGGCTCCGAGCTGATGCTCTACCAGATGCGCACGCGCGGCGGCGGGCTCGATCCAAATTCCAGCGCCACCTTCATCGCCCGCGACGGCACCGTGCAGCATCTCCGCCGCGACGAATATCAGCTCACCCCGCTGCGCGAATGGAAGAGCCCGCAAACCGGCGGGCGCTATCCCATCGCGTGGCAGCTCACCGTGCCGAAGCTCGCCGTGCAGCTCCGCATCGACACGCCGCTCGCCGCGCAGGAACTGGTGCTCCAGCCCATCGCGTATTGGGAGGGCCTCATCGACCTCACCGGCACCCGCGCCGGTGCCGCCGTCCGCGGTCACGGCTACATGGAGCTGACCGGCTATGCGGGCGCGCTCGTGGGCCTCTCGCAGTGAGAAACACGCGGCGCAACTGTAGGGGAAGCTGTCAGCTTCCCCTACAGTTGCGCCCGCGTGTTTCTCACGGTTTGCACCCGCGTCAGACGAACGCGTTGACCAAAAGGATGAAGACGATGGACGTGCAGGCGATCCCCGTCTCCACCACCGTCCACGTCTTCAGCGTCTGCTCGATCGAGAGCCCGAGGTATTCTTTCACGAACCAAAAACCGCTGTCATTGACATGCGAGAGGATGAGCGAACCGCTGCCCATCGCGAGGATGAGCAGCTCTTTGTTGACCTCGGGCTTGTGCGCGATGATCGGGGCCATGAGGACGGCCGCCGTCTGCACGGAGACGGTGGCGCTGCCGATGCTGACGCGCAGCAGGCCGGCGATGATCCAGCCGAGCAGCAACGGGGAAATGGGCAGCGTGGCGCCCCAGCCGCCGATCGCCGCGCCGACGCCGGAGCCATTGAGGACCATGCTGAAGCCGCCGCCCGCGCCGATGAGCAGCAGCAGCCCGGCGACGGGCGCGAAGCAGGAGTCGCTGAATTTCAAAATCTGTCCGCCGGTGAGACCGCACCCGATGCCGAAGGTGTAAAACGAAACGAGCACGGCGATGAGCATGGCGACGGTGGGTGCGCCGACAAACTCCGCCCACGGACGCACGGGACTGTCGGCGGGGAGCGCGACTTTGGCGGCGGTGCCGAGGACCATGAGGAGCACGGGCAGGAGCATGGTGAAAATGCTGATGCCAAATCCCGGCGGGCGCGGGGCCGCGGGCTGGCCGACCATCTCGGCGAGCAGGCCGCGCATTTCCGCGGGCACGCGCGGCGCGACCCAGCGGGCGAGGAGCGGCCCGGCGACGAGTGCGGTGGGTGCGCCGACGAGGAGCGAGTAGAGGATGGTCTTGCCGGTGTCGGCGTGAATGGCGGCGATCGCCGCGAGCGGGCCGGGGTGGGGCGGGATGAGCCCGTGCGCGGTGGAAAGCCCCGCCGCGAGGGGCAGCGCGAGCCGCAGGATGGGCATGCCGGTTTGCCGCGCGAGCATGAAGGCGATGGGCCCGAGGAGGACGAAGCCGACATTGAAGAAAATGCTGATGCCGATGACGAAGGCGACGAGCATGATCGCGTA
>JAYWEP010000098.1:0-15968 GCA_043779205.1 Chthoniobacter sp. | reverse complement strand
GCATGGCGAAGCCGTGAAGGCCGGCGATGCACGCGGCAGCAAACTTTGGCAAAACATCAGTGGCGACGAACCGGAGATGCCGAACGAAGGCGATCCGCTGACGAAGGAGGAAGTCGCGATCATCGAACGCTGGATCGCCCAGGGCGCGAAGGACGACACGCCCGCCGATGCCGGTATTCACAAGCTCTCCAGCCCGCCGGTGTATTCCGCGCTCCCCTCGATCTCCGCGCTCGCCTGGTCGCCGGACGGCAGCGTGATCGCGGTCGCGGGCTACCACGAAGTGCTCCTCCACAGCGCGGATGGCGAACGCATCGTCGGGCGGCTCGTTGGCTATTCCCCCAGCATCTCCGCGCTCGCCTTTTCGCCCGACGGCAAGCTGCTCGCGACGGCGGGCGGCGCGACTTCGGAGTATGGTGAGATTCAGCTCTGGGACGTGACCGCGCAGAAACTCCTTCGCTCGATCCGCACCAGCAATGACACCGTCTTCGGCGTATCGTTTTCGCCCGACGGCACGCGCGTCGCCGTCGGTTGCGCGGACAAACTCGTGCGCGTCTTCGCCGTCGCCGACGGCACCGAGGTGATGAAGTGCGACAACCACATCGACTGGGTTTTCGGCACCGCCTTCAGCAACGACGGCGCGCACCTCGTCAGCGCCAGCCGCGACCGCGCGGTCAAGCTCATCGACGTCACCAGCGGCCGACTCATCGACGACGTGAACCGTGCCCGCGACTGCGTGCAATGTCTCGCCCGGCATCCGCGCGAAGACCTCGTCGTCTTCGGCGACGACAAAGGCGGCATCCGCATCCACAAAATGGAGCCGCGCGGCGGCCGGCTCGCGGAGGGCGATGACAAGGAAAACAGCTTCGTCCGCGAGTGCGAACGCATGCCCGGCCCGGTGCATGGCCTGGCTTGGAGTGCCGATGGCAACTTGATCGGCGCGGCCTGCGCGACCGGCGAAGTGCGCCTTTTCAAAGCGGCGGACGGCCAGCGTCTCGCCGTCCTCAAGGGCCACGAGGGCGCAGCCTTCGCCGTCGCCTTCTCCCCCGACAGCAAACGCGTCGCGACCGCCGGCTACGATGGCCGCATCCGTCTTTTCGACACCGCGAAAGGCCTACCCATTCGCACCTTCGACTCCGTCCCGCTCCCCCTCTCGGCTGCCGCGCCGCTGTAGGGGAAGCTGTCAGCTTCCCCTAAAGCGGCGCGGCGACACCCAAGTTACTTTGAGAGAAAAAACCCGCGCTGCTTTTCCGAGATTGGTTTGGCGAGGTGTTCGAGGACGAGGAGCATGTCTTCCCAGACCTTGCGCTTTTCGGTGAGCGATTGGTTTCGCAGCAGGTACGCGGGGTGGTACGTGGCCATGAGCGGGATCCCGTGGAAATCGTGCCATCGCCCGCGCAGCCTGCCCATGGGCTCATCCGCGCCGAGCAGCCCCGCCATCGCGGTCGCGCCGAGGGCGACCCGCGCGCGGGGCTGGATGATGTCGATCTGCTGGCGCAAGTAGGGCAGGCACGTTTCCATTTCCGCCGGCTTCGGCTTGCGGTTGCCGGCCTCGCCGGGCGGCATGTCGGGGCGGCATTTGAGGACGTTGCCGATGTACACGTCTTCGCGGGTGAAGCCCATCGCGCCGATGATCTTGGTGAGCAGTTGCCCGGCTTTGCCGACGAAAGGTTCGCCCTGCAAATCCTCGTCCTCGCCCGGCGCTTCGCCGACGAACATCAGCTCCGCCTCGGGATTGCCGACGCCGAAGACGACCTGCGTGCGGGACTTCACGAGATGCGGGCAGAGCGTGCAGGCGAGCACCGGGCCGCGCAGGGCGGCGAGACGCGCGGCTTTCGATCCGCCGGGTGTGGCGGAAACCGGCGATGGTCCGGGAAGCGGCGCGGGCACAGGCTTTGCAGTCGTCGGCGTGCTTGCGAGACGCGTGAGCGCGGCGGCGGAGGCGCGCAGTTCCACGCCCTGCTCGCGGAGGTCGCTGAGGGTGGCGTGGACGTGATCGAGGGCGGATTGAAATTCGGTCATGGGAGATTTGCGGGGACGCCAGCTTCGATGAAATCGGCGGGAATGGGCGACTGGAAATTCATGCGCCCGCCGGTGCGCGGATGGGTGAAGCCAAGCCGCCATGCGTGGAGCATCTGGCGCGCAAAACCGGCGCGCTGGCCATAGACCTCGTCACCGAGCAGGGGATGGCCGAGGTGTTTGAGGTGCACGCGAATCTGGTGCGTGCGTCCGGTGTGCAGCGTGCATTCCACGAGCGTCCCCGCGGCGAGTTCGGCGAGCACGCGGTAGCTGGTTTTCGAGGCGCGGCCTTTTTCCAAAACGGTCATCTTTTTCCGGTGGACCGGATGCCGCCCGATCGCGCCCTCGATCACGCCACTCGCCTGCCGGAATTTTCCCGCCGCGACGGCGAGGTAAATCTTCGTCACTTCGCGCCCGGCAAATTGCTTGGCGAGCGCCTGGTGCGCGGCGTCGTTTTTCGCGGCGACGAGGCAGCCGCTGGTTTCCTTGTCGAGCCGGTGGACGATGCCGGGCCGCTGCTCGCCGCCGATGCCGGAGAGCGCGGGGCAGTGGTGGAGCAGCGCGTTCACGACCGTGCCCTGCCAGTGGCCCGCGGCGGGATGCACGACCATGCCGGCGGGCTTGTTGAGCACGATGAGGTCGGCGTCTTCAAAGAGCACCTCGAGCGCGATGTCCTCCGCCAGCGTGGCGCTCGGCACGGGCGGCGGCTCGGCGAGCGCGATCGCGTCGCCGGCGCGCAGCCTTGTGCTGGCCTTGGTCGCGCGCCCGTTGAGGGTGACGTGCCCGGCTTTGATCAAATCCTGAATCCGCGACCGCGAGAGCGCCGCGGCGTGCGCGGCGAGGAACTGATCGAGGCGCGTGCCGGTGTCGTCGGGCGTGGCGCGAAACTCGGCGGAGATCATGGGCCGGTCATCATGCGCGCGGTGGGACACTGGGGCAAGAATGACGAATGGCGAATGACGGATGACGAATGAAATCCGAATGACGAATGACGAATGGCTGCCGTTCGCCGTGACCTTCGGACTTCGGATTTCGTCATTCCCTCGGCATTCGACATCCGTCATTCGACATTTCCCCGCAGCCGCGCACAGTTTGTCCTCGCACTTTCTTCCGTTGCGCGAAAAGTTTCCCGCACTCACTGCCCAAGGATTTCATGGACGATACCGAAGAACCGCTCATTCAGACCTGCCCCGACTGCGGGACCGAGATCGACGTGTCCGAACAGGAGCCGCTCTCGGCGGTGATCTGCCCGACCTGCGGCTCGTCGTCGGCGGTGAACACGCAGATCGACCACTTTGAACTCGTGGACGTGCTCGGGCGCGGCGGCATGGGCGTGGTCTATCGCGCGAACGACACTTCGCTCGACCGGCCCGTGGCGCTGAAGCTCCTGAAAAAAAGCGAGGGCGCGAGCGAGGAGCAGATCGCGCAGCTCGCCACGGAGGCGTCGATCACGGCGTCGATCAACCATCCGCATGTCGTCAAGGTTTTCACCACGGGGATGGATCATGGGCGTTTTTACATCGCCATGGAGCTGGTGGACAAAGGCACGCTCGACCACCTCATCGAGCTGCAGGGACGCGTGGCGGAGAGCCAGGTGCTGGAGGTCGGCATCCAGATCGCGCAGGGCTTGCGCGCGGCGCATCAGGCGGGGCTGATCCACCGCGATGTGAAGCCGGGGAACATTCTTTTCTCCGACGCGCACACGGCGAAGATCGTGGATTTCGGCCTCGCCATTTTCGCCGCGGATGAGGCGAGCGTGCGCGGCGAAGTCTGGGGCACGCCGTACTACGTGGCGCCGGAGAAGCTGGACAACAAGCCGGAGGATTTTCGCAGCGACATCTACTCGCTCGGCGGCACGCTTTTTCACGCGCTCGCGGGGCGTCCGCCCTTCGAGGCGGAGAATGCGTCGCTCGTCGCGCTCAAGCATTTGAAAAGCCAGGCGGTGAGCCTGCAGGCCTTTGCGCCGTGGGTCTCGGGCTCCACGGCGTTCGTCATCAATCGCACGCTGAACAAAGACCCCGAGCAGCGCTACCAAAGCTACGACGAGCTGATCGAACACCTCGAATACGCGCGCGCCCAACTGCAAACCGCGCAGCCGCAGGCGGCGACGCGCGTGGTGCTGGAAAGCGAGGAGGAGAAGAAGGCAGTGGGCTGGCTGGTCTTTGCGATGATCGCCCTGATCGTCGCCGCCGGAATCGCGGCGGTTTTCTTTCGCGACAGGATGTTCGGCTCGGGCGAGCCGCCCGCCGTCACGACCGCCGCGCCCACGCCCGCGAACGGGACGAAAGCGCCGACGGGCATGTTTCCCGAGGCCCGCGCCAAGCTCCAGGAAGGCGACGGCAGCGCCGCGGCGAAAGCCTTTCGTGAGGCCGCCGCGCAGCCG
This sequence comes from Chthoniobacter sp., assembly GCA_043779205.1. Classification (GTDB taxonomy): domain Bacteria; phylum Verrucomicrobiota; class Verrucomicrobiia; order Chthoniobacterales; family Chthoniobacteraceae; genus Chthoniobacter. The sequence goes on along the minus strand of JAYWEP010000098.1, from coordinate 11,569 downwards.
AAAATCGCACCTTCGCAGATCGTGTGGGCCAACCTGCTGGAGGGACTTTCCGAACTCAGCGCCGGCCACCGCGCGGAAGCCGATGCGGCGTTCACCAAGATCACGGATCGCGGGCTGTTTTCTGCGAAGCCCGCGGATGAGAAACTCGCGACTTTTTTCCTCGGGATCGCGCGCCAGATGACCGGCCCGGCCCCGCTCGCGCCGGGCGCTGCGAGCGGGCTGGAAAAGGTGAACCACGAAGCCCTCGCGCCACTGCTCTTTGGCGTGAAAGACTGGCAGCTCGGCAAGATCGAGGATGCCGTCGCGCTCCTGCGCCAATTCCGCCAGACGACGCCCGAGGGGCGCGACGCCTGGATCGGGGAGCTCAAGCCCGTGGCCACCGATCTCATCGAGGAATTCACGGCCTTTCAAATGGCGGCGGATCGTCTGAAGGCGGCCAAATCTCCCTCTGAAACCAAGGCCGCGCTCGATGAACTGAAAAAACTGAAAGGCGCGCTGGCCGAACGCGCAAAAGACCTGACCGGCAAAGCCGAGGCCCAGTTCGCCGAGCAGGAAAAACAGCGCGCCAAGATGCTCGCCGAGGGCAAAATTCCCGACGGCACCTATAAGCTCCTCAATCGCAAAAACGGCAAAGCCATCGACGTGGAGGGACACTCCAGGGATGCTGGGGGCAAAGTTCACCTCTGGGCTTACGGTGCCGCGCCGAATCAGCAATGGAACCTGACCGCCGTGGGCGGCGGATTTTACCTCGTCACCGGCGTGGAAAGCGACAAGGCGCTCGAAGTCCCCGATGGCTCGACCGAAGAAGGCATGGCTCTCCGCCAGTGGACGATCAACAAAAGCTCCGCCCAGCGCTGGAAGATCGAAAAGACCGACGGACCGTGGTTCAAACTCACCGCCGAATGCAGTGGCAAGGCGCTCGCCGGGGCGGGGGATTTGCAGGGCGACGGCGGTGCCATCGTCCAGACCGCCTACACCGGCGCCGAGGAGCAGCAGTGGAAGATCGAGGCTCCGTAAGCCGTCCGCCGGGGCGCGCGAATTTCCGCTTTGCACGCGCGGCGTCCCGTCCTACTTTCCCGCCCTCGCGCATCCGTAGCTCAACTGGATAGAGCGCTGCCCTCCGAAGGCAGAGGTTGTGGGTTCGACCCCCGCCGGATGCACCATGATTTTCACCACCGTGCGGGGGTGGATTCCGATTTCGCCGCGAGCCGGATGCGCCTGATGGGCGCGGCTCGAGGTGGTCAGTTTTTCCCGCAGCCACCGCGTCCACGCTCGACGCGCCGCGGAATCCAGCCGATGCTCGCTTCAATCCAAGGAGGCCTACCATGAACGCTGCACACTGGCACCTCGCCATGAACCACATCCCGGTCGTCGGCACCGTCTTCGCCGCGGGGCTGCTCGCCTTCGCTTTGTGGAAAAAGCGGTCCGAACTTTTCGGCGTCTGCCTCGGAGCATTCGTCATCCTCGCCGTCCTCACCGTGCCCGTCTATCTGACCGGCGGGCGCGCCGAGGAGGTGATCATGGAGATGCCCGGCGTGGAGGTGGACGAAGCCCTCGTCGCTCCGCATGAAACCGCGGCGAGGATCGCCTTCATCGGCATCGCCGTGCTCGGCGTGGTCGCGCTCGGCGGGCTGATCGCCGGGCGAAAGGCGCCGGTGCCTCCGCGGGCGGTCGTCATCACCGTCTTCCTCCTCTCGCTGATCGAAGCGGGCCTCCTGGTGCGGACCGCAAACCTCGGCGGGAACATCCGGCATCCCGAAATCCGCTCCGCGAGCCCGGCCACCGCCGCGCCTGCCGCGAAAAGCGGGAGCGAGTGAACGGAAGACTGAGCCTGTCCCGCCGGGTCAGTCGCCCAGCTCGACGTTCCAGTAGGCGAGATCGACGAAGTGCCGCCAGCTTTCGTGATGCTGGCCGTCGAAGGTGATGTTGATGAAGGGCCGCCACTTCGGCCGCGCGGGCTTGCGGATGAGCTGCATGTGGACCTGGTGCGCGAGGCGGTTGCCTTTGCGCGTGTTACACGGGATGCAGGAGCAGACGATGTTTTCCCAGGTGGTCATGCCGCCTTTGTCGCGCGGGATGACGTGGTCGAGATTGAGGTCGCGCTTGTCGAAAACCTTGCCGCAGTACTGGCAGGTGTTCTTGTCGCGCTCGAAGATGTTGGCGCGGGTGAACTTCACCTCCTTCTTCGGCAGCCGGTCGAAAATCATGAGCACGATGATGCGCGGGACGCGGATTTTGAAGGCGATGGTGTGGACCATTTCGGCCTCCGGCTCGCGGTGGGAAAAGTCGCGCCAGCTATCGAAGTCATGGGTGCGGAAGTTATTGCCGGCGGCGGCATAGACGACCTGCGCGTGGCCCTGGCAGATGAGCGTAAAAGCGCGGCGCACTGTGCAGACATTGATGGCCTGCCAGAGACGGTTGAGCACGAGGACTTGGTGATCGAGCATAGGAGACGGACCCGCAGGGGCTCGGAAAAAAGTTGCGCGGAAGCTAGTGGGGGGAGGGCAGGCTGTCAATCGGCGCTGGCGGCGGAGGAAAATGACGAATGACGGATGACGAATGACGAGGGAATGACGAAGCTCGAAGGGCGAGGGGCGCGGCGAGCGTGAGGCCATTCGCCATTCGTCATTCGGGCTTCTTTCGTCATTCGTCATTCGTCATCCGTCATTCCTTTTCGTAGGCTGCGAACCGGCGGAGAAATGTTTCTGGACACGTTTTGTGCGGATGTCACGGTTTCGCCCTTATGAAAACGCGCCTCATCTTCCCCGCCGTCCTTTTCTCCCTCACGCTCAGCCTGCAAGCGGCCGACAAGAAGCCCGCGCCCGCCGCCGAGCCGAAGGCCGCGAAGGCGGATGATCTCGCGGCTTACAAGACGGCGGATGATCTGTGGAAGCATGTGGAGGAGCTGCGCCAGGAGCCGGCGGAGCGGCCGAAGTCGCAGGATGAAATGATCGCGATGGTCAAGGTGTGGTTCGGCAATCAGCGCGCGGCGGCGGAGGCTTTTTGCCAGGCGTATCCGGCGGATGCGCGGCGCTACGCGGCGAAAATCATCGCCCTCCAGGCGGCGATGCAGCTCTCGCAACTCCCCGGGGCCGACGCCGCGCAGAAGACCGGCGCGGATGCGGTGCTCAAGGAAATCGACGCCATCCTCGCCGCCGCCGATGCGCCGGAGGAGGCGAAGGGCGAGGCCGCTTTCATCAAGACGATGATGATGACCGAGAAGCTCGACGACGAGAAGCCGGAGACGGTCGCGGCGTTTTTCAAGGCGTCCGACGAATACCTCGCGAAATACGGCGCGCACAAGCTCGCGCCGCAGATGCGCCAGACGCAGCTCCAGGTCGCCTCGCAGGCGCAGACCCCCGAGGCCGGGGAGCTGCTGAAAAAATTCGCCGAAGACAAAGATCCGCAGCTCGCCGGCGAGGCGAAGCAGGTGCTCGCGCAGCGCCGGAAGATGGCGGACCTCAAGACCAAGCCGCTCGATTTGAAATTCACCGCCGCGGACGGCGCGGAGGTGGATGCGGCCAAGCTGCGCGGCAAGGTGGTGCTCGTGGATTTCTGGGCGAGCTGGTGCGGCCCGTGCATCGCCGAGATGCCGAACGTGGTGGCCACCTACAATAAGCTGCACGAAAAAGGCTTCGAGATCGTGGGCATCTCGCTCGATCAGGAGAAGGACAAGATGGAGGCCGCGATGAAAAAGCACGGCATGACTTGGGCGCAGTATTTCGACGGCAAAGGCTGGCAGAACACGATCAGCAGCGGCTTTGGCATCCAGTCCATCCCCGCCGCGTGGCTGCTCGACAAGAAGGGCATGCTCCGCGAAACCGATCTCCACGGCGAGGCGCTCGCCGCCGGGGTCGAGAAGCTCCTCGCGGAATAGCGCCGCCACTTTAACTCAAAGTCCAACATCCCGATGAAACTCCACCACCTTCTCCCGTTTCTCGCGCTCAGCTCCGCCTTCGTCCTGCATGGCGAAGATGCTGCGCCGGCCAAGCCCGCCGCGCCCGCCGCGGACTTCTCGGCGTTCAAGACCGCCGATGAATTCTGGGCGCACTTCGAGACCTTGCAAAAGCAGCCGACCGAAAAGCCGACTTCGCGCGAGGAGGCCATGGCCCAGGCGCAGACATGGTTCGGAGCGCAGCAGAAAGCGGGGGAGGCTTTCGCCAAGGCCTATCCCACGGACGCACGCCGCTGGTCGGCGACGCTCACCGCCCTGCGCGCCGGGGGGCAGATGCGGCGGCTCGCGGGACAGTCCACCGACATGGCTGCGGAGCGGACCCGGCTCGATGAGATCATCAATGCCGCCGACGCCCCGGTGCCGGTGCAGGCCGAGGCCGCCTTTCTGCGGGCGATGACGCTGACCGCGGATTTCAAGGTCAAGCCCGAGAGCTACCTCGTCTTTCACCAGGCCGCCGCGGATTTCGCCACGAAGTACGCCGCCAATCCCCTGGCCCCGAAGATGCAGGAGCTCGACCTGCGCGTGCTGGCCGACGACCCGACGCCGCAGGGCGCGGAGCTGCTGAAAAAGTACGCCGCCAGCACCGATGCCAAACAGGCCGAGGCGGCCAAAGGGATCATCGCCAGGCGCGAGAAGATGGCCGACATCAAATCGAAGCCCGTCGAACTCCAGTTCACCGCCACCGATGGCAAGGACATGGATCTCGCCCTCATGCGCGGCAAAGTCGTGCTCGTGGATTTTTGGGCCAGCTCCGACGGGCCGAGCATGGCCGAGATGCCCAATGTCATCGCCACCTATCGGCAACTGCACCCGAAAGGCTTTGAGATCCTCGGCATTTCCCTCGACCTCGATAAGGACGCGATGCAGGCCGCAATGAAAAAGCACGGCATGGAGTGGGCGCAGTATTTCGACGGTGCGGGGTGGAAGAATAAGATCAGCAGCGGCTTTGGCATCGAGTCCATCCCCGCCGCCTGGCTCATCGACAAAAAGGGCCGGCTCCGCGAGACCGGGCTGCGCGGCGAGGCGCTGGGGCAGGCGGTGGCGAAACTGCTCGCGGAGTAGCCGGGCGGGGAAAATGACGGCTGACGAATGACGGGGGGGAATGACCAAGCGCGAAGCCTGAATCCCGCGCGCGCGAATCCCGGTCTGCGGCGAGGTGCGTGACCGCCTCCAGCAGGGGGTGGTTTTGATCCAAAATGCGGCGGCTAGATTTACGGGAAAATCATTTGTGAGGGAGCCCTTCAGTGGCAGGGTGGGAAATTATTATGCCCAGTCCCTCAGTCCGTTTGTGCGTTCGTCTCCTCGCGGTTTTCATTTTCTGCGGCCTCGGTGCGCCCGGCTTCGGGCAGACGCCGCGGCTTTATTTGAAGTTCGATGGCAATTTGGCGGATTCCTCCGCCGCCGGTGTCATCACCAGCGTGACTGGCCTCAAGGCGGCCCCGGTGACCACCGATCCCCCGGTTCCGTGGACGCCCACTTTTGGTGCCGACCGCTTTGGGACAGCCAACAAGGCGATTGTTTTCACCGGTAGCCAGAGCCTGCAACTCGTCGCCTCGGCGCTGCCCGGCAACTCGAACCAGGCGCTCGGCCTGCGCAATGCGGGCGGGACAAACACCTCCTTCACCCTCACCGCATGGGTCAAGATGAACTCGCTCCTGACTTGGTACAACACCATTTTCGGCAATCTTGGCAGCGGCGCGGGTACGCTGAATGCCGGATTTTATATCAATAGCGGCCAGACTAACTTTTCTTTCGGGACCGACCACACCAGCAGCATCAGCTCGGCGGTCGCAGGCACATGGTACCATGTCGCTTTTGTCTGTGACTCGGTGGCGGGCACACAGCGCGTTTACGTCAACGGTGTCCCGGAGTTAGCGCTCACCGCGAGCAACACCCTCAATGTCGCCGACCTTTTCCTCGGCAACTGGGGCGCCGCCACGGATGCGAGCAATGACCTCCAAGGCTCGCTCGACGATGTGGCCATCTATAACTCCGCGCTGCCTATCTCGAAAATCCAGGCACTCTACAACGGCGCGGACCCGAATAACCTGCCCGCGACTTACACGGCTCCGAAGCTGCCCGGCGTGCTCGGCGTGACCGGCCTGTGGGGCATCCGTGAGATCAAAGCCTACCCGGGTTACACCTACGGGACGCTGGTCAAAGCGGACCGGATCATCAATGCCTACGCCACCACGCCCGGCGGCACCGTGGCTCAGTACACCTCTTCGGTCATCAATTTCGCCGACCCGGAGGCACCGGGAAATCTGGGCTACTTTGCGAATGAGGCGCAATTCGGCACGAATACGCTCAATCCCGACACAAACTTCCTGCTCCTCGCAAAAGGCACGGTGCGGATCGCGGTTGGGGACTACTACACATTCGGCTTTGACGGCGACGACGGTTCGCGGCTCCGGATAGTCGGCCAGCCCTTCATCAGTTCGTCAGCCGTGAACGGATCGGCAGCGAACCCCGTGGTTCCGGCGAACGCCGGCGATGCGATTTACTGGTCCGGCACGACGACCAACAGTGGCACCGCGGGCGTGGTGTATCTGGCACCCGGCGACTACCCATTGGAGTTCACCTATTGGCAGGGCACAGGCACGTCGTCCGTCGAGGTTTTCGCCGCCCGCGGTGCGAAAACCGCGCTCGACAACACCTTCCAGCTCGTTGGCAACACGGCGTCCGGTGGCCTGCCGCTGGTCAACGACCCCGACACCGCACCCACATTCACGGCCAATGGCGGTACCCAGCTTTTTGTGAACGCCGGCACGCCGGCAAACTTCACCCTCGCGTGGAATGTGGTGAACCCGACGACCACGCTGAGCATCGACAACGGCATCGGTGCAGTCGCCCAAAGCGGCTCGACGAGCCTCGCCTCGCCTGCGGTGACGACCACCTACAACATCACCGCGACCACACCGACGCTCGTGGGTAATGTGGTGGCGACGAAAAGCGTCACTGTCTTTGTGAACGCGCCGCCAACGGTGACCCTGACCGCGACGAACACCACCGTCACCCCCGGTGCCAGCACGACTTTGAACTTCACCGCGGGCAATGCGACGGCGCTGACGCTGAACCCTGGAAGCATCAATGTCTATGGTCAGACGAGCTACGTCGTGAATCCGTCGGCGACGACCACCTACACGCTCACCGCGGGCAATGCCTACGGATCCACGCCGCAATCCCTGACGATCAGTGTGGGTCTGCCGCCGGTGATCAATTCCTTCGCCCCGACGGATCCCAATCCGCTCTACGGCGCGCAGACCTCGCTCAACTGGAATGTCAGCAACGCCACGAGCCTCTCGATCGATCAAAATATCGGTGCCATCTCGGGTGCCACCGGCTCGGTGACCATCGCCCCGCTGCTCTCCACGACCTATACGCTCACCGCGACCAACAGCTACGGGACGACTGCGGCGACTGCGGCAGTGAGCCAGCCGACCCCGATCGGCGTCACGGCCGCGGGCTTTACCGCGCGGCGCGTCTTTGCCACGGCCGCCACGACCATTCCCTTCGCCAACCAGGGCTACCTGCAAAGCGCGCTCAGCCTCCTCGGCACAGGACCCAATACCGGACAGAACGAACTGAATGAAGCGACGCAGACCGGATACACCACGGTGAATTTCGCGGACGGCGTGGACGGCAATTTTCCCTCGGGCAACAACAGCTTCCCTGGCTCGGGAAACACCAACTACGCAGTGCAAATCACCGGCACGCTGGTCGTCAATTCGCCCGGCGAATACACCTTCGCCGTCAACAGCTCCTGGGGCTGCCGGCTGCGCATCGACGGTCAGGACGTGATCTTCAGCGACACCTCGCAGGATCCGGGCGATTCGACGGGCACGGTCACTCTCTCGAAGCCGACGGTCTCCATTGAACTCATCTCCTACGGTGTCAGCGGTGCCTCGGAAGTCGAGCTGTCGTGGATTCGCCCGAATCTCCAGTGGACGCTCCTCGGCGCGGTCACAGCCGCCACGCCGGTGCTGCGCGGGCAGGTGCTCATCTCAGAATTCATGGCGAAGAACAGCAGCACGCTGGCCGATGAGGACGGCGCCTACTCCGACTGGATTGAAATCTGGAACTCGACCAACGCGACGGTCAACCTCGGCACCTACTACCTCACCAACGATGTCACCGTCCCGAACATGTGGGCCCTCCCCGCTTGGACGCTCGGCCCCAACCAATACGCGGTCGTCTTTGCCTCGAGCAAAAACCGCACTCCCGCGCAAGCCGTGGCCGGCCAGGACAATCCCGGCACCCTTGCGCAGCCGCACCTGCATACGAATTTCAATCTCAACTCGACCCTCGGCAGCCTCGCCCTCACGCAGAGCGACGGCATGGGTGGCTACAACACCATCTCCGTTTTCACCAACTACCCTCCGCAGAGCAATGACGTGAGTTACGGGAGTTCCGGCACCGGAGGCACAATCGGCTACATGAGCGTGCCCACGCCCGGCAGCGCCAACGCCGCAACGGTGCTGGGCTTCGTCGCGAACCCGACCTTCAGCCAGACCCGCGGGCGTTACTCCGCACCTTTCAATCTCACCCTCAGCAGCAGCACCGCCGGCAGCACCATCCGCTATACCACGGATGGCAGCACGCCCTCGCTGAACCACGGCACCGTCTATGCCGGCCCGATCCCGATCTCCGCCACCACCGTCGTCCGCGCCCTCGCTCTTAAGCAGGGCTGGCAGCAGAGCAACGCGATCACGCAGACATTTTTGTTCATCAACGATGTCGTCACCCAGACCAGCATCACGGCCGTCTCGCTCGGCTTTCCCAGCAGTCCGATCAATGGCCAGGTCTTCCGCTACGGTATGAGCCTCGGCAACGTCACCCCGGTCACGACCTTCCCCAATGGGTTCACGCTCGCGGTCCCCCCGGATACGGGCACGCCGCTGACCCTGCTCAAGAGCGCCCTGACCTCCGCACCCACCATCTGCATGACCACCGATGTGGGGAACCTCACCGACCCCACGACCGGCATCTACGTGAATCCCAGCCAGCGATCCCTTTTCTGGGAGCGGCCTGTCTCGATCGAATCCCTCGACGCGACCGGTGCCTCGCTGTTCCAGATCGACTGCGGGGCGCGCATCCGCGGCGGCTATTCGCGCAGCACCACCAATCCGAAGCATGCCTTCCATCTCTACTTCCGGAAAAGCCTGGGGTACGCCGGAAAACTGAACTACCCGATCTTCGGCAACGCCGGTGCCTCCATCTTCCAGCAAATCGATATGCGCAGCGAGGAGAACAATTCGTGGGCCTTCGATGGAAGCAATCAGAACTCGCTCATGCGCGAGGAATGGGGCCGGGCCACCCAGCGCGACATGGGCCAGCCGTACTCGCGCAATGGCTATTTTCACCTCTTCATCAACGGCATCTACTGGGGCATCTACGGCTGGGACGAGCGCCCCGAGGCGGATTTCGGCGCGAGCTACCTCGGAGCCAACAAGGATACGACCGATACCGCCAAGAGTGGCGCTGCCCCCACTGGCTATACGACCGTAATGACCGATGGCAACTTCGCCTCCTGGAAGTCGCTCAACACCCTCGCCATCGCGCTGAAAAACGCCGCAACCGAGACGGGCCGCACCGCCCTCTACATGCAGATGCGCGGCCTCAATCCCGACGGCACGGCCAACGCCGCCTATCCCGTGTATCTCGATGTGGACAATCTCGCCGACTACATGCTCGCCAATTTTTACCACGGCAATTCCGACGCGCCACTCTCGATCTTCCTAGGCAATGGTTCCAACAACTGGTTCGGCATCCGCGACCGCACCGGCACGCGGGGCTTCGCCTTTTTCTTCCACGACGCCGAGCACGGACTTGATTCCGTCTATGGATCCTACAATCGCGTCGGCCCCTGGGGCACGGGCACCGCCGCCAATAACTGGGGACAGACGGAATACGGCACGCGCGAGGATTTTGCCCGGAGCAATCCGCAGTATCTCCACGAGCTGCTCGCCTACAGCGCCGAGTACCGCCAGCGCTTCGCCGACCGGGTGCAGCGGCATTGCTTCAATGGCGGCGCACTCACCACCACAGCCGCGATCAACCGGCTCAGCGGGCTGGCGGCGCAGGTCGCTCCCATCGTCCACGCCGAGGCGGCGCGGTGGGGTTCCACAAGCCTGAACAAGACCACTTGGGTCAACAACGCCGGCTTGGTCATCGAAAACTGCATGAACAACGGCGGCACCCCGGTGGGTGGCCAGACCGTTTTCGCCACGCAGCCGCGCACCTCGCTGATCATCGCGCAGCTCCAGGGCTACCAGGATCCCATCGGCAGCGCGAAACCGCTCGCCAACACGCTGCTCGCCCCGACCTTCAGCGGGCAGTTCGGCGGTACGGTCAGTAACCCTTACAACTTTAACATCACCAATCCGAATGGTGCCACCGGCACGCTTTACTACACCGTCAATGGGGTCGATCCGCGCGACATCGGCAGCGGGGTTCATTCCGGCCTGGTTTCCGCGGCCGGCCCCATCCCCGTCACCCTGACCAGCGCCGCCACCGTCCAGGCGCGCGTCTATAACGGCGGCACCTGGAGCGCGCTCACCGTGGCGCAGTACTCCTTCGGAGCCCTGGCCTCCTCCAGCAATCTCGCCGTTTCCAAAATCCATTATCACCCACTCGTCTCCAACACCACGCAGTTCGTCGAGCTGATGAACATCGGTGCCCAGACGATCGATGTGAGCGGCGTCCACTTCGGCCAGGGCCTCACTTTCACCTTCCCGGCCGTTTCGCCCCTCCTCGCTCCCGGCGGACGCCTCCTCATCGTGCGCAATATGAGCGCCTTCACCGCCGCCTACCCATCCGTGCCGACAGCACAAATCGCCGGCGTCTTTCCCATTAACCTCGTCACAGGCGGCGGGCCGATCCAGCTCCTTGACGCCGCCAACGCCGTTATCCGCGATTTCACCTACGACAATAAAGACCCGTGGCCGAAGAGCCCCGACAAGCTCGGCCCGTGCCTCGTCCTCATGCGCCCCACCACCAACCCCGACCATAGCATTGGCGCAAACTGGCGGGCCAGCTACGCCAGCGGCGGGTCGCCCGGCGTGGACGACGCGCTGCTCTATGCCACATGGGCCACGAATAACGGCATCACCGACCCGACCGGAACCGGCGACACCGACGGCGACGGTCTCATCAACCTTGTCGAATACGCCCTCAACGCGAACCCAAACTTCGCCTCCCTCGGCCAGGTGCCCGTCCAGGGCTCGCAGTTGGTCAGTGTCGGCAATGTGGTCTCCGACTACCTGACCCTCACCTACAGCCGCGGCATTGGCCGCGATGACGTGAGCTATGCCGTGGAAGCCACCAGCGACCTGGGCACCTGGGTGCCCGCGATCAACGTCGGCTCGCCGAACTTCAATGGCGACGGCACCGAGACCCTCACCTACCGCCATCCCACTCCGAAGGCCGGCCAGGCCAAACAATTCCTCCGCCTGAAAATCACCAAGCTGCCGTAGCGGCGGCAGCTCCGTCCGATGACGCGGACTTTAGCGGGCGTCCAAATAGTTACACTGGAAGTTTCGTGCCCTGGCTCCTGCTCGTGACCTAAGTCGGGCGATGCTGGAGGGGAAGCTGACAGCTTCCCCTCCAGCATCG
>JAYWEP010000097.1:0-14533 GCA_043779205.1 Chthoniobacter sp. | reverse complement strand
GGTGTGTGTCGTTTGCGTTTCATGGTGAGAGTTCGGCGGCGCTATCGCGCCGCCAATCTCTCATAGCGCCTGGATCAACTTTTGGGGAGCAGGCCAGGTGGATGTGCATGAGGTCGGCGGAGAAAGCATCGTTCGGCAGGTGACTGAACTTCAAACAATGCGCGACGCGCTCGGGGCCGCGCTCGCGCTGCGCGAGGAACTGGCAGCGGCACGCAGCGCCGTCGCTGGAATTCCCGGCCTGATCGAGCCGAGTTGGGATCAACCGTCCGAACTGGACATGCTCCTTGCCGATTGCGAAGCGGGCTTCGCACGTCAACGCCTTGCCGTGATCACGGCGCAACTCGCGGCCTGCAATCAAACTCTCGAAGCGTTTGCAGTTTGCCCGCAGGCGCACCCTGTTTCCGGCAGACTTTCCGCGAGTGTCACCACACGCGATCCGCGTGCCTACGCCAATGCACACGAGGAATGGACGGCTCTGTGCGCGGACGCGGAACTGCTCTCCACTTCGGAACAACGCCATGCTGCGGTCGCAGCAAGTGCGCCGATGTTCGCACGCTCATTGGCGGACACGCATGCGGATGAGCAGTGGGCTTCACGTCTCGTAGAAGCGGACGCGGCATGGCAGTGGGCGCGAGCGCGAACGTGGCTCCATGATTTTCTCAGTCGCGACGACCCAGCCGCTCTTGAGGAGGAACTGGCGCGCTTGCAGAAGCAACAGCGCGAGACAATGGCGAAGCTCGCGGCAGCAAAGGCGTGGAAGCACTGTTTCGACCGCATGGATGAAGAACAGATTCAGGCTTTGCGCGGGTGGGCCGATGCAATGGGACATGCAAGGGGGCGGCGTGCAGAGAGGTATTTCCGTGCTGCACAGCAGTATCTTGAGGCCTGCCGTCGCGCCGTTCCCGCGTGGGTCATGCCGTTTCATCGCATCGCTGAAACCGTGTCTCCGTCTGCTGAGGCTTTCGATGTTGTCATCGTTGATGAGGCAAGCCAGAGCGGTCCCGAATCATTGGCACTGCTTTACCTCGCCAAGAAAATCATCATCGTAGGTGACCCAGAACAAATCAGCCCGCAGGGCGAATTCGTCTCCATTGACGCGGAACAGTCCCTTGCAACTCAATGGCTGGACGGGATTCCACACGCGGCGGCTTTAGGTGTTGCATCAAGCCTTTTCCGCCAAGCCGATATTCGGTTTGGCGGGCGCATTGTGCTACGCGAGCACTTTCGCTGCCTGCCGGAAATCATCCGGTTTTCGAGCGATCTTTGTTATGGAGGAAAACTTCAAACGCTCCGCCAATATGCGCGGGATCGGCTCGAACCAATCGTCGTGCGCCACGTCGCCGACGGCCACCGCGAGGGAGCGGCAAGCAGCGCACGCAATCCTGTTGAAGCCGAGGCACTCGTCGAGGCGATTTGCCGGTGCTGCGATGATCTCGCGTACGTCGGGAAGACGATGGGGGTGATTTCGCTGCAAGGCGAAGCTCATCAACTCGCTGCTGGTGAATCGCCTCAAGGCCGAGGACATCGAAGACCGTGAAATCGTGTGCGGCGATGCCTACGCATTCCAAGGCGACGAGCGCGACATCATGTTCCTCAGCATGGTTGCCGCGACGAACGCGCAATTTCAGGCACGCACCACGGACGCTGATCGCCAGCGCTACAACGTCGCCGCCAGTCGCGCTCGCGATCAAGTCTGGCTCTTCCATTCGGTGACGCTGAACGACATGAACCCTGCGGACATGCGCTATAAGCTGCTCGCCTACTACTCCGATCCACGCCAGCAACCGACTGGCGGGCCGGATTGGGAGAAATGCGAGAGCAAGTTTGAGCGAACCGTCGGGCAAATCATCCACGACCGCCACTATCGAGTCGTCCCGCAGTTCGAGCCATTCGGCCCGAATGGGAAGCGGATTGATTTCCTCATCGAGGGCTTGCGCACTCGCCTCGCCGTCGAGTGCGACGGGCCGCATCACGACGAACCCGAACAGATCGTCCAAGACCTCGCGCGCCAACGGCAACTTGAGCGGTGTGGCTGGACGTTCTGGCGCGTCCCGGCCTCGGCATTTTACACGAACCCAAATGCCGCGCTCGAATCGCTGTGGCGAAAGCTCGCGCATATGGGCATCGATCCCGTCTGTGCTGCGCAGGTGGCGACCGCAGCGCCAGCGGAGCCGCCGCCCGCGAGGCTGGCCGCCGCGCTACAGTTTGCAGCGACGCGCCGGCAGCCAACTCGCGCGGTCCAGACAGAGTTGCTCCCGAGCGGACAGGTTGACCTTTTCACTCAGCCTCCGCGCACCGTCGCCATAGAGCCTTTGTTACCACTCGCGACGGCCACCACCGACGAAGAAACATTGGAGAGCGCGATCGCATCCCTCCGCGCGGCACAAAGCAGGTTTCTCCCAAAAGATATGCGCCGCGTCATTATGGCCGCCATCCCGCGCAGGGAGAAGATTGCCATTCGTGACGTCGTGCGGCGCGTAGTCGAGTCACTGAATCTTGAGGGTGCGGGTCACTCAAACAGCGTCAGCGGGATTATCGACAAGATGGTTGAGGAGCGTGAGCTGGTCAGCAGTGTGACACAAATTTGGCGGAAGCCAGAGTAACCTCACATTCAGAATCACACACGGGTTCATACTCCCGCATGTGCAGATGTTAAGTGGCCTGTTCGCAATCCCACTTCGCATCCTTTCCGCGCTCTATTTACGCCGGTTCGAGCACCGTGCGCAGGGCGCGCAGGAGCTTGTCGGCGGTGTAGGGTTTTTCGAGGAAGACTTTCACCCCGAGCCCGTTGAGCACGGCCAGATTTTCCTTTTGAAAATGGCCGCTCGACGCGATCACCCGCACCGCGGGGTCGATCTTGCGGAGCGCGCGGACGAGGGCGATGCCGTCCATCTGGCCCATCGCGAGGTCGGTGAGCACGACCTTGATTTCGCTTTTGCGCTGAAAGTAAAGCGCGAGCGCATCGGTGCCGTCCTCGGCGGTGTAGGCGCGGTAGCCGTGGGCGGCGAGCGTGCCGACGAGTGCCTCGCGGATGGGCGCTTCGTCATCGACCACGAGGACGAGCTCGCCGGTGCCTTCGGCGACAGCGGCGGCGTCCTCTTTTTTCGCCACCTCCGCATCGCGTGAGGCGGGCACGAAGAAGGAAAACGTGGTGCCCACGCCGATCGCGCTCTGCACGGTGAGGACGCCGCCGTGGCTTTTGACGATGCCGATGACCGTGGCCAGACCGAGGCCGGTGCCCTTGCCCACTTCCTTCGTCGTGAAAAAGGGATCGAAGATTTTTTCCATCGTCTCGGGCGACATGCCGCTGCCGGTGTCCGAAACGCGCAGGGCCACATGCGCGCCGAGCTGCGCGCCGGGGTTCATGCTCGCGAAATGGTCGTCGATGTCGATGTTCTCAGCCGCGACCGTGAGCGTGCCGCCCTCCGCGCCCATGGCGTCGCGCGCGTTGACGCAGAGGTTAAGGAGCACCTGGTGGAGCTGCGTGGCGTCGCCCATGACGGTCCAGAGTTCCGTCGGCAGATTGGTCTGGATGTCGATGTTGCGAGGAAAGGTCTGCGCCATGATTTTCGCCAGCTCGCTGACGAGATGCTTTGGCTGGAGCAGCGCGCGCTCGCCCTCGGCCCCGCGGGCAAAGGTCAGCACCTGCTTCACGATCCCCGCGCCGCGCTCGGCGCTGCTCTCGATGATGTTGAGCATTTTCTCATCGTCGGGGTCGCTGAGATCGCGCCGCAGGATGCTCGCGGCCATGAGGATGGGCGAAAGGATGTTGTTCAAATCATGGGCGATGCCGCTGGCCAGCGTGCCGATGCTTTCGAGCCGCTGCGCGCGGAGAAACTGCGATTCGAGTTTGCGCGTCTCGGTGATGTCGGTGTCGATGACGAGCACGGACTGCGGTGTGCCCGCCTCGTCGCGCACGAGGGTCCAGCGGCTGTTGACGATGACCTCGCGCCCGTCCTTGTGGCGGTGCGTGAGCGGGCCGCTCCACAGGCCTTTGCGCAGCAGCTCCACCTCGGCCTCCATGACCTGGAGTTTTCCGCTGACGAAAAGATCGAGCGTTTTCGCGCCCACCGCCTCCTCCGCCGTCCAGCCGTAGATCCGCGCCGCGCCCTGGCTCCAGAAAAGCAGCCGCTGGTCGAGGTCGCGCACGATGATCGCGTCGGAGGCGAGGTTGAGCAGCTTGGCCTGCTCGCGGTTGCGCTCCTCGGCGTGCTGCTGCGCGGTGCGGTCGATGCTCAGCACGAGCACCGCGTCGCGCCCATCGAATGAAATCTCATGCCAGGTGCTTTCGACATGCAGCACCGAGCCGTCCTTCGCGGTGTGCCGCCACGCCGCGCTCGCGCCGCGCGTCTCACCCGCCACATCGGGCGTGCCCGCGGGCGGCAGCTCTTCGGGCTCGGCGATCTGGTCCATCTTCATCGCCAGAAATTCTTCGCGCGCATAGCCGTACTTTCGCACCGCGGCGTCATTCACCACGAGGAAGGCCAGCGAGTCCGCATCCACGACCCACATCGGCAGTGGGTGCGCGTGGAAGAGCAGTTGAAAGCTCGCCTCGCGCTCGAGTGCGGGCGCGGACGGCTTGGCGGGGTCGGAGTTCATCGGGCGGGCGCGGGATTCCGCGCGGGCCATCGTCTATCGGCCTGGCGCGTGGGCGGAAAGCATTATTCAACCCACAGCGCCACCCGCGCACCGCGGCGGGAAATATGTCATGGACAAGCTTTGCGCCCTTCCTACTTTCCCCACCCCATGACTTCCGAAATTCAAAAGGCCGTTGACGCCGGCAAACTCTCCACCGCCGCCGGCGAGGCTCTCGAAAAACTCCAGCCCGGCACCTTCGTCGTGCATAAAAGCTGGGGCTTCGGCCAGGTCGATGCGGTGAACTTTCTGGTCAGCCAGATGACCATCCATTTCAAGACGAAGAAGGCCCACCCGATGCAGCTCCAGTATGCTGCGGAGTCGCTCCAGGCCATCGAGTCCGACCACATCCTCGCGCAGATTGCCGCCGACGGCGCGGCGGTGAAAGCGCGGGCGAAAGCCGATGCGACCGGGCTCATGCGGTCGGTGCTCACGAGCTTCGGCGGCAAGGCCTCGCAGGATCAGATCGCGCAGACTTTCGTCCCCGCCGTGTTCAGCGATGCGGAATTCAAGAAGTGGTGGGAGGCGACGAAGAAGACGCTGAAAAAGGACGGCCACTTCCTCGTGCCGGCGAAAAAGACCGCGCCATTTGAGCTGCGCGACGCACCCATCTCGCATGCCGAGCAATTCCTCGCCGCCTTCACCAATGCGCGCCAGCTCAAGGATCAGCTCACCGCGCTCGACCAGATTTTGAAAAACCTCGGCGAGTTCACCGACGCCGCCGCGCAGCTCGCGCCGGTGCTCGCCACCGCGGACAGCCAGGCGCGCAAAAACCAGCGCCTGAACACCGCGCAGGCGCTCGAAATGCTCATCGCGCGCGACGAGATCGCCGAAAAATCCGGCGTCGCCAAAGCCGCCGACGCGCTCGGCGTCGATCAGGTTCTGCGCGACGAAAAGCGCCGGCTGGTCACGCTCATCGCCGACCTGCCCGCCGCGAAACACAAGCGCGTCTTCGCGGAACTGCCCGCCGCGTTTGGCGACGACTGGCCGGCGGTCGCGATTGATCTCGCGGCCCGCGGCAGCACCCGCGTCGTCACCGAAGCCGCGCGGCTGCTCGAGGAAAAAGGGCAGGTTCCCGCGCTCATCAAAGGCATCGACCGCGAGATTCGCGACCACTCGATCACCTCGGAAACCCTGATCTGGCTTTGCAAAGAGCGCGACGGCGCCTTCGCTGATCTCGTCAACCCGCGCCTCCTCAGTTCCATCATCAGCGCGCTCGAGCGCGACCAGTTTGACGAAGCCAAGCGCGACCGCCGCCTCCACGACCTGCTCCTCAACGACAAGGAACTGCTCAACGATCTCATCGCCTCGGCCAACCACGAGGACATGCGCAACATCATGCAAAAGCTCATGCGCACGCCGGTCTTCGAGGAGCTGAACAAGCGCTCCCTCCTCGGCCGCATCATCCGCCTTTTCCCCGAGATGCAGGCCCTCGTCTCCGGCGACAGCGACACGAAGGCGGAGACGCTCGTCGTCTCGTGGGAGAGCCTCGACAAGCGCAAGACCGAGTTCGACGACCTCGTCAACCGGCAGATTCCCGAAAACATCCGCGAGATCAGCGCCGCCCGTGAGCACGGCGATCTGCGCGAAAATTTCGAGTTCAAAGCCGCCAAGGAAACGCAGCGCGTCCTCGGCCGCCGCCGCGCCGAAACCGAGCGCGATCTCGGGCTCGCCCGCGGCACCGAGTTTGCCAACCCCGACACCAGCGCCGTCGCCATCGGCACCGTGGTCACGCTGCGCTCCGAAGGCGGCGAGCCCGAGGTCTACACCATCCTCGGCGCATGGGACGGCAACCCGGACAAGAACATCGTCAGCTACCAGTCCGCGCTCGCCCAGGCGCTCCTCGGCCGCAAGCCCGGCGAGCCCGTCAGCCTCCCCACCGAGCACGGCGAACGCCCCGCGGAGATCGTGAAAATCGAAGCCTGGCGGAAGTAGCGGCTGCGCAGCAGCGGTAGGGACGGCACTCCGTGCCGTCCCTACCCGGTTACACCGCTCTTCCGCGAAAACGGTTGCCTTCCCCGCGCCCCCGTCCCCATCTTCCGCGCCCAGCGCATGACCGGCCTCACCTTTACCAATCTCACGCGGCAGGTCGAAATCGGCGCGAACTGCTACTGCCTCGACCTCGCCGGCAAACGCCTCGTCCTCGACTCCGGCCTGCACCCGCGCTTCGACGGCGAACTCGCCCTCCCGCAGCACCGCCTGATCCCCGACGGCTCCGCGGACGCGATCATCCTCTCGCACGCGCACCAGGATCACGTCGGCTCCATCCCCGTGCTCATGCGCCGCCACCCCGGCGCACCCGTTTTCATGACCGAAGCCACGCGCCAGCTCAGCGACGTGATGCTCCACAACTCGGTCAACGTGATGCAAAAAAAACGCGACGCCGGCGTGACCAGCTACCCGCTTTTCACCCACCGCGATGTGGAGAAAGCCGTGCGCTCCTGGCACCCCGTGCCGCTGCACACGCGCTTCGACATGACCGGCCAGCGGCTGCGCGCGGATGAAAGCGCGGACGTGTCCCTCGAGTTCTTCGACGCCGGCCACATCCTCGGCTCCGTCGGCACGCTCATCCGCGCGGAAGGGCGCACGATTTTTTACACCGGCGACATCCAGTTCGACGACCAGACGATCATGCAGGGTGCGCGCTTCCCCGAGCACGAGCTGGACGTGCTCATCATCGAGACCACGCGCGGCGACCGCGCCACGCCGGACACCTTCACCCGCGCCGGCGAAGAGCAGCGTTTCGCGGATGCCATCCGCGCGCAATTCGAGCGCGGAGCCGGCGTGCTCATCCCGCTTTTCGCGCTCGGAAAAACGCAGGAAATCCTCGCGATATTTCACGATTTCCGCCGCCGCGGCCTACTCGGCATGTGCCCCATCTACATCGGCGGCCTCGGCACCAAGCTCACCGAAATCTACGACAAACTCGCGCACCAAACCCCGCGCCAGAAACACGACCTGCAAATCCTCGACGCCGTCGCGCCCTTCACCATGGCCGGCAAAGCCGCCTCCGCCACCCCGCTCAAAGGCGAGCGCATCTACGCCATCTCCAGCGGCATGATGACCGAGAAAACGCTCTCGAATTCGTTCGCCCGCCAGGTGCTCAGCGATCCCG
The DNA here is from genome assembly GCA_043779205.1 of Chthoniobacter sp. Taxonomy (GTDB): domain Bacteria; phylum Verrucomicrobiota; class Verrucomicrobiia; order Chthoniobacterales; family Chthoniobacteraceae; genus Chthoniobacter. Next base: position 6,783 of record JAYWEP010000097.1, on the reverse strand, counting down.
CGCACGCGCTCTTTTTCGTCGGCTACGCCGACCCGCTTTCCCCCGCCGGCCGCATCCGCGCCGCCGCCCATGGCGACACCGTGCAGCTCAGCCCCGAGTTTCCCCCGCAGCCGCTGCGCTGCGCCTTGGAGCAATTCAATTTCAGCGCCCACGCCACCCGCGAAAGCATCCGCGCCTACGTGAACAAAGTGCGCCCGAAAAAAGTCATCCTCGTCCACGGCGACACCCCCGCCATCGAGTGGTTCCGCGCCACCCTCAGCGCCGATCTTCCGCAGAGCGAAATCCTCACCCCCACGCCGGGCGTCCCGCTGGCCCTCTGAGCGCCATGTTCCTCGTGCGATGACGAAAGGGGGCTCGCTGCGCGGGCGGTGCGCTGCGACGCGGGCTTGCGAGGATGGCGGGCGGTGGCGCAAACTGCGCGCACCATGATGCCCCGCCCGCCGACTTGTGTGATCGAGAATGTGCAGCCGCTCGTCGAGGGCGGGCGCTATCCGGTGAAGCGCGCGGCGGGCGAGGACATCGCGGTGGAGGCGGATGTCTTCAAGGACGGGCACGATGTGGTGAGCGCGGTGCTGAGATGGCGGAAGCGCGGCGAGGCGCGCTGGTATGAGACGCCGATGATGCCGATTCCGAATGGTCACGACCGCTGGCGCGGGACGTTCTCGGTGTTTGAAAATGCGGTCTATGAATTCACGGTCGAGGCGTGGGGCGACACGTTTCTTTCGTGGCAGCATGAGTTTCATTTGAAGTTCGCGGCGGCGCTGCCGGACTTGAAAAGCGAGACGCTGGAGGGAGCGGGGTTTGTGGAGAAAGCGGCGCGGCTGGCGCAGGAGGCGGGCCAGAAGCGCGACGCGGAGCGGCTGGTGGCGCTGGCGGACAAGATTCGCGAAGGCACGCCGGCGGACGTGAATGCGCTGGCGCATTCGCCGGAGCTGGAGGGGCTGATGACGGCGTACCCCGATCGCAGCGAGAGCACGGAGTATCTGCTGAATCTGCCGCCGGTCATGGAGTTGGTGGACGCGAGTGGCGGGGCGACAGTGGAGCCTGCGCCGGCGACGGAAATTTCCCCCGCGGCGAAGAAGGCGAAGGCGACGCGAAAGAAGAAGGCCGTCGTGACGGAGCCCGCGCGAGGCGCAGCCGAGCGTGGCGCGGACGCCCTCGTCCGCGACCGTCCGGCGGGCGCCCCGCCCGCCGAACTTCAGCGAACGGGGCGTTCGCTGGACACCGCGGACGAGGGCGTCCGCGCCACGCAGAGCGCGACGTTCAGCGCGCGGTATCCGCTGGTCTATGTGGACCGTCCGCGCGCGCTCTTCTCGCAGTGGTATGAGTTTTTTCCACGCTCCGCGGAGGGGCGCGGCGACAAGGGCTCGACCTTCCGCGACTGCCTGCCGCGCATCGATGATGCGAAGGCGATGGGCTTTGACGTGATCTATTTCCCGCCGATCCATCCCGTCGGCGTGACCGCGCGCAAGGGGCGCAATAACGCGGTGACGTGCGAGCCCGGCGAACCCGGCGTGCCTTACGCCATCGGCAACCGGCACCAGAAATGCGCGAATGGCGGCGGGCACAAGGATGTCGCGCCGGAGCTGGGGACGCTCGCGGATTTCGACTGGCTCGTGGCGCAAATCCACGCGCGCGGGATGGAGCTGGCGATCGACTTCGCGCTGAACTGCTCGCCGGATCATCCGTACGTCCACGAGCACCCGGACTGGTTTTACAAGCGGCCCGACGGGACGATCAAATACGCGGAGAACCCGCCGAAGAAATATCAGGACGTCTATCCGCTGAACTATCACAACGCCGACTGGCGCACGCTCTGGAGCGAGATCGCGAGTGTGGTCGAGTTTTGGTGCGGGCACGGCGTGCGCATTTTCCGCGTGGATAATCCGCACACGAAACCCGTGGCGTTTTGGGAATATCTCATCACCCGCGTGCAGCAGCGTTTTCCCGACGCGATCTTTCTGAGCGAGGCCTTCACCCGCCCGAAGATGATGAAGGTGCTGGCGCGCGCCGGCTTCACGCAGAGCTACACCTACTTCACCTGGCGCAATACGAAGCAGGGCCTGACCGAGTATTTCGCCGATCTCACGCACAGCGAATGCGCCGAGACGATGCGCCCGAATCTCTGGCCGAACACGCCGGACATTCTGCCGAGCTTTCTGCAATTCGGCGGACGGCCCGCGTTCCTCATCCGCGCCGTGCTCGCGGCCACGCTTTCGCCGGTGTACGGCATTTATTCCGGCTTCGAGCTGTGCGAAAACGCGGGGCTGGAGACGAAGCCGTGTGACGCCGCGGGCGACGTGCGCCAGTTCCTCCACCTCTGCGACAACGACTACAAGCAGCTCGCCCGCGAGGAGTATCTCGACTCCGAGAAATACCAGTGGAAGGAGCGCGACTGGAATGCGCCCGGCCACATCAAGGACACCATCACCCAGCTCAACCGCATCCGCCGCGAAAACCGCGCCCTCCAGCAGCTCCGCAACCTGCGCTTTCACCACGCCGACAACGACCTCGTCCTCTATTTCGTGAAGATGACCGCGGCGCGCGACAACATCCTGCTCATCGCCGTCTCGCTCGATCCGTTTCACGCGCAGGAGACCTTCATCCATGTGCCGGTCGAGCAGTTCGGCTGGATGGAAAGCCACACCTATCAGGCCCACGACCTCCTGCACGACGAGCGCTACCTCTGGAGCGGCCACCGGCAGTTCATCCGGCTCACGCCGGAAAAGCCCGCCCACATTTTCCGCGTCCGCCGCAAGACGCATAGCGAGCAGGATTTCGACTATTTCATCTAGCCGCTATTTGCGCCGGCTTGCGTTCAATTCGATGCCCACCGGGCAGTGATCGGAGCCGGTGATGTGCGGATAAATCGTGGCCGCTTGCAGCCGCGGGCGGAGCGCGGCGGAGCAGAGGAAGTAGTCGATGCGCCAGCCGATGTTCCGCGCGCGGGCCGTGCCCATCTGGCTCCACCAGGTGTAGTGGCCGCCGCCCTTTTCAAACTCGCGGAAAGTGTCGAGCAGGCCCGCGCCGACGAAGGCGCTGAAGCCCGCGCGCTCCTCCGGGGTGAAGCCGTGGTTCTGCACGTTGTCCTTCGGCCGGGCGAGGTCGATCTCGGTGTGCGCGACGTTGAGGTCGCCGCAGAAAATGACCGGCTTGGTCGCTTCGAGGCCTTTGAGGTAGGCGAGAAAATCGCGATCCCATTGCTGGCGGTAGGGCAGGCGCGTCAGCTCGCGCTTGGAGTTGGGGACATAGACATTTACGAGGAAAAAGTCCGCGTACTCGGCGGTGATGACGCGGCCTTCCCGGTCGTGCTCGGCGGTGCCGATTCCGCAGGCCACGGCGAGCGGCTTCTGCTTGGTGAAAATCGCGGTGCCGGCATAGCCCTTCTTCTCCGCGGAATTCCAAAACGGTGTGAACTCCGTGAGCGCGGCGGGCACGGTCACGTCCTCGGCGGTCGCCTTCGTTTCCTGGAGGCACACGATGTCCGGCTGCTCCGCGGCGATGAATTCGGCGAGGCCTTTTTTGAGCGCCGCGCGGATGCCGTTGACGTTCCAGGAGATGATTTTCATGTGCCGGTCATCCAACCGGAAACCTGCGGCGCAAGGCAAGCGCGAGCGGCACTCGGCGTTGGGTAGCGCACGCGCCCTCGCGTGCTGTGGCCGGCGCCTCGCCGGATACCTTGGACCGGGAGGAATCGGCGGGGCGCCGATACCAACACGCGGGGCGCGAGCGCTACCCCGCGCTTACAGCGCCTCGCTGCCGCCGTCGGCGAAGGCGGCGAGGTAGCAGAACTCGAGGTGCAGCCGCCTTTGCAGGTGGCACATCTGCGCTTCCAGACGCGCGCTCCGCGACGAGCCGGCGGCGCTTTCGATCTCGGCCTCCTTGGCCTCGATCGCCTTCATCAGAAAGTCCAACGTGGTGAAATAGAGTTCGCGCGGCATCGGCTGGTGTGAAAAGCAGGATGCGGGCCGGTGGGCGGACGGATTTGCGGGGCGCAGGCGTTGACTTCGCGCGGGCGGCTTTTACCTTCCCGACTCCTATGGCCGGACTCGTTATCAAACCCCGCTCGCGCATCCTTCACGGCCACGATTGGGTCTATTCGAGCGAGGTGCTGAAGGCGTTTGGCTCGCCGCAGGATGGCGACGTGGTTTCGCTCAAGGACGGGCAGGACCGGCTGCTCGGCTCGGCGATTTTCAACAGCAAGTCGCAGATCGTGGCGCGGCGGTTTTCGCGGCAGCGGCAGGAGCTGGACGCGGAGTTTTTCACGCGGCGCATCCGGCTGGCGGTGGAGTACCGGGCAAGGCGGGGACTTGATCCGCGGCTGGGGCGGATGGTCTGGAGCGAGAGCGACGGGCTGCCGGGGCTGATCGTGGATCGCTACGGCGATCACCTCGTTTTGCAGACGCTGACGCTGGCGATGGATCAGCGGAAAGCACTCATCGTGGAGGCGCTGCGCGCGGTGCTGGAGCCGCGCTCGATCATCGAGCGCAACGATGCGCCGGTGCGAAAAGCGGAGGGGCTGGAGCTGGTCACGGGCGTGCTGTTTGGCGAAGCACCTGGGCCGTTTGCGGTGACGATCGAGGGGCTGGAATTCGAGCTTGATCTGAGCCACGGGCAGAAGACGGGATTTTACCTCGACCAACTGCCGAACTACGCGGCGGTGGCGGCGCAGGCAAAGGGTCGCAAGGTGCTCGATTGCTTTGCGAATCAGGGTGCGTTTGCGCTCGCGTGCGCGAAGGCGGGCGCGGCGAGTGTGCTGGCGGTGGAGATCAGCGCGGAGTGTGTGGAGCTGGTGAAAAAGAACGCTGCGCGCAATCACCTCGCGGTCGAGGCGCAGGCGGGGAATGTCTTCGACGTGCTCCACGATCTGGAGCGGAAAAATGCGCTTTTCGATTTGATCGTCCTCGATCCGCCGTCGTTCACGAAGTCGAAGGGCAAGCTGGGCGACGCCATGCGCGGGTACAAGGAAATCCACCTGCGCGCGCTCAAGCTGCTGAACCCGGACGGGCTGCTCGCGACCTTCTGCTGCTCGCATCATGTGAGCCGGGAAGGTTTTCTCGAAGTCATCAATGAGGCGGTGGTGGATGCGAAGAAAACGCTGCGCCAGCTCGCGGCGTTTTCGCAGGGCGCGGATCACCCGATCATCACGACACTGCCGGAGACGGAGTATTTGAAAGGCTTCTTGTTTGAACTCATGCCGGGGCGCTGAATGAACGGCGTCACGTCACTCCCCCCGCTGACGACGCCGCGCTTTTTCCGCCTGCTCCTGTGGGTGCATTGGCGCTCCTTTCTCGCGCGGCTGCGCGGCATCCGGCGGGAGTCGCCGCTGCTCCTCGTGGTGCTCGCCGCCTTCGTGCTGGGATACCTGGGCATCGGCTACTGGCTGTTTTTTTCCGGGCTGAAATACCTCTATAATTTTCCCCTCGTGGGCGCGCTGCTTTCCCAGCGCATCCTCTACCTGATCTTCGGTTTCTTTTTCGTGATGCTGGTTTTCTCGAACCTCATCATCGGCTACTCCACGCTCTTCAAAAGCCGCGAGACGACGTGGTTTCTCTCGCTGCCGCTGGCGCATCGCAACGTCTATCGCTGGAAGTTTCTCGAGGCGCTCGTGGTTTCGAGCTGGGCGCTGATTTTTTTGAGCGCGCCGATGATGATCGCCTACGGGCGCGTGCATGAGGTGCCGCTGGCCTTTTACGCGCAGATCGCTGTCGCGTATCTGCCATTCGTGGTGCTGCCGGCGCTCGCGGGTTCGTGGGTCATCGTCTTCCTCGTGCGCATCCTCGCCCGGCGCTGGGTGAAAAAGGCGGCGCTGCTCGTGGCCGCGGGCATCGTGCTGGCGCTGCTTTTCGGGGTGAAGCCGGTGACGGACGCGGACGCCGTTTCGCCGCAGGATGTGCTGTCCTTCGACCAGCTCCTGCGGCACACGCGGCTCAGCGTGAACCCCTTTCTGCCGAGCGCGTGGCTTGCGCAATCGGTGCTCTCGTGGAGCGAGGGGATGGGCCGGCAGGGCGCGTTCTTTTTTCTGCTGCTGCTCAGCCATGCGCTCATGGGTCTGCTCGTGGGCTTCGAGTTTGTCGGGCGTTTTTTCTACGGGAGCTGGAGCGCCGCGCTGAGTTCGCGGGCGGAGCGGTTTCAGCGCGCGGCGGAGGCGAAGCGGATGCTCGTGCGCCGCCGCTCGCCGCTCGAATGGGCGACCGATCTGCTGCGCCCGCTTTCGCCGCCCGCCGCCGCGCTGGTGCTGAAAGACGCGCGGCTTTTCTGGCGCGATCCGGCGCAGTGGATTCAGTTCATGATCTTCTTCGGGCTGCTCTGCATTTACGTGCTGAACCTGCGCAACGTGTCCTTCAATTTCCAGGATCCGTTTTGGCAGACAATGATCTCGTATCTCAATCTCGCGGCGTCCGCGCTCACGCTTTCGACGCTGACGACACGCTTCGTTTTTCCGCAATTCTCGCTGGAAGGCCGCCGGCTCTGGGTGCTCGGGCTCGCGCCGTTCGGCCTGCAAAAAGTGCTGCTGCAAAAATTCTGGATGAGCTGCCTCGGGTCGATGGCGATCACCGTGAGCCTGATGATCGTCTCGAGCGTGCTGCTGCATCTCCCGTGGTCGCGGGTGGCGTTTTTCGCCGCGGCGATCGGGCTGATGAGCGCGGCGCTGAGCGGGCTGGCGGTCGGGCTCGGCGCGCTGTTTCCGAATTTCAAGGAGGACAATCCGAGCAAGATTGTGAGCGGCTTTGGCGGCACGCTCTGCCTCGTGGTGAGCTTCATTTACATCGCGCTTTTCGT
>JAYWEP010000096.1:0-7090 GCA_043779205.1 Chthoniobacter sp. | reverse complement strand
CCGACCTCAGCGCCGTCGGCAACCGCTTCAACGCGCACGACCTGCTCGAAGCGATCGTCGAGCCGAGCAAGGTCATCAGCGAGCAATACGCGAGCGTGGTCATCACGATGAAAGACGGCGGGGTTTTCTCCGGGCTCATCGCGGAGGAGGATAATCACCGGCTGTGCGTCATCACCGATCCGGTCGCCGGGAAAAAGGAATGGCTGCGGCTCGGCCAGATCGCCACGCGCGAAGTGTCGAAGGTTTCCCTCATGCCACCCGGCCTCATCAATGTGCTGACGAAGGAGGAAATCCTCGACCTCATCGCCTACCTCGCGAGCGGCGGGAACGAGAAGGCGGAAGCGTTTGCAAAATAGCCGCGGCGCCTGCGCCGCATCTGTAGGGGAAGCTGCCAGCTTCCCCTACAGATGCGCGCAGCAGCGCGCGCTGCCGTTACAGATGCGGACGCTCCTCGCCCTCCGCCTCCCGATAATCGAAATAAAACGGCCACTCCTCCCAGCTCTGCGCCAACCCCGCGCGCACCGGATTCTCCCGCATGTAAATCCATTTCTCTTGCGCGTCGTCCCTGCTGCGCAGCAGCCGGTCAAACCCACTGCGCTGCCAGTTCCACGAATGCCTGAGCCGCTGCCGGAGCACGCGTTTGAAGCCGGTGAAGAAATCGCCGACCGGCAAATCGCGATCTTCCTTCGGCGAAACCAGCGCGTGGAAATGATCGGGCATCAGCACGGCGGAGACGACGAACCAGCGGCGCAGCTCGGTGATGGTTTGCGTCATCGCGGTGAAGACGGCGGCGTTGGCGAGGACGCGTTCGCGGTGCTGAACGCAGAGGGTGATCCAGTAGATCACCGGCACGTCGGGCGGCAGGAGGATCGTGGGGAGGCGCGGCGGCTGGGCCATGCGTCTTCGCTAACACGTTCGTGCCTGTAGGGGAAGCTGCCAGCTTCCCCACAGGCGCGGACGTGTTAGCGAAACGGGCGGAACGCGCCCGCATCTGAGGGGAAGCTGGCAGCTTCCCCTACAGATGCGAGGCTGCGCTCGCTTATTTTGGGACGCGATGGATCGTGGCGTGGATTTCCTGCTCGACCGGCTTGCCATCCGCGGACTGGATTTTGAATTTCAGCCGCAGCGTCATCGCGGGCCGCATGTCGGGGAGCGTGAGGGTGAGCGTTTTTTTGTCGGGTGAAAGCGCGGCTTTCTCCACGGCCATGGCGTCCTTGCCTTTGGTGCCGTCGCTGACTTTGTAATCGTCCGAGCCGTATTGGCCGGTCCACTTGTAGTTCCAGCGGGTGATGTCGTAGTTCTGCACATCCGTCGCGGAGGCAGCGTCGAGCGCGTTGGTGAATTGCAACTGCACGCCGTCCTTAAGCGTGTGCAGTTCGACCGGCATCGTCACCGCCGCGCCGGTGTAGCGCACGCGGGAGAAGCAGCCGAATTTCGCCGCGTCGCTCTGCCACACGTTCAGCCCGGTGACGTAGAGCTGGCCGTCCTGCGGGCCGAAACGCCCGCGCATGATGCCGCTGGGAAACTTGAATGGAAACTTCACCACCGAGCCTTGCGCCACGCCATCGACCGTCTCCATCGTCACGCCGTAGAGCAGGCAGTGGCCGTAGCTGAGATGCAGCATGCGACCCTCCCACGGGCCCCATTTGCCGCCGCTCACCCAGACCTCGCCGCCGGGCGAGTTATCCACCGCCTGCGGCATCCAGACGAGCGGCAGTTCGTAGCCGGCGGTCGGGATGGGGGCCTGCGCGTTGCCCCAGAAGTTCGTCTTGAACTCCTTGCGCGCCTCTTCGCTGCTCGGGTTGGCGTCGAACTCGGTCCCGTCGGCGGCTTTGAAATGGATGGTCTTATGCGCGGCGGGCGTCATGCCGTAAAAGCCGCCGGGCTTGATGATGTTCAGCCGGTTCGCGGGCATCCAGTGGCCCTGGTTGTCGCTGCACGTCAGAAAATTCTTCGGCCCCATGCCCAGGCCGTTCGGCGCGCGCAGGCCGTTGGCGATGATCTCCATTTTCGCGCCGTCTTTCGACACGCGGAGCAGCGTGCCCTGGTGCGGGCTCATGTTCGTCGGCTCCCACGGCGAGCCTTTGCCGTAGTAGAAATTGCCCGCGCTGTCCGTCTGCAAATCGAGCGCGAACTCATGGTAGTTATCCGTCACCACGCAGTCGTTGTTAAAGCACTCGTAATAGTCCGTCTCGCCGTCGCCATTGAGGTCGTGCAGCCGGGTGATCTGGTCGCGCCCGAGGACATAGATTTTGCTGTCCACGACCTTGCAGCCGAGCGGCTGGAAAAGGCCTGTCGCGACGCGCTTCCACTTCACCTTTTCGAGCTTCGCGTCGAGCCCGCTGACGAGCCACACGTCGCCGCTGATATTCACCACGGCGGCGTCGCCATTGGGAAAAAAATCGTGCCCGCCGAGGCGCAGCCAGGAGTTGTAGGGGTTGTCATCCGGCGCGGTGATTTCATCCACGACATAAGGCCCATCGCCACTGCCGAGTTTGCCCGTCGTCTCGATCGCCGCGCCCCAATGCGCGGGCCCGCCTTTGCACAGCGCGACGAGATCGGGCACGGGAGTCTTTTGGGATTCGAGGCGCAGCGTCTCGCCCGGTTTTCCCGTCACGAAAGAGACGCGCAAGGTCGTCGCCTGCGCGCGCACTGGCAGGCGCAGCACGGTCTTGCCGTCCGCGGTCTGCTCGATCTTCGCGCCGGGGGCATTGTCCACGGTGGTCAGAAATTCGCCCGTACCGAGGAGCATCGTCACCGCCGGCCCCGCGCCGAGCGCGAGCGTGCGCGAGAGAATCAGCGCGCCGTCCTTCACCTCTGCGCCCGGCATTTCCAGCACGGCAGTTTTCCCGACCCAGTAGCTGAGCACGACTTTGTCGCCATGCACATACAGCCCGCGATATTTCGCCACGTCGGCCGCGAGATGGCCCTGGTGCTTGTCCCGCGGGTCATCGCCGATTTCGCCCATGCTCCAGCCCGGCAGATACGGCGTGGAAAATTTCACCTCACCGTCCGCGCCGATCTGCCCCTCCAGCCCGCCGCGACCGCGCGGGAATTTGATGAACCCGCCCGTCCACGCCGCGCTCACCCGCAGCAGTTCGGGATCGAAAAGCACCGTCGCCGGATGCTCCTTGTCGCCCACCTTGATGGCGATGCCTTTGGCCGTGACCTGCCCGTTGATTTTGAAACAGCCCGTGTGAAACGGGCCGAGGTCGGTCTTGTCCCATTTCAATTCCTGCGCCCGCAGGGGCGACACGACGAGGAGGGCGAGGGCGAGAAGGACGGGCAGTTTTTTCATGGGATGGAGGTCAAAATGGCGGGCGCGCGCAAAAGGAGCAAGACCCTGCGCCAAATACCACTGCGAAATAATTGGGCCTGCGCCGGGATAGGTAACAGCCTCGTTACGGTAAAGCGCTGGGTAGAATCCGGCATCTGCACCAATCCTTAGCGGGCGTCTAAAAAGTCGGTTTCGCCGGTCTCTTCCTCTTCCTCTTCCGCCTAATCTTCCTCCCAGCCAAGGCGAACGAGGAGGAAGATTAAGCGGAAGAGGAAGAGGAAGAAACAGACCTGATCGGACTTTTTAGACGTCCTCTAAGATTCCAACGACCACGCGCGCCTTTTTAGACGCCCTCTTAGTGGGCCCAGACGCCCAGACTTTGGCGCAAGCTAAATAAACCAAGACCCAACCTAATACCCATATGAAAGTAACAGCACCAACATCGCGGCCCTGCAGCGCTGCCTCCGGCAGGTGATGGCCGCGGGCAAGTAACTGCCGCCACGCTCTGTCAGCCGAGGAACGCCTGTGTTCCGCCGCCGGACCCGCCAGCCGGACAGCCCATCCTTGAGTGTTCATGCAGAAGATGGTTAGAAGCGCGACACCCATGCGCATCCTGGTCCTCGAAGACGAACCCCAACTGGCCCGGCATATCACCGCCGCGCTGATGCGCCACGGGCATTTCGCGAGCGCGCAGCACGATGGCGCCGAGGGTTTGCGCGTGGCCCTCAGCGATCCGCCGGACCTCGTGGTTCTCGACTTGAGTCTGCCCAGCCTCGACGGGCTCTCCGTGCTCGCCCAGCTCCGCAAGACAAACTGCCCGGCGCGCGTGCTCATCCTCACTGCGCGGGGCGACGTGGGGGATCGCGTGAAGGGCTTGAAGGCCGGGGCCGATGACTATCTGGCGAAGCCTTTCTCCATGGATGAACTGGTCGCGCGGATCGAAGCGCTCGGGCGGCGCGGGGGAACGCCGACCGCGGCGGATTTGCTCAAGGTGGCCGATCTGCACATGGACGTGCAGCACCGCCGGGTGGTGCGCAGCGGGCAGGCGGTGGCGCTTTCGCCGCGCGAGTTCGACGTGCTCCAGGTGCTCATGCAGGAGCCGGGCCGGGTTTTTTCGCGGACGGAACTCTGCGAGCGGGTCTGGCAGCGCGACCACGAATACGACACGCGCACGGTGGAGATTTTCATCACGCGGCTGCGCAAGAAAGTGGACTCCGGCTTCCCTGCGCCGCTCATTCACACGCTGCGCTCGGTCGGCTACACCATCCGCCCGCCGCTTTAGTTTTTTTCCCTTTGCATGAAAAATAAACCGCTCCTTTTCCTCCTCGCTCTCGTCTTGCTCCCCGCAGTTTCGCTCGCGCAAGCGGTGATCGAAGGGCGCGTCGAGCTGCCGAAAACCCACACCGCGCCGGTGATGACCAAACGCTACGAAATCGTCACGAAGGGCGGTGTCGTCGCCACGAATCCACCGCTCGCGGTCGTCTATCTGGAGGGCACTTTTCCCGCGCCCGCCGCGCCCGCGACCAAGCAGTTGCCGCAAAAGGATTTCGCTTTCGTGCCGCCGCTGCTGCCGCTGCGGGTCGGGACGAAAGTGGAGTTTCCCAATCTCGACGACACCTATCACAACATCTTTTCCTACTCCCCGGCGAAGCGCTTCGACCTCGGGCGCTACCGCCCGGATGAGAAGCCCGTGCCCGCGCAGGTCTTCGAGGTGCCGGGGCTGGTCACGCTGCGCTGCGACATCCATGAGCACATGCGCGGGCTGATCCTCGTGCTCGACACGCCGCACTTTGCCGTCACCGACGCCGAGGGCCGCTTCCGGCTGACCGGCCTGCCGCCGGGCTCGTACACGCTCAAGGCGTGGCTGAGCAGCAAGACCACGCTGGAGCGGCCCGTGGAGCTGAAAAACGGCGCGACTCTGCGCGTGGATTTCCCGTGAGCTTTCGCGGCAAACTGCTGGCGGCGATGATGCTGGTGGTCTCGGCGATCACGGCCGCGGGACTTTATTTCGCACAGCGCAAGATCGCCGCCGGGGTGCAGGACGATTTGCAGCGGGAGTTTCAAAGCGCGCTGGCCGCGTGGCATGGCGTGCAGGAGGTGCGGCACGCCGCGCTCGCGGAGCACTGCCGGGCGCTCGTGGGCAAGCCGCGCATCCACGCCGCGCTGGAGGACGGGGCGCTCGATCTTTTGTATCCGAGCGCCCGCGACGAGCTGCGCGATTTGCAGGCGCGGTTCTACCGTTTTCTCGATGTCAAAGGCGCAGTGATCCCTCCGCCGAACGCGCCGGAAACGGGCGCGCTGCGGGCGCAGGAGGAAGCCCGGCTGGCCCTGCCGGGCGTCCCCGACCGGCTGCAGCTCGGCTACCTTTGGCGCACCGCGGACGGGGCCGCCGAGGCGGTCGATGAAGTCATCGCCATGCCCATCGTTTCCTCGGAAACGGACGAGCCCATCGCCGCGCTGGTGGTCGGGTTTCCGCCGGCGGCGCTGTCTGGGCGGCGGGCGGGCGAGGGCATCAAAAGCGGCCTCTGGGTGGATGGCCGGCTGCACCTGCCGGGGCTCGCGGAGCCTGCGCGGAAGCGGCTCGGCGGCGCCGTGGCGCGCGCCGTGGCCGCGCTCTCCGAGAGCAATGTCGCGGTGGAAATCGAGGGTGTGCCGCACCTGCTTTTTTTCCAGCGGCTCAATCCCGGTTCGCTCTTTCCGCCGGCTTACGAGGTCTGCGTTTATCCGCTCACCGGGCTGCTCGCGCGCCAGCGGGAGCAGCGCTGGCAGATCCTCGGCGCGGGTGCGCTGCTGCTGCTCGGCGGGCTGGCGGCCAGCCACTTTTTCTCCGCACGGCTTTCGGAGCCGGTGGAAAAGCTCGCCGTGGACTCGGCGGAAAACCGCGCGCAGCGGGTGCGGGCGGAAGTCGCGCTGGAGGCGACCAGCGAAGAGCTGCAGCGGGCCGCGCGCTTTGCCGCCGATGCCTCCCACCAGCTCAAGACCCCGGTGACGGTGCTCCGCGCGGGCCTGGAGGAATTGCGGACGCGGGAAAATCTCACGCCCGGCGAGCGCGACGAAATCTCCGCGCTCATCCACCAGACCTACCGGCTCACGGGCACCATCGAGGATCTGCTCCTGCTCTCGCGGATGGAAGCGGGGCGGCTGCAAATCGAATTTGCGCCGGTCAATCTCACGCTGCTCCTCGAGGCCTGGCTGGACGATCTCAGCGCGCTGCCCGAGGCCTTCGATCTCACGGTCGAGACGGACTTTCCCGCCGCCCTCCACATCGCCGGCGAGCCGCGCTACACCACGCTCATCGTGCAAAATCTGCTGGTCAACGCGCGCAAGTATAACTGCCCCGGAGGCCGCATCCGGGTCGCCGCCCGCGAGGAGGGCGGGGCGGTTTTCCTGACCATCGGCAATACCGGAGCCCCCATTCCGGCGGCGCTGCACGAGCCCATTTTCGAGCGCTTTCACCGCGGCTCGGCGGGCGAGAGCATCCCCGGCCACGGCCTCGGCCTGAACCTCGCGCGCGAGCTCGCCCGCCTCCACGGCGGCGACCTGCGGCTCGCGCGCTCGGACGCCGCGTGGACGGAATTCGAGGTGCGCTTTCGTCCCGCCGCACCCGCGCCGATGGGAGTGGCAAACGCCGCTTAGAGACTGTCATGCACTTTGCACGCTGGGTGGGAGGGAGCACCAAATGAGCCTGTCCCGGTTTCGCGGACAGGTTTGGGTTGCAGGCCGGATCAAACTGCATGAACGAAACGAACCCACCGAAAGAGCACACGACGGCGAAGAAGCGAGAACGCCGGCACTATGACGCGGAGTTCAAGA
>JAYWEP010000095.1:0-3422 GCA_043779205.1 Chthoniobacter sp. | reverse complement strand
CCCATCCGGGTCCACATACTTCAGTGGGTTGTAGCGCACATAGCTGTAGCCGTTCGGGCCATCGGGCGTCCTGCCGCGCCGCGCCGCCTACACCCACCGCCATGCGCCCCACCATTCTCCGCCTCGGCCATGTGCTGATGCTCGTGGCGCTGCTGCAAATCTGCGGCGGGCATTGGCTGGCGCTGCAATCGCTGGCGTGGACGGAGATGCTCGTCGCGTATTCGCGCGATGCCCAGCTTACCGAGGCAGTCGCGAAGACCTTCGACGGCCAGCATCCGTGCGCGCTCTGCCAGACGATCGAGCAGGGGAAAAAGAGCGAGCGGCACGCGCCGGTCGAGGTGGCGAAAGTGAAGCCGGTTTTTGTTTTGCCGGTGGGCAGCGCGCTGGTGCGCTGCGAGGGAATCCCGTGGGAGCAGGCGCTCCCGCAGACCAGCGGGGAGCTGCTTTTCGAGCAGCCCGCAGTGCCGCCGCCACGGCGCGCGACGGTTTAGTTTCCGCCCTCATCTCTCGCGCCGTCCCTTTCGGACGGGCGCGGCTTTTCCAACCGCGGAGAGCGTGCGCCAAAGCATCGGGCCACGCGCCCGCACTTCCACCAAACCCCCAATGAAATCTCTCAAACTTACCCTTCTCTCCATCCTCTCCTTCTCCGCCGCCGCGCCCGCTTTCGCGTGCGATCTCTGCGGCTGCTACACGCCTCGTCTCGAGGTCGTTCGCGAAAAATCCTACGCCTTCTTCGCCGGGGCGGGGGAGCAGTTCACGCACTTCGGCACCGTCCGCGTGGACGGGAGCAAAGTCGAAAACCCGACCGGCCAGTATCTCGACAGCTCGAACACGCAGCTCGTCGCGGGCGTGACGTTTTTTGAAAACCGCTGCGGCGTGCAGCTCAACGTCCCGCTCCTCTACCGCAGCTACAAACGGCCGGAGGGTTTCGACATCGAGCGCGGTCATGTGTCCGGGCTCGGCGATGTCGCGCTGCTCGCCAACTGGGTCGCCTTCAAAAAGGAAACCTATGCGCAGGAGCGTGCGCTTTCCAAAGACGGCAAGACCGCCACGCACACGCAGAGCGTGGTGCCGGACTTCAGCGCCTCGGTGAAGCTGCTCGCGGGGATCAAATTCCCGACGGGCGATGCCAGCCGGCTGGCGGAGGAGTTCCGCGAAAGCGAAACCGAGGGCGCTCCGGCGAGCGGCATCCACGGGCACGATCTCGCGCTCGGCACGGGTTCCTACGATGGCATTTTCGGCGTGCAGGTTTTCACGCGCTACCGGGCGGTGTTCTTCCAGGCCGACACGCAGTTCACGCTGCGCGGCGACGGGCGCTACTCGTATCACTTTGCCAATGACCTCTCGTGGAGCGGCGGCCCCGGCGTGGACCTTCTCCGCCGCGGCGCGGATGTCCTCGCGCTGCAATGCGTCGTCTCCGGTGAGTCAAAAGACACCGACCGTTTCCAGGGCCGCGTGGCGGGGGACACCGGCGTGACCTCGCTCTACGTCGGCCCGCGCGTGCTCGCCACCTGGGGCCGCGTCAATGCCGAGGTGGCGGTCGATCTCCCGGCGCTCATGCACACCACCGCGCTGCAAACCACGGCCGACTACCGCATCCGCGCCGGCTTCACGATCCGCTTTTAGAATAAGACCGCGCTATCGCCGTGCCGCGCGGGGTGCCTGCCAGGGTAGGATCGAACGCCCGTTAGCCACCAGCTATTGTTTCTTCGGCGGTTTGTCATGCGCGTCGATGCTGGTGGCGGTTTCCGCCGTCGCGGCCACCGTCGCTTCCATGCCCGGTTTCAGCATCTCCGTTTTGGCCTTGGCCCCGTTGACCATCACCGTCGTTGCCGTGGTGATCTTATAGGTCTTCGAATGCTTCTTTCCCACGGTGATCGAGTCCGAGGAAACAGAAATGATCTTCGACGTGGCATCGCCCGCCCAGGCGGGTGTGGCGAGGAGGAAGGCGGCGAGGACGCCGAGGCAGATGGGATTGTGTTTCATGCCTGAATAGTTGCGGGCGGGCTCGGTAAAGGCAATGACCGAGTGAGTGACGATAATGCAATAGCAAAGTGCGTGCGTGGAAGTTTTGTCTGTCCATAGTCCCGCCCCATGCATCCCACCCTCCTCCACTTCCGTCTTATCGCCGCGCCGTGTATCGCTCTGGCTTTGGCCATCCCCCTGCGCGCCGACACCGTGCTGGAGACGGAAACGGCGGAACTCGGGGCGAAGGGAACCGGCTTGGTTAGTAACTCCGTCCAATTCGAGAAGGGGCGCGATGGCAAGACGGCCTTTACGCTCACCCAGTTTGAATACGGCATCACCGCCGCGCAGAGATTCTGATCGAGCCGTTTTTCCACGAATGGATCTGTCCCAAAGGAGGCCCGAGCATCCACGGCATGGGTGATATTAACCCGGCGAAAGAAAAGATAGCATAACAGGGCATGGGATGCTAAGTAGTTTCGATGAAAGAACGAGATGCGCGGAGTTTAGGGTAAACGACCCAAGCGGAGTTAAGAAGGCAGGCGGTCAGCATGCGAAAGGCGGGGCAATCGCGAGGAACAGTTGCTGCGGCCCTTGGGGTGCATCTCAAAACGACCACCCGCTGGAGCGGTGAGCATAAGAAACATGGGGCTGCGATCTTCGCGCCGCGCAGACGCGGACCAAAGCCTGGCGCGGCGCGGCACTTGAGCCCGGAACAGGAGAAGACTCTGCAAAGAATGATCGTCGATCAGACGCCGGATCAGTGGAAGCTCGCCTTCGCGCTCTGGACGCGGCGAGCGGTCTGCGAACTCATCGAAGCGAAGTTTGCGCTGCGGATGCCCGTTCGGACTTGCGGAGAATATCTGAAGCGGTGGGGATTTACTCCGCAGAAGCCTGCGCGGCGTGCCTACGAGCAGAACCCCGCGGCGGTCCGGCGCTGGATTGGGGAGACTGATCCGGCCATCGCGGCGCAGGCCAGGGCAGAAGGGGCGGAGATCCATTGGGGCGATGAAACGGGCGTGCGGAGTGACTGTCAGCATGGGCGTGGTTATGCCCCCAAAGGACAAACGCCGGTGGTGCGGCTGCCGGCGCGGCGCTTTTCCGTCAACATGATCTCCACGGTGACCAATCAAGGCAAGGTGCGCTGGATGATTTATCGGGACACGCTCAACAGTGCGGTCTTCATCCGGTTTCTGGAGCGGCTGATCAAAGACGCGGCCCGGAAAGTTTTGCTGATCGTGGACCATCTCAAAGTCCATCACCGCCAGCCGGTCAAGGAGTGGCTCGCTCTGCATCGGGATCAAATCGCCGTTTCCTACCTGCCCTCCTACAGCCCGGAACGCCATCCCGACGAAGACCTTATTACTCCGGCAAGGAAACAGGTGGCAATCAGGCCGCGTAACGCACAAACTGGTTTTCAAAGTAAGAACCAACATGTTTAGGCAGCTTGCTTAGTC
>JAYWEP010000094.1:0-5815 GCA_043779205.1 Chthoniobacter sp. | reverse complement strand
GCGCCCTTCCCGCCCACCGAAACACCACCAACCCAAACCCCGAAAACCAACAGAAACTCTCATAGCGAGTGGATCAAAAACCGGGGGCAGGCCACATCGAGGAGGGGCACGCCTGCGCGGGGCGCTATCTGGAGCGGCGCTGGGGAGCGTTCCCGCCGCCGGGGGAGGTGCCGGCGCGGCGGCATCCTTTTGACAATCCCGCGCTGCATGGGGCGGACTGGACGCTGGATCTGGCGGCGCGGGCGGAACTGGCGCGGCGGTGCGAGGCGATTGCGGGTTTTGACTGCCCGCTGGTGTTTCACCGCGCGCAAGGAGGGCTGGGATGAGGTATCTGGCCACCCGCGGGCGGGCGGCGGAAAGAAGACGATGGGAGGAGCGCACCGGGATGTGCTGCTGTCGGCATTTGCCCCGGCGGAGCGGGCGATGCCAATGGTGGACATCTGCGGGCCGCGCGGCTTACCTGCCCTTTTCCCTCCCTTGAAAATCCTGCACGCCATTCATTCTGCCGATCCCCGCGGAGGCGGCCCGATCGAGGGCATCAAACAACTGGCGGCGGCGCACGGCGATGGGGTGATCGAGGTGGTGAGCCTGGATGCGCCGGGGCAGGCGTGGATGGCGGACTTTCCGCTGCCGCTGCATGCGCTGGGCCCGTCGTGGACGAGCTATGGCTATTCGCCGCGGCTCATTCCGTGGCTGCGGAAACATCACGCGGAGTATGACGTGGTGATCGTCAATGGCATCTGGCAATTCAACAGCTTCGGCGTGCGCCGGGCGCTGCGGGGGACGGCGACGCCCTACTGCACGTTCACGCACGGGATGCTCGATCCGTGGTTCAAGCGGCAGTATCCGCTGAAGCACCTCAAGAAATGGCTCTACTGGCCGTGGGGGGAATACCGGTGTCTGCGCGATGCGGCGGCGGTTTTCTTCACGGCGGAGGAGGAGCGGCTGCAGGCGCGGCGGTCGTTCTGGCTGTATCGCTGCAATGAGGTGGTCATCAATTACGGCACGGCCGGGCCGGTGGGTGATCGGGTGGGGCAGAGGGCGCTTTTCCTGGCGCAGTTTCCGGCGCTGCGCGACCGGCGCATCATTTTGTTCCTGGGCCGGATTCATGAAAAGAAAGGCTGCGATACGCTGATCGAGGCGTTTGCCCAGGTGCTGGCGAAGGAGCCGGCGGCGACGCGCGATTTTCATCTCGTCATGGCCGGCCCTGGCGGGAGCGCCTTTGCGCAGCGGATCGAAGCGCGCGCGGAACAGCTCGGCATCGCGTCGCGCGTGACGTGGCCGGGGATGCTGACGGGGGATTTGAAATGGGGCGCATTTCACGCGGCCGAGGTTTTCGTTTTGCCATCGCATCAGGAAAATTTCGGCATCTCGGTGGCCGAGGCTCTGGCCTGCGGAAAGCCCGTGCTCATGTCCAACAGGATCAACATCTGGCGCGAGATTGCGGAGGATCAGGCGGGGCTGGTGGGGGACGACGATCTCCCGGCGACAGTCGCTTTGCTCGAACGCTGGGCGGCGCTCGATGAGCGCGAGCGGCAGGCCATGTCGGGCAACGCCAGAAATTGTTTTGCGCGGCGTTTTGAGATCGCACGGGCCGCGCAGTCGCTGGAAAAGACGCTCGCGGGCGTGATCGCGGCGGCGCGACGGTAAGCGGGGCTGGTCAGTTCAGCGCCCCGCCGGGGAGAATTCCCGCCACGCATTCCACGCCTTTTCCCAGTCGCCTTTTTCCGCCCAGAGTTCGGCCTCGAGCCAGGACACGTAGGCGGGATGCTCCGGGATCTTTTTCAGCGCGCGGAGCGTCGTCAGGGCGGCGTCGGTTTCGCCGAGCTTTTGCTGGAGAAAATAGAGCGCCAGACCGTTTGGAAAATCTTCCGGATGGTAGAAAAATTTCCGTTCCAACGCGTTGCGCGCCGGTTCCGCCTCGGGTGCCGGAAGGGACGGACGGGCCGCAAATTTCCGCACGACTTCATAGGCCGCCTCGTAGTTTTTGGCGTCGGCATAATTCTGCGCGAGCCACGGCCAGCCATCCTCCTGCCATTCGGGATGCGCGAGCAGGATGCGCGTGAGTTCTGAGCGGTCGCCGCGCTGGAACCACGCGGCGAAAAGGCTTTTCCGCTGCGCCCGCGTGAAGGATTCCAGCGCCGGATCCTCGGTGAGCAGCGCGCTGATTTCGAGGTCGCTTTCCACGCGGTCGGCGTTCTGCAAAAGCACGGGCAGAAATTCCCGGTTGGTCTGCGCGAGTTTGACCAGAGCCGCCCGCAGAAAAACATTCGTCCGCGCGGCGTCCAGCATCTGCCCGTAGCGCGCGGGGGCGATCTCCGGCGCGCGGCGGAGCGTCTCCGCCCAGGCGTCGAACGCGCGTTCGGGCTCGTCGAGTTCCAGCCAGATTTTCCCCTCGGCGAGGCAGGACTCCGCCCAATGCGGCTCCAGGTGGCGCGCGATGGCAAAATCCCGCACGGCGCTTTGCGTCGAGGAATGCGACACCGCCTCCGCGCAGGCCCGGTGGAAATAGAAGCCCCATTCCAAAGGCGCGATCCGCAGAGCTTCCGTGGCCGTGGAGATCATCAGCGGGTAGTCGCCGTCCGCCTTCGCCTTTTGCAGCCGCTCATCGAGCCGCGCCAGCGTCCGCGTGGTCGGCGCAAATTCGCGGCCCCAGTCCCACCGATCCGAGGCCATCCACCAAAGACCGATCGCCGCCAGCAATAACCCGAAAATCCGAAAGACCGGAGCGACCCACGCCCGCGCCTCGCCGGGTCGGCGCGGATTCATGGCGGTGCCGAATAAAAACAACGCCGGCCAGACCGCGCCCGCGCGGTGCCCCGACACATCCACCAGCCCGTGCAAGGCAAAGGCCGCCGCGCAAATCGCCGCCGCCACGCGCAGATTCCCGTCGAACGGGAAGCAGCGTTTCAGGCCGTAAAAAAAACCGCCGAGCAACAGCCCCACCGCCGGCCAGCCCAGCTCCACAGCCGCCCACAGCCAGTCGCTTTCGGGATGGAGCGCGCGGCCTTGCGTGACCGACTTTTCCCGTGCCATGGCAAACACCGGCTCGAAATTTCCCAGCCCCTGCCCGAGCCACGGCGCGGCTTCCGACAGGGCTAGGGCATCCTGCTGAAGCCGCGACCGCAGGCCCATCCACGACTCCGCCGGATCGTTCGCCGGCGCGTGAAATCGTTCGAGGGTTTTTCCACCGAACAGAAAAAAGACCGCCAGCAAAAGGGCCATCGCCGCCAGCCCGAGCGCCGAGCTTTTCCGCGACCCGGCGACGCCGGCCGACGCCAGGATCGAGGCGGCGGTGCCGCCGAAAAACAGCGCGATGCCCGCGCGCGAATAATTGACGACCAAGGCCGCGCCCACGAGGAGCAGCGCGACCAGCCAGAGCAGGCGGAGCTTTCGCGAATGCGAGGAATTTCCAAAGGCCAGCGCTGTCATCATCACGCCGGCCAGCGCGAGCACGTTCGCGGTTTGGTTGCGATTTTGGAAAAAGCCGAAGTCGGCGAGGGCGTTGAGCGTGGGCGGCCAGAATGGCACCTGGTGTCCGGCCCGGAACGCGAGGAGCGCCACGGACGCCAGCACGGCGATGCCCGCGCTGTAAATCTGCACCGCCCCACGCGTGTCCCTCGGCCCCGGCAACTGCGCGAAGAGGTAATAAGCCCAGCCGAGCGCCGCGAGAAACAGACCGCCCGCTTCGGCGCTCAGCCACGGCTGCGCGGAACGCGTGGCCGGCAGCACCACGCCGTAGTTTTCCACCAGCAGATGCCGCCACTCCGGCGTGGCGAACCATGCAGCGGGCAGAAAAGCCGTCAGCGCCAGCGCCCCGAGCGCGAGGAAAATCCCATTCCAAACCCGGCCCAGCGAGGCCCGCGGCGGGGCGCAAAGAAAGAACGCCGCGGTGACGCCCAGCAGCGCCGCCCGCGCCCAAAGACTGGTCGCCCCACCGAGGGCCGGGGCCGCGAGACTGGC
Source organism: Chthoniobacter sp. (assembly GCA_043779205.1). Taxonomy (GTDB): domain Bacteria; phylum Verrucomicrobiota; class Verrucomicrobiia; order Chthoniobacterales; family Chthoniobacteraceae; genus Chthoniobacter. The sequence goes on along the minus strand of JAYWEP010000094.1, from coordinate 1,852 downwards.
CCCCGCGATGGCCCAGGACAGGCGGGCGGGTTTAACCCGCATGACTCGCGATTCGGCGGGGATTTCCACCGTCTAATTAATAAAGGGGGGCAGGGGTCATGGCATGAGAGAAAAGGAGCGGACGCGCGCCGCCCCGCTACGAAACTGCGCGGCGAAAAATAGTGCAAAGATAAAAAAACTCTGGACAGGCCCTCACGCGTCTGGCATGTCCGCGCACATGAAATCCATCTTCAGCCCAATCTCCCTCCGGACCGCCCTGCTCGCCGCGCTGGTCATGGTCGTTTCCCAGCTTTCCACCCAGGCGAGCCTGCTCTCGAGCGGGGTCGTTTTGGGAGCCTCCGATCAGGTGGGCGGGAGCCGTTGGGCGGTCTTCACCCTCGGCAGCGGAGTGAACGACGTGAACACGCTCAGCTCGGGAGCGAACATCTGGGGCGACGTGGCTTTCGCGGGTTCGGGCAAAAGTAATTTGAGCGGCACCGGCTCCATCCGGGGCGACGTGGTTTCTCATTCCGGCGGGTCGATGGTCAAATCCTCCACCTTCGGGATTACCGGCAGCGTTGTTAATACTGGCCGCAACACTGATCTGGAGAATGGGGCGAACGATGCCATCAACGCTTCGAATTTCGCCGTCGGCTTGTCGGCTTCCGTCGGCTATCCCACCACGATCAATCAGAACACCAGCCTCTCGCTGAGCGGTGGGGCCAATCAAACCGTGGTGCTCCAGTTGTCGGATTTTGTTTTGAGCGGGAATGCGGCCCTCACCCTGCAAGGCACCGCCTCGACGACTTACATCATTAATGTCACCAACAAATTCTCCCTGACCGGAAGCAGCATCGTGCAGTTGAGCGGGGGTCTGACCTATGACAATGTTCTCTTCAATGTGCGGGGAACTGGCGATGTGACAATGGGTGGCAGTGCGGTTCTAAACGGCATTGTCCTCGCCACCAATCGCACGGTGAAAATGAGCGGCTCGGCGACAGTTTACGGCCAGGTCATTGCGAATAAAGTGTCGCTCTCCGGCGTGAGTACCGTGCGGCGTCCGATCAGCCCATAGGCTCATAATTCCGATGCTGAGTACCCGCTGGCCGCTTCAGGCTTGGTTTGGGCGCGATTTCGGGTGTGGCATGGTGGTGTCCCTGGAATCCGCGGCATGAGACGGCCCGCGTTTCTGGATGTTTTCGTCGCCGCCGTGATGATTTGCGCCGGGGCGCAGGCGGACATCATCCATCCCGGTTCCGGCAATCCTGGCTTCGAGTTGGGCGACCTCACCGATTGGACGGCGACGCTGTCTCCCACGGTTGGCAATTCTCCCGGCGGTACTGCGACCGTCGTGGCTTCGACGCTCACCTTGGATGGCACTCGCTACGACGGCTTCGTGGCATGGGCTCCGATGGAGGGTGGCAAATTCGCGCTGCTTCGAGGCGGTCCCACGGACATCTATCAAAAGCTCTCCACGTTGTTCACGGCCGCGGCGGGTGATCGGGTGGTGTTCAACGTGTTTTTCGACATCACGGAGGAGCTCGCGTACCTCCCGGCTTACAACGACGACGGCTATGCCAAACTCGTGAACACGATGACCCTGGCCGAGACAGTTTTCTTTGCGTCGAGCGTCGCGAGCCTGCCGCATCGAGGCAATTCCGGGTGGACGAGTGTGGATTACACCATCCCGACTGCGGGAAACTACCGTTTGGAATTCGGGGTGAGGAACAAGGATGACCACGCCAATTCCCCGCAAATGGGCATTGATGCTTTGTCGATCCCCGAGCCGAAAGCCCCCATGAACGCCAGCCTTACCAGCGTCACTCCCGGTGAGATGCACATCCATTTCGTCGCCCAGACCGGGCTGGCCTAC
>JAYWEP010000093.1:0-12689 GCA_043779205.1 Chthoniobacter sp. | reverse complement strand
CTTATCCGGTTTGTTGACAAGTCCGTGCTTGGCAGCGCCATCCCAAGGGGGATCGTGCTCTGTCATATCCTGATTTGTCACGCAACCGGATAAGCATGGTCTGATCGATGGTGGCATCAGGCCGGGCCAATTCGTTACCGGGCCGTGGGAGGGTTCGAGCCAGTCCGCGCGGGCCGCTCAATCTGCTGGCACTTTTGCTGGCACTGGACCTCAAAAACCACTGCCAAAAGGAGGAAATGCTTGGGCCGAGAGGCACTTGCAAATGGCTCCTGAGGTAGGGATCGAACCTACGACCGATCGATTAACAGTCGATTGCTCTACCGCTGAGCTACTCAGGAATTTTCGATTGCGGGGGCGAATGAATGCCTCACAGTCCCCCGCTCGGCAACCCTTTTTTCGATGAAACTTCCGCCCGCTTTCGCGCGTCCTCGATGGATGTGAAACCGCTGCTTTTTCTGCTCCTCGCGCTCGCCGCGCCCGTGCCCGCGCGGGCGGAGAAAGTGGCCGCCGCCAGCGAGGTGGCCGGGCGTCTCGCGGCGGCGGAGGACGGGCGGGTGAAAGCGACGGTGCTCATCTTTCTCGCCCACGATTGCCCGATCTCGAATGCGCTCGTGCCGGAGATGAACCGCCTCGCGGAGAAGTACGGCGCGCAGGAGGTGGCGTTCTTTTTTGTCTATGCGGAGCGCGATCTCACGGACGCGGACGCCGCGCGGCATGCACGCGACTACGCGCTCGCCGCGCCGGTGACGGTGGATCGCACGGGCGCGCTGGCGGCGCGGGCCGGTGCGAAGGTGACGCCGGAGGCGTCCGTGTTTTCGCGCGCGGGCGCGGTGGTCTATCGCGGGCGGATCAATGATCTTTTTGCCGCGCTCGGACAAAAGCGCGCGGAGCCCACGACGCACGATTTGCGCGACGCGCTCGACGCGGTGCTCGCGGGCAAAGCGCCGCCGGCCGCAACCACTCCCGCCATCGGCTGCTTCATTTCCACCAAACCCTGAATCCATGAACCGTCTCCCAATCCTTTGCCTGTCAGCTTTCGCGGCCATGTCTCTGCGCGCCGTCGCCGCGGAACCCGCGGTCACTTTCACCAAAGACATCGCGCCACTGGTCTTTGCGAACTGCACGGCGTGCCATCGCACCGGCGAGGTCGGGCCTTTTCCGCTGACCATTTTCGCGGAGGTGAAAAAGAAAGCCGAGACCATCGCCACCGCGCTCGGCGACCACGTCATGCCGCCGTGGCGCGCGGATGAAGGCGCGGAAAAATTTCACGACGCTCGCTCGCTCAAGCCGGAGCAGATCGCGCTCTTCGAGCAGTGGGTGAAAGCGGGCACGCCCGAGGGCGACGCGAAGGATCTGCCGCCGATCCCGAAATATCCGGTGGGCTGGACGCTCGGCGAGCCGGACCTCGTGCTGAAGCCGGCGCAGAGCTACGAGGTCGGGCCCGAGGGGCGCGACGTGTACCAGGCCTTCGTCCTGCCCACGACCTTCCCCGCGGATCGCTACGTCTCCGCGGTCCAGGTGCGTCCGGGCAATGCCGCCGTCGTGCATCACGTCCTCCTTTTTCTCGACACCAGCGGACGCGCCCGCGAACTCGACGCCGCCTCGCCGGAGCCCGGCTACATCTCGTTCGGCGGGCCCGGCTTTCTGCCCAATGGCTCGCTCGGCGGCTGGGCGCCGGGGAGCTTTCCGCGGCATCTGCCGGAGGGCATCGGCATGCGGCTGCCCAAGGGCGCGGACGTGGTCATGCAGGTGCATTACCACCGCACCGGCAAGCCCGAGACGGATGCCACGCAGATCGGCATTTATTTCGCCAAACAACCGGTCGAGAAACGCCTCCGCGTCTTCCCCATCCGCGCGCGCAAACTCGCCATCCCCGCGGGCGAGGCGAACTACGAGACCGAAGGCTGGCTGCCCATCCCGGCGGACGTCACGCTCCAGGCGATCATCCCGCACATGCACCTCATCGGCCGCGAAATGACCGTCACCGCGCGCCTGCCGGACGGCACCGAGAAAAAGCTCATCCACATCCCGGATTGGAATTTCAACTGGCAGATGACCTACCGCTTCATCGAGCCCGTGAAGCTCCCCCGCGGCACGATGCTCCACCTCACCGCGCGCTACGACAACTCCGAGGCCAACCCGCGCAACCCCAGCAAGCCGCCCAAGGACGTGCGCCGCGGCGAAGGCACGACCGACGAAATGTGCATGGCCTTTCTCTCCTACACCGTCGATGCCGAGCACATCCCCACCGGCGGCGAGGTCACCGGCTTCCCGGACACCTTCGTCCTCGCGAAATGACGGGCGTCCGCTTTTTTTCCCGCTCATCTTTCGCCAAGGCCGGGATTGTCTTTCCATGAACAAAGCCGCTAGCCTTGCGTCTGTAGTTCCCAACCGCTCGCAAGAGCAAACAACCACCAGCAACCTAATATGAAAAAAATCGCACTCCTCAGCATCATCGCCCTCTCCGCCCTCGGCCTCGCCGTGCAGGCGGCGGACGCCACGAAAATCGAAGGTCAGGGCACCTGCGCCAAATGTGACCTCAAGACCGCCGACAAATGCCAGAACGCCATCATCGTGACCGGCGCGGACGGCAAAAAGGAAACCATCCTCTGCGACGCCAACGACGTCGCGAAAGCCTTCCACAAGAGCATCTGCAAAGGTGCTGAGAAAGTGACCGCCGAAGGTGTGATCACCGAGAAGGACGGCAAAAAGACCATCGCGCTGACGAAGATCGAACTCGCGAAATAGGCTTCGGCTCCACGCCAGATTCCCAAACGAAAAGGACGCCCGCGAGGGCGTCCTTTTCATTTTTGCCGCACCCGATAAACGCGACGCGCCAGCGCGCCTGTAGGGGAAGCTGTCAGCCTCCCCTACAGGCGCGCACAGGCGCACTGGGCGTCGTCCCCGGAGGCCCGCTACTTCGCGAATCCCTGCACCTTCAGCCAGACCATGAGGTCTTTCGCCCATGGATGCACTTCGCCCGGCGCGGCGCCGTTTTTGCCGATGCTGAGGCCGATGCCGTGCGGACCTTTTTGATAGATGTGCAGGTCGAATGGCACGCCCGCCTTCCGCAGCGCGGCGGCGAAATCCAGCGAGTTCTCGACCTTCACTGCATCGTCCTCCCAGGTGTGCCAGATGAAGCACGGCGGCGTCTCTTTCGTGACCTGCTTTTCATTCGAGAGCAGTTCCACGAGTTCCGGCGCGGGTGAATTTCCGAGCAGATTCTGCTTCGAGCCGCCATGCGTATTCGGCCCCATGCTAATGACGGCGTAACACAAAATCCCAAGGTCCGGCCGCGAACTGAACCGCTCGACGGGATCGGTCGCGTCCGCCTTTCCCGCATCGAAGTGCGTGAGCAGCGTGGACGCGAGATGCCCGCCGGCGCTTGATCCCATGATGCCCACGCGTTTCGCGTCGATCTTCCACTCGCCCGCGCGCGCCCGCGTCAGCCGCACCGCCCGCGCCGCGTCGTTGAGCATTGCGGGATGCCGGTAGCCTTTCGATCCGAGGCGATATTTCAGCACGATTCCGGCGATGCCATTCTCCGCCAGCCACTCCGCGTAGCCCGCGCCCTCGTGCGGCGCGAGCCCGCCGTAGCCCCCGCCGGGGCAGATGACGATGGCTGCACCCGTGGCCTTTTCCGGCGCGGGGAGAAAGGCGGTGAGCGTCGGCTTGTCATCGTCCTTGTCGCCGAGCGCGCCGGGAGCGCCCTCGGGCCAGAGCGGGATGGGATCGAGCGGCGCGGCGTGGAGCGCGGCGGTGGCGAAGGTGGCGAGAAGTGCAGGCAGGAGGCGCATAAATGGGAGCAAGGGTGATTGGTTTCTAAACTTTCTCCGGCACCACAAACGGCGCGCGGTACTCGCGGGTGAGCAGCTTGTCGGCTTCGGCGTTGCCGATGAACCTCTCGGTTGTCGGATCGAATTTCAGATACTCGCCGAAGGTCAGTTGATCGGTGGAAAGATCCAGGTTGTTCGCGGCGAGATGCGCCGCCAGGCGGTCGAAGGAATCCGTCGCGTCCTTGCTGCCTTTGATCTTTTCCTTGATCGCGTCGGGCGGGGTTTTTTTGCCGAGCCGATACGCGATATTGCCGGTGTGGCAGAGCGCGCTGGAGATGTGGCCGTCGATGATTTTCCCATGCAAATCCGCGGTCTTCCGGCTGCGCACGGCGCCGAGGAAATTCGCGTAGTGATTCTCCGCATCCGCTTCGCCTTCCGCGTTCGGCGTGCCGGGCTTCGCGAATTTCCTGATCTCCTTCCCGTCCGCATCGAACGCGATCGCGTCATTGTAGTTCGGGCAAAGAATGTGCCCGCGTTCGTATTGCACGATCACGCCGACGCTCGCGCCGCGATACTTGTCCATTTCTTTCCCGTCCGCCTTGTCCGGCAGCCCGCGCACTTCAAAAATCAGCGGCGCTTTTTTGTAGTCGTGGAGAATGACGAGCGAGTTTGGCGTCTCGCCGTCATCGACATAGCCGAGTCGTCCGCCGACCGCCATGACTGCGGGCGAGATCGCATCCTCGCCGAGAAAGCGGCGCGCGATGTCCATCTGGTGAATGCCCTGGTTGCCGAGGTCGCCGTTGCCCGTGTTCCAGACCCAGTGCCAGTCGTAATGCAGCTTCGCGCGGGTGAGCGGCAGCTTCGCCGCCGGGCCGCACCAGAGGTCGTAATCAATCGTCGCCGGCACCTCCTGCTCCCCGTTCACCTTGCCGATGCTCGCGCGGCGTTTGTAACACAGCGCGCGGGCGTATTGCAGCTTGCCGAGCGGCGCGTCTTTCACCCACTCCAGCGCCGCCGCGAGACCCGCGCCGGAGCGGCTCTGCACGCCCATCTGCACGATTTTCTGATGCGCTTCCGCCGCCTTCACGAGCTGCCGTCCCTCCCACACATTGTGCGACACGGGCTTTTCCACATACACGTCCTTGCCCGCCTGAATCGCCCAAATCGCCGCCAGCGAATGCCAGTGGTTCGGCGTCGCGATGGACACGACATCGACCTCCTTGCTCTCCAGCATTTTGCGGAGGTCCTGATACGCCGTGACCTCATGCCCTTTGGCCTTGAGTTGCGCCACGCCCTTGTCCAGCACCGCGGTATCCACATCGCACAGCGCCACGATGCGCGCGCCCTTCAGCTTGAGGTAATTGCCAATGTGATCCTGTCCGCGACCATTGAAGCCGATGACGCCGATGCGGATGTCTTCATTCGCGCCCACAGCGGCGGAGTAAAGCCGCGCCGGCAGCGAGAGTGCGGCGCTGGCGGCGATGGATGATTTGAGGAAGGAACGGCGGGTTTGGTTCATAGGATTTTGGATTGGGGATTGGGTGGTCGTGAAAACCGGAATTCAATTCCGTTAATTCCGTAAAATTCCGTTAATTCCGTCCAAAAAATACAGGAACGGAATTACGGAATTTTTCCAAATTAACGGAATTGAAAAGCTGAGTTCGTTTGGCGGCTTTGGTCATTTCGCGTCCTTGGAGTATTCGACCCATCGCTCCGCGATCTTCGCCTGCGCCGCGTCGCCTTCATGCAGAATGATGCGGTATTGGAAAGTCACGCTCTTGCCGGCTTCGAGTTTGAAATCGCCCGCGCCTTCCGGCTGCGTCTTGTCCATCTCGCGTTCGCAAAATGGGTTCGCCGCAAAGAGCCCGTAGTCGCGCGCATGCCAGCGCGTCGGGTGCCGCGGATTCTTCGGAGAATCGAAAATCGCGATGCCTACAATCTTTCCATCAACCGGCCCCGAATAGTCCACCCACGCCGCCTTTTTCCCCCACACCTTCCCGTCCGCATCGCCCGGCGCGTTCACGATTTTTCCCGCGCCTGGCTTTTTGTCCACGCCGAGCAGCCGCATGGATTCCGCGATGCGCAGCGCCATCGTGCCTTCCTTCGTGTCGCCAAAGACCACCTCCTTTGCGCCCGCCGTCAGCGTCATCCCAAAATCAATCACCCGCTCCGCGCCGTCCTGCACGCGAAAGGTCTGCACGCTCGTCAGCGGCACGCTGCCGTCCGCCGCCACCCAGCGGAGCGCATCGCGGATCACGCCCTCCTTTTCGCCACCCTTCACCTCGAGGAATTTCTCGTGCTCGATTTTCCCCACCGGCAGCTTCGATTCCTTGCCCGCGTGCGTCGCCGCCTCGCTCCAGAAATCCCCGCCGTTCACCAGCCCATGCGCGAACCACAGCGAGCGGTGATGCGGATGATCGTGATCCTCGCCGGGCGTATCCTTCATCGGCCAGTCGCGCGTCATCCGCGCACCGCCGGGCCCGATGAGCGGGTAGAAATAAACATGCGACGCGCCCGTGAAGCAGTATTCCGTGAAGAGCTTCCCGCCGATCTCGACGCGCACCTTGTCCGGCCCCTCCTTCATCTCCACCGCGGCGAAAGTCGGCAGCGTGAGCGCGAAAAGCGTGGTGCAAAGCGGAATGGGGAGACGCATGGGCGGAGAGCGTGCATGCGGACAACCGGGCGTGCCAAGGTTTCTTTGCCCGCGTCCTTGGTCGAAATTGGTTTACCCGTTCGGCTTTGAAACGCAGAGACGCGGAGGCGCAGAGATTCGGAAGCCGGAGTCAGGCCGACATTGCTCAATGCCTTTCTCTGCGCCTCTGCGTCTCTGCGTTAAAAAAACTACCGTTCGCGCCGCGCACACGTCCGCTAGGCAGAGCCATCACGCTCTGCCAAAGTGCGCCGCCATGCCGCCCGCAGAACTTTTCCCAAACGACGAAGCCATCTACCAAATCCTCACCCGCGCGCCCGGCCCGGCGGGCGCGCTGCCGCTGACGGAAACACTCCTGCGCGAAAGCCCGAGCGGCGATCTTTTCGGCCTGACGCAAAACGTCGGCATGGGCTGGGAATCGGCTCTGGCCAATGGAAAGCAGTTCCTCATCCTCAGCACGCAGGGCGGCTTGCGCGCGCCGGACGGCTCGCCCATCGCGCTCGGCTACCACACCGGCCATTGGGAAATCGGGCTGCTCGTCGAGGCCGCGGCGCGCGAGTTGAAAGCGCTCGGCACCATCCCCTTCGCCGCCGCCTGCTCCGATCCGTGCGACGGCCGGACGCAGGGCACCACCGGCATGTTCGATTCCCTCCCCTACCGCAACGACGCCGCGATCATCTTCCGCCGCCTCATCCGCTCGCTCCCGCGCCGCTCCAGCGTGCTCGGCATCGCCACCTGCGACAAGGGACTCCCCGCCATGTTGATGGCCCTCGCCGCGATGCACGATCTCCCGTGCGTGCTCGTGCCCGGCGGCGTCACTCTCCCGCCGAGCGACGGCGAAGACGCCGGCGCCGTGCAGACCATCGGCGCACGGTTTTCCCGCGGCCTGCTCACGCTCAAAGAAGCCAGCGAACTCGGCTGCCGCGCCTGCGCCTCCGCGGGCGGCGGCTGCCAGTTCCTCGGCACCGCCGCCACGGCGCAAGTCGTCGCCGAGGCGCTCGGCCTCGCCCTCCCCCACTCCGCCCTCGCCCCCAGCGGCCAGCCCGTCTGGCTCGACCTCGCCGTGCGTTCGGCGCGCGCGCTCGTGGATTTGGAAAAGCGCGGCGTGAAAACGCGCGACATCCTCACGCCCGCGGCGATTCGCAATGCGATGGTCGTCCACGCGGCCTTCGGTGGCTCCACGAATCTGCTCCTCCACATCCCCGCCATCGCCCATTCCGCCAAGCTCCCGCGCCCGACCGTCGCCGACTGGATCGACGTGAACCAGCGCACCCCCCGCCTCGTCGATGTCCTCCCCAACGGCCCGAAATTTCACCCCACCATCCGCGCCTACCTCGCCGGCGGCGTCCCCGAAGTCATGCTCCATCTCCGCGCGCTCGGCCTGCTCGACACTTCCGTTCTCACCACCACCGGCCACACCCTCGGCGAGAATCTCGACGCCTGGGCGCAGAGCGAAAGGCGCACCCGCTTCCGCGAAATCCTCCGCGCACAGGACGGCGTGGACGCGGATGAAGTCATCATGTCGCCCGACCAAGCGCGCGCCCGCGGCCTCACCGGCACCATCATTTTTCCACTCGGCAACCTCGCGCCCGAAGGCGCGGTCATCAAAGCGACGGCGATGGACCCGAGCGTGATCGACGCCGACGGCACCTATCGCAAAACCGGCCCCGCCCGCGTCTTCACCAGCGAAGCCGCCGCCATCGCCGCCCTCCGCGAGGGCCGCATCGTCGCCGGCGATGTCATGGTCCTCGCCGGCGTCGGCCCCATGGGCACCGGCATGGAGGAAACCTACCAAATCACCTCCGCGCTCAAGATGCTGCCCTTCGGCAAACACGTCGCGCTGCTCACCGACGCGCGTTTTTCCGGCGTCTCGACCGGCGCGTGCATCGGCCACATCGGGCCGGAGGCCCTGGCCGGCGGGCCGCTCGGAAAACTGCGCGACGGCGATGTCATCCGCATCGTCATCGACCGGATGCACATGACCGGGAACCTTGATTTCATCGGCACCAACGAGCGGCAATGCGACCCGGAGGAAGGAACGCGCGAGCTGGCAGCGCGCCCTCCGCGCGCAGACCTCGCGCCCCATCCCGCCCTCCCCGACGACACCCGCCTGTGGGCGGCGCTGCAAAACGCGAGCGGCGGAACGTGGGGCGGCTGCGTGTACGACGTGGACGCGATCCTCGCGCGGATGCGGTAGGGACGGCACTCCGTGCCGTCCGGGGCAAGCGCAGCGAGGCGGTGGGTGGGATGTATGCGGCACCCGAAACGCCCGCCGCCTCGCTCACGCTCGCCCGGCGGACGGCACGGAGTGCCGTCCCTACCTAATACACGCCCTCGACGATCGTCTTCTCCATCGCGCCAAACGGCCGCACCTCGGCGACGCCATCCCACGCGTAAGGCGGGCGAGGTTTTCTTCGCAGCGCCTCGTCGCGTTCGAGGAAACGCGGCATGAAGAATTCCTTGGTCATCGTGGTCAGTTCGACGCGGCCCCAAGTGTCGTAGTCCACGGTCTTCGCGGTGTCTTTTGGATCGACGACGCGGAGCACGGCGCGCGGCTGCGGGGCGTAGTAGGTGATCGAGAAATTGTCCTCCGGCGTGAGCGGAACGCTGGCCGCGAGACCCATGAGAGTATTGCCGTAGGTCGGGTAGAAACCGATGCGCCCTTCGAGCACTTCCTCGACGATGAAGCGCACGTATTGCGGCAGCATGGTGGTGCCGCCGCAGAAGACGCCGCGGATGCCGGCCTCGAAGATGTCCACTTTCTCCGCGAGTGCTTCGAGCAGCTTCGGCGTAGTGAAAAGGCCGGTGACTTTGCGGTGCTTCAGGATGGTCGCCGCCTGATCGACGACATGATCCATGTAATGCTTCGCCGGTTCGAAGAGCTTCTTTCCGATCAGCTTCTTCACCCACCTCGGATCGAGATCGATAAAGTAGCACGACGAACCGCGGACATGCGCGAGATGTTCGATCGCCAGTCGCAGCCGGCGCGGGCCGGTCGGCCCCATCATCAGCCACGCGCCGCCGCGCGGAAAATGCTCGTCGCTGAGCTTTTCGCTGAACTCGGAGTAGTCGATTTTGTAGTCATCCCAGCCGATGCGCTGCTTCGGCATCCCGGTCGTGCCGCCGGTCTCGAAAATGTTGAACGGCTTGCCCTTGAACTCCGCCGGCACCCACACCTCCGGCTGCAAGTCGCGCAGCCATTCGTCCTCGAAATGCGGGAACTTCAGCATGTCGGCGAACGACTTGATCTCTGCACGGAGATCGAAATTCTTCTTCGCCCAATCCAGCCAGAACGGGCAGCCCGTCTCCGGCGAGAAATGCCAGGCGATGATCTCCTGGAGGTGGGCTTCGAGTTGGGCTTGGGCTTGTTCGGGTGTCTGGCTCATGAGGGTGCGGTGATTTACTTGGATCGGTCGTTTTTGAAAGTGGGTTTCGTCATCTTCGAGGCGTAGAAAATATCGGCGCGCGGATCCCACGCGAATTGCGGCCAGTTTTCCGCCTGCGCCGCCATCGCGAACGCACCGAGGAGCAGCGTGGGAAGCCTCATGGCAGCTTACTCCGCTGGGGCTTCAGCCTTCGGTTCCGGGAGGAAAAAGCTGCCGGCAACAGCGATCACAAACACCGCCGTGCCGACGATGCACGCGGCGAGCGCCACCTTGTCGAAAGTGCTGACGCCAGCCATGCGCGGCGCGAGGATGTTCGTCGTCAGAAAGGCCGCGCTCGTGCCGATCATCCGCCCGCCGACGTTCGTCGCGAAGCTGCCGCCGGTGCCGCGCAGGTGGAGCGGGAAAACTTTCGGCAGGTACTCGCCGAAGTAGCTGAACTGCGCGACCACGAGCAGGCCGCAGCCGAAGATCGCCCAATCAAAAGCCGCGCCGCCCGTGTGGTAAATCTGGCCGTAGGTCAGCGCGAAAAGGATCACGCCCGGCACGAGAAAAATCCGCAGCATGCGCCCGCGCGGGATGGCCGTGAGCAGCAGCCCGGCGAGGATGATCCGCCCGGCGAGCCCGCCCATCTCCTGCTTGAACTGCACGCCATTCCCCCGCTCCTTCACCAGCCGGTCCAGCGGCTCCACTTTTTCCCGATTGTCCCCCAGCCCTTTCAAAATCTTCTCCCGCTCGATCAGCGCCTTCTTCGCCTCCGGCTTGGCCGCGGTGAGTTCGTCCAGCTTCGCGCCGAGCTGCTTGAACTCCGCACCCAGCGCGTCCGCCTTCTCCTTCGCCCCCGCCTTGTTTGCCGCGCGAAAAGCCACGCGGTTTTTCGAGCGCTGCGCCGCCAGTTCGCGCAGGCCGGGCACGTCGGTCGCGGCTTGATTGAAAGCGGGCATCGCCGCGAGCAGTTGCGTGTTCAACGCCATGGCCTCGTCGTTCAGCGGCTTCATTTCCTTGCGCTGCTCCGCCAGTTCCGGCAGCCCCGGCGCGATGCGCAGCGGCGTGAGCTGGAGCGCGCCGAACGCCGCCGCATACGCGCACGCCGAGAGCAGCGCGCTGACCAGCGTGACCCGCCGCAGCTCCGGCGAAAAGAGCGCACCCAAGCTCGGCCGTTTCGTCAGCCGCCCCTCCAGCCACGCCTTTGACTCCGGCACAAACGGCAGCAGCAGCGCGATCGGAATCGCCGGCAGCAGCCCGGTCATCAGCAGCCAGCGCCATGAGGCGTGCGCGCTGAAAATCTCCGGCACCGGCAGCGGCGGCCACGTCGCCGCACGGGCCACGATCCACGCATTCATCCCCGTCACCAGCAGTCCGCCGAGCGAGGCAAAAGCCTGCGTCGAGCCGAGCACGATCTCCCGCTGCCGCTTGTCGGGAAACATCTCCGCCAGCCAGGTGATCGCCGCGACAAACTCCACGCACACCCCGATGAACGTGGTGCAGCGGAAAAAAACGAACGCCCCCAGCGTCGTCGCAAACGCCGCCGCGAACGGCGACAGCGCATACAGGAAAATGCTCGCCGCCATGATCCGCTTCCGCCCGAAGCGGTCGATCAGCCACCCGCCCAACAGCCCGAAAGTCCCCCCGCACAGCGCCGTCATCCACAGCATCCGGCCCATCCAATCCGTCACGAGCGGATTATTCGGCGGCAGATTCAGCAGCTCCGCAATCGCCGGCACGCCCGCGAGCGGCGTCATCAGCAGCTCATACGTGTCGAAAAGAAACCCGATGCTGGCGATGGCGATGACCAGCCAGTGGGTGAGCGTGAGACGCGGAGCGGATGGGGTGGACATGGCGGGCGGGAAAGCGCGACTTTATACGCGTGCGTATGATTCTCCGCCAAGCGTTATTTCGACTCCCCCGCTCGCCTCCTTCCCCTTCCTCTTCCTCTTCCGCTTAATCTTTCTCCCTTCGGGGCGGGAAATGAGGAAGATTAAGCGGAAGAGGAAGAGGAAGGTGAAACCCGACTTTTTAGACGCCCTCTAAAGCCGTCCCTCGCGCACTTCCGCGCGGGTCGCGCGCCCTCCTTGGAAATACACCGTCGTGCGCCCCGGCATCGTCTCCGTCGTCGCCGAATTGCCCGACACCTCGGTGCCGTATTGACTGGCCCCGGTTCCCCCCGCACTCCGCCCCACCCCGCCGCGTTCGGCACCCATTTGCTCCTCGACAGGCCCGGCCACCGGCAGCCGTTCCCGCACCCACACCCACGCCTCCTGCCCATTGACGGTGGTGAACTGCGACGGATCCCGGCCCATGATCAGCCGGATCTGCTCCCGCGTCAGCCCCGCCACCGCGTCGCCATTGGCGATCTTCCCGGCCAGGAAAATCTTCCGCTGCTCCGCCGAAAGCTCCGGGTGCTGCCCCGCATAGGTCTGCCCCGGAGTCGCGCAGCCGGACAGCACGGCGGCGAGCAGGCAAAGGGCGGGCAGCAGCGCGACGGGGCTTTTCGATTTCATGCCGCCGAAGATGCCGTGTCGCCACCCGGAGGCAAGCGAATCGGATTCAGCGTGTTTGACGGAAGCTCCGCACCGCCGTGTCTCAAAAGCGGCTTGGATGCCCCCCTCGACGCTTCGGCGAAAGCTCGCGTCATCACTTCGCGCTGTCTTCGGCGCGGAGGTCTTTGAGCAGGCGGGCGAAGGCGGACTCGAAGGGGTCGTGCTCCTTCCAGTGCGAGAAGTCGGGGATGAAGTATTCGCGCAGCTCGGTGGCGAGATCCTTGCCGCTGTCGGCATCGAAGCACTCCCAGTCGCGCAGCGTCTCCATGTCCACCAGCCGCACGGGGAAGAGCTTGCGCTGGCCGCTCTGGCGCTCGGCTTTGCGCGCCTTGCGCAGCTC
>JAYWEP010000092.1:0-12916 GCA_043779205.1 Chthoniobacter sp. | reverse complement strand
CACGTCGGCGACGGCGATGGGATCGACGCCGCTGAAGGGCTCGTCGAGCATGAGCAGGCTGGGCTTGGTGACGAGCGAGCGGGCGATGGTGAGGCGGCGTTTTTCCCCGCCGGAAAGGGTGAGCGCGACCTGTTTCGCGACGTGCTCGATGCCGAATTGCGTGAGCAGTTCGTCGCAGCGGTGGCGGCGCTCCTTCCGGTTCAGCGGCTGTGTTTCGAGGATCGCCATGATGTTCTCCTCGACGGTCATTTTGCGAAAGATCGACTCCTCCTGCGGCAGGTAGCCCATGCCCATCCGCGCGCGCTTGTACATCGGGAATTTCGTGACCTCCTTGTTTTCAAAAAGCACGCGCCCGCCATTCGGCTGCACCAGGCCCACGATCATGTAAAAGCTCGTGGTCTTGCCCGCGCCGTTCGGGCCGAGGAGGCCGACGATTTCGCCGCGGCGGCAGTTGATGTCCACGCCGTTCACGACCGCGCGCCCGCCGTAGATTTTGACGAGCTTTTCGGTGCGGACGATTTCCTCGCCGAGGCCGGCCGGCGGAGAGTCAGTGGTGATCACGCGCGCTTACAGTCCCGCGTCGCCTTTATCGACGATGATGGTTTTGGTCGGGCCCTTCGCGTTCATGTGGCCGTCGCGGTTCAGCGTCATCACGGTCCATGGCGCGGTCGCGATGACGAGATTGATCCCCTGCTGAATCTGCGGCGTGCCGGTCAGGACGATGTCGCCGGTCACGGCGTCGTAGGTCGCCTTGTCGGCCTCCCCGACCGAGTGCTGCGGCTTGCCCTCCGCATCCGGCTTGTCCTGCGTGATGAGGACACGATTGCCCGCGCTCGCTTCCGCCACCGCTCTCCGCAAGCCGCTGCTCCCGCCCTTCTTCTTCGGCTCCGCCGGAGCGGGTGTCCCGGGTTTCGGCGCTGCGCCCACGGCGGCCGCGGCGGCTTTCTCGGCGGTCTTGAGATGCGCGGTGAGCTTGTCGCACTTCACGTTGAACTCCGGGTCCGTCACCACGACCTCGCCGATAAAAACCGCTTCGTTCGCCTTTTGATCGAACGTCGCTTCGAGCGCGTCGATTTGCGTCGGGCCTTTTTCTTTTTTGACGGCAGGTTTGGCGGGCGCTTCTTCCGCAGGCGGCACCGTCACTGCGACCGCGCGGAGCGGGAGCGCTTTGAAGGACGGCGTCGGGCCGCTCACGGCCTCGATCTGCCGGTGCAGGTCGTCCTCCGGGCGCGGAGCTTCGGCGGGCTTTTCGGCAAAGGCCGGCGCGGCGCAAACCGCGGCGGCGAGGAGCAGGAGGAGTGGGTTCTTCATCAAGGGGCTTTGGGCGCAGGAGTCTCGGGCAATTCTTCTTGGATATTGTAAATCAGCATCTTCACGCCGCCACCGAGAGTTCCCCGTTTCGTCTTCATGTTGAACTCCAGCGTCTCGCCGGTGATCGAGAAATCCGCGCGCTTGATCTCCACATGTTTCTTCGTGGTGATGACGCTCGTGGTCACGTTCAGCTCGGATTTCGGCAGGGCGATGGTCATCTCATGCTCGCCGTTTTCGTCGAAGGTCTCGACCTCCGTTTCGGTCATGCCGATGTGCTCCTCGTCGATCCGCGAAGCCACGCCGATGGTGAAGATCATCTGCTTTTTCCCGTCGCCGTCGAAGTAGGGAATCTTGAGCCCTTTCGCGTCGTGATCTTTGGAAACGGGGATGTCCAGCTTGCCGGTCTCCTTCGCCGTATCCGCCTTCGCGCTCTTATCCTTGTCCGTCTTGTCGCCGGCCTTTTTCGGCTCCTCTTTTTTGTCCTTCGACTTTGGTTTTTCGCCTTCCTTTTTCTGCGCAAATGCACCGCCCGCCAGCACCGCGGCGGCGATCACACCGACGACAATTCCCGCGGACACTTTAGGAAACGAGCGCATGAATTTTGATCAATTGTTCCAGCAACGCCGGAAGTTGCGAGAGCGGAATTTGGTTCGGCCCGTCGGACAGCGCCTGCGTCGGATCCTCGTGCGTCTCGATGAAAACGCCGTCGCATCCCGCCGCCACCGCCGCGCGCGCCAGCACCGGCGCGAGCACGCCGTCGCCGCCGGTCTTGTCCCCTGCTCCGCCGGGCCGCTGCACGCTGTGCGTGGCGTCGAAGACGATGCGGTAGCCGGCCTCGCGAATCCAATAGAGCGAGCGCATGTCGGCCACGAGATTGTTGTAGCCGAAGGTCGTGCCGCGCTCGGTGAAAAAGAAACGGTCGTTGCCGAAGGCGAGCAGCTTTTCCGCGATGTTTTTCACATCCCACGGCGCGAGGAACTGGCCCTTTTTCACATTCACCACGCGCTGCGTTTCCGCCGCCGCCTGGATGAGATCGGTCTGCCGGCAGAGGAAGGCCGGGATTTGCAAAATGTCGATCCACTCCGCGGCCACCGCGCAGTCCCCGGCGGTATGCACGTCGGTCGTCACCGGCACGCCCAGCTCGCGTCCGATTTCGCCGAGCATCCGGCAGCCTTCGCGCACTCCGAGTCCGCGAAAGGACTTTCCCGAAGTGCGGTTCGCCTTGTCGTAGCTCGCCTTGAAAACGAACTGCGCGCCCACTTCCGCGCACACCGTTTTCAGCGCCCGCGCCATGCGCCAGACGAAGTCCTCCGACTCGATGACGCACGGGCCGAGGATGAACAGCGGCTCGGCTCCACCGAGCCGGCAGGCGCCGACAGAAAGCACCGGGACGCTCACGCGCTCAGGCTCCGTAGCTCTTGGTGAAACGCTTCCGCCCTTCCTCCATCGGAGCCGGCTCCGGCGCGGGTGGCGCAGCGGGCGGCGCGACCGCCACGGGTGCCGGTGCCGCCGCCGCGGGTGGCGGCGGGGCGAGGGATTCGCCGGGATGAAAACCTTCGGTGCGCGAAGCCACGTCCAAAAACGCCGCCTCAAGCTGCGTCAGCGCGCCGTCGAGCACCTTGGCCTCGTCGGCGTTCAGGTTGCCGTGGGTCTTCGCGGCGATGACCGCGAGCTGATCAAT
This sequence comes from Chthoniobacter sp., assembly GCA_043779205.1. Classification (GTDB taxonomy): domain Bacteria; phylum Verrucomicrobiota; class Verrucomicrobiia; order Chthoniobacterales; family Chthoniobacteraceae; genus Chthoniobacter. The sequence continues at coordinate 9,924 of JAYWEP010000092.1, read as the reverse complement.
AAACATCTTCGCCAGCGGCAGATTCACCTCCGGTTCGCCGCCGCGCGGGTTCGGGATTTGCCCGAGAAAAAGCGCGGCGTTCTGCGCCTGCATCATCACGAACTCGATGAAAATCTGCGTCATCTCGCCCGCTTCGTTGTGTGTTTGGACTTCAGCCATGCGCCGACACTACGCGGCCCGCCGCCGCCCGGCGAAAGGAATTTTTTGAGCGCGCCGCCACGCGGAAAAAGCCCGGCCAACGCCCCGAGTCTGCTACGCGTGGCAGGTTTGGAATTGCGCGGCCACGGTCTTCGCGAGGTGGTCGGTGAGGTAGGGCTTGGCGAGGAAGCCGTGCTCCTTTTCCTGCTCGAATTCCGGCCCGATCAATTCCGCGCTGTAGCCGCTGGTGAAGATGACTTTCAAGTCGGGCCGGTCCATCACGAGCTTGTGCGCGAGCTGGCGCCCGGAGATGGACTCGGGCATGACGACGTCGGTGAGCAGGAGGTCGATCTCGTCGCGGTGCTCGGCCCAGATTTCGAGCGCCTTCTGGCCATTCTCCGCGGCGAAAATGCGGTAGCCGAGCATGCCGAGGGCTTCGCTGACAAATTCGCGGAGCATTTCCTCGTCCTCCACGACGAGGATGGTCATCTGTTCGGTCGGTGGGGTCGCGACCAGCGGGCCGACGATTTCGGTGCGCGCTTCGGCGACGCCTTCTTCGCTCAGCGGGAAAAAGACGCGGAAGGTGGTGCCGCGACCGGGCTCGCTCTCGGCATCGACCCAGCCGTTGTGCTGCCGGAGAATGCCATAGACGGTGGCCAGGCCCATGCCGGTGCCTTTGCCAGGATCCTTGGTGGTGAAAAAGGGCTCGAAGATGCGCCCGAGGGTCGCGGCATCCATGCCGTGGCCGGTGTCTTTGACCGAGAGGCAGACGAAACGCCGGGCCTGCACTTCGGGATGCTGGGCGCGGGCGGCTTCGTCGATCTCGGCGAGGGAGGTGGTGAGGGTGAGCCGGCCGCCGTCGTGCATGGCGTCGCGGGCGTTGAGCGCGAGGTTCATCACGACCTGGTCGCAGTTGCTCGTGTCGGCAAAAACCGGCGGCAGGTCGGGCGCGAGTCGCAGGTCGATGGCGATGTGCTCGCCGATGACCCTGCGCAGCATGGCCACGGTCTGCTCGACCGCGCCGTTGAGCGCGAGCGGGCGGCGCTGGATGATTTGCTTGCGGCTGTAGGCGAGGAGCTGGCGGGTCAGGGCGGTGGCGCGCTCGGCGGCGCGCACGACCTGGTGGAGCGAGGCGGTGAGCTTTTCGTCGAGCCGCGGGTTGCGCAGTTGCAGCGAGGTGTTGCCGAGGATGACGGTGAGGATGTTGTTGAAATCGTGCGCGACGCCCGCGGCGAGGCGCCCCACGGATTCCATCTTCTGCGCCTGGCGCAGTTCACCCTCCAGGCGGGCGCGGTCGGTGATGTCCTGCAGAATGAGCAGTTGGTAGGGCACGCTGCCGAGTTCGAGATTCTGCGCGGCCACGAGGACTTCGCGGGTCTCGCCGCCGACCGTCCGAATGCTCGCGGCGAGATCGCGCACCGGGTGGTGCGCGGCGAGTTCGCCCAGGATCCGTCCGGCGGTCGCGGCGTCCGCCCAGAAAGCCGTGCCGCCCGCGAGCACGGCCGCGCGCGGAGCGCCGAGGAGTTCGAGAAAGCGGTCGTTCGCGTCGAGAAAGCCGGGCCCCTCGGTCCGCTGGATGGCCATCGGGATGGGACTGCCATGGAAGGCCTTGGAAAAGCGCTCCTCGGAGCTGCGGAGCGCCTCCTCGGCGGCGGCGCGCTCGGCGACTTCGCCCGTGAGCCGCGCATTGGCTGCGCGCAGCTCGGAGGTGCGCCGGTTGACCAGTGCATCGAGGTCAGCCATCTGCCGGTTCGCGATCTGGGTGAGCTGCCATTTCTTGGAAAGCGCGTGCGCCATTTGCATCACCTCGATGTTGTCGAACGGCTTCTTGAGCACCAGCACCTGGTCGGTGTTGCCCACCGCCTTCGCGATCTCGTCCCACGAATAATCCGAATACGCCGTGCAAATCACAATCTGCAGATCGGGAAATTCCTTCCAGATGTGGGTGATCGTCTCGATGCCATCCCAGCCCGGCGGCATGCGCACATCCACAAACGCGACCGCATACGGCAGCCCCGCCAGCGCGGCGGCCCGCACCTTTTCCAGACCCTCCTGCCCTTGGAAAGCGGAGTCGATCTGGAAACTCAGCGCGCGCGAAGCCCCAGGCGCATCGCCGAAGATCGCGGCTTCGTCCTCGTCGAGCTCCCCCTCCAGTTGCGAATCCGCCGGACTCAGGACTTTGCGGAAATCTTCGTGGATCGCCGGATTGTCGTCGATGACCAGGATGCGATGGTTGACGGGCATGAAGGCGTCCGGGGCAGTATTCATAGGTGGGATGCGGTGGCGGCGATGGGGAGCGTGAGCGTGAAAGCGGCGCCGTGGCCGTGGCCGGCGCTGCGGACGCTCAACGAGCCGCCCATTTCCTTGGTGGCCAGCGCGCCGCTGTGCAGGCCGAAGCCGTGGCCGTCCTGGCGCGTGGTGAAGCCGTGCCCGAAAACGCGCGTGAGATTCTCCGGCGAAATGCCGATGCCGTTGTCCGCGACGACGATGCACACGCTCTTCCCGTCCGCCGGAGCGATGGAGATGGTGATCCGCTTGTCGGTGCGCTGCGCATCGTCGAGCGCATACTTGGCGTTGCGGATGAGGTTGATGAGGATTTGCAGCACCCGGTGGCGGTCCACGCGCACGGGCGGCGCGGTGGAAAAGCGCCGGTCGAGGAGGACGCCATGGCGCTCGAATGCGCCGACGTTCATCGCGATGGAATCCTCGACGAGCCGGTCGGCCGGCAGATTCTCAAAAACCCCGCTGACTTTCGCGTAGCTCTGCTGCATGGCCACGATTTCCTTAATGTGCTCGATGTTGCGCGAGAGCTGATCGACCTCGCCGAGGAGTTCGGTGTTCTCCGCGACCAGGTGCTGGCCGAGCTTCGCCAGGTAGCCGGGGAGTTTCCGCCCGCTCGCATCCTCCGTGAGATATTCCGCGAGGCCGCCGTTGCGCCCCGTGAGCAGCCCGGCGGCCTGGCCGAGTTTCGGCACCTTCGAGCGGCGCAGCTTTTCCAGGACGATACCGGCGGAGACGTTCACGCTGTTGAGCACGTTGCCGACATTGTGCAGCACGCCGGTGGCCACCTCGGCCATGCCGGCCATGCGCGAAGTCTCGAGCAGTTGCGCATTGAGCCGCCGCAGTTCGCCGTCCGCGCGCTGGCGTGCCGAGATGTCGGTGGCGATTCCGATGAAGCCGGCGACGGTGCCCGCGTGATCGCGCATCGCGGTGACGGTGAGCGACACCGGAATCCGCGCGCCATCCTTGCGCAGATAAGTCCACTCGCGCGTCTCCGCCTCGCCCCGGCGCGCGGCGGCGACGAAGACCTCGAAGCCCGGCGGCATCCCGAGTGCCGCGGCGCGCAGGAGCTCGCCGGCGTCTTTCTTCAGGAGTTCCTTGGTCTTCTCGAGATCCACCCGCAGCGCGTTGAAGGCCGGCACGCCATCGCGCAGGTCGCGGGCGACCGCCGCCTTCGGGTCGCCCTCGAGCATCGCGGCGATGAGTTCGTCGCGCACCGCGAGATACGCCGCCCAGTCCTTCGCCAGGGGAGCCGCGGGCGCGGCGTCCTTTCGCGCGAGCGCGAGCTGCGCATACTCGTCGAGGCGCTGCGCGACCTGCGACTCGGCAGCGCGCGACTGGTCGGCGTACCCGACCTGCAGATTGCTGTCCGTGGTGCTCAGCGCGTAGAGCAGCGTGCGCCGGGCCTCCTGCGCCTGGTATTGCAGTTCGCCGATGAGATCGAGCCCATGCACCGCGCCCGCGTAGTTGCGCCGCGAGTCCTGCTGCGAGCGGTAGAGATCGAGGAAAAGGAACACGCCCACGCAGCCCGCCACGAGGGCGATGGCGATGATCGTGCCGGTGAAACGATCGACGCGCGCGCGTTTCATAGGCTGCCCGCCAGGCGGAGCGGGTACTGCGGATCGCCCGGCGCGAAGCCGTTCACGCGGACGACTTTCACGGTGGCGTCGGCCTCCGCGGGGCGCACAAAGCCGATCGCGCCGGGCACATTGAAAATGAACCGCCGCACGCCGGTGCCCGTGGACAGGCGCTTCGGGGCCGACTGCACCTCGCCCGTAAACTCGGCTTGGAGGAAGAAGCGCGCGAAATCGCTTTCGCTCATCCGGTAAATGAGCTGGAGCACGGCCATGCGCTCGGCCTGGCCGGGATCGCGCAGGACCACGGTCACGCGCTTGTTGTCGCTCCAGAATTTGCGCTCGACGGTGCAGAACTTCCGCAGCTCCTCGAGCGTCACATTTTCCACCGGGTTGCTCCGGTTCACGATCACCGCCAGCGCCTCCTGCCCGCGGGCGCGCGGCGCGGCCAGCGCGGCGAGGCCGGCCACGAGGAGCGTGAGGATGGAGGCGCGGCGCGACATTTAGAAAGTGAAGGAGAGCTGGAGGGTCAGCTCATTGCGCGCGCCGTCGTCGCGGCCCACGAACGCGCGCTCCCATTGCAGCTTGAGCGCGGCGAGTTCGGAAAAGTCGTAGCGCACGCCGAGCGAGAGAAGCTGCGCGCGCCCCGGTCTGCCGGCCAGGAGCACGATGGGGTCGCGCGCGCTTTCGCTCAGGTATTCGTAGCGGACGCAGGGCCGGAACAGGCCGAAGCGGCGCGCGATCTGGGTGTAAAATCCGAAGGTCGTGAAGGTGCCGCGGTCGCTCGCGTCGCGCACGAGCACGCCTTCGTTCAGCCACTCGAAGTCCGGCGTGATCGCGCCGCTCACGCTCACGCCCACGTTGTGGATCGGCAGCAGTCCGCCGCTATCTTCAAAATCGTAAATGTGCGGACGCTCAGCCGCCGTCTGCAGCCATTTCCCGTGGTGGTAGGCGTTGTTGTAGTAGCCGATCGCCGTGTGGTAGCGGCCGACCGCGACGTTGAAATACTCGCGCGGCGTGTACTGCAGCAGCAGCCGCTCGACCTCGAAGCCGAAGTGTTCCGTGTCGTCCGCCTCGATCACATTCTCGCTGAGCACGCTCAGGTTTTCCGCCAGTTGCGAGGTCAGGAAAAGGTCGGGCTGCCCGAGACGGAAGGCGTTCCGCTGCTGGCCGCCATCGGACCAGTGGTAGCTCACGTCGCCGAAGCCGCGCAGTTTCAACTGCGGAAAAGTGCCGCGTCCCGGCACGCCATCCAGCGCGGCGGCGGCGCTCTCCGCGAGCGGCACCGTCTCCTTGCCGGAGGCCGCCGGGGCGAGCGCCTTTTCCGTGCGCAATTGCCGCACCTCGGCTTCGAGACTTTCGACCCGCGCGAGCAGCTTGCGCAGCGTCGCCTCCGGGTCCGCGCCGGAGCTTTGCGCGGCCGCATGACCCATGCCGATGGCGAGGAGGAGGATCAGGGAATGTTTCATGGGGGCTCGATGGTGCTCGCCTGGCTGTCGCCGTGGCCCATGGGCGCACTCCTCATCGGCAGCATCGTCATCGCCCTCTGCGCCTTCGGCGGCGGCCTGACCGCGCTGCTCCGCCGCGCGCGCCATCGCTGGCTCGCCGTGCTCCCTTTCCTCGCCGGCCCCGCCGCGATCCTCTGGTTCGCCAGCAATATCCTCCGCAATTCTTTCCGCTGAAACTGGAGGCTCGCACTACCCGCCTCCGCAGGCAGGATAGGTTTCCATGCTCCGCCTCCTGCACTTCCGAAAAAACACCGCCTTCCGTCTGCTCGCGCTCCTCGGTGCCGCACTCATTTCCGCGCCTGCCGCCCGCGCACAGACCGTGAAGTTGGAGGACCGCGGCCCTGTCGCCATCCTCGACAACGGCACCGTCACCGCGACCATCAACAAAGCCGGCGGAAGCATCGCCTCGCTGAAATTCCGCGGCACCGAAATGGTCAGCCCCGGCCGCGGCAATATCTATTTCAGCATGGACGGCGGGGCCAATTACCGCAGTCCCGCCGGCTGCATTTTTTCCGTGAAAACGCAGACGCCCGAGCTGGTCGATGTCGCCTGCCGGCGCGTGTGGAAAAACGAGCCGCAGGCTTTCGACATCGAGGTGCATTTCGTCCTCCGGCGCGGCGACTCCGGCATCTATGCCTATGCCGTGCTCGACCACCCCGCGGGCTACCCGGCCACCGGCGTCGGCGAGTGGCGCATGGTCTGGAAAATCCCCGACAATCTCTTCGACTGGATCTGCGTGGACGAGCTGCGCAACTGGCCGATGCCCGCCGCCGCGGACTACCGCACCGCGCAGCAAATGGGGATCAAGGAGATCGTGAAAATCACCCAGGGCGTGCGCGCCGGGACGTATGACTGCAAATACGATTTCAGCGCCAGTTACTACGACATCGGCTGCTGGGGCCACGCCGGAACGAAGAGCAAACTCGGCGCGTGGATCGTCTGCGGCGGCTACGATTTTTTCAACGACGGCCCGACCAAGCAGGACCTCAACGCCGCCGCCGGCATCAACCACATTCACTTTGGCATGAACCACTACGGCGGCTCCACGGTGCGCGTGGCGGCGGGGGAAAAGTGGAGCAAAATCTACGGGCCGTATCTGCTCTACTGCAACACGAACGCCGGCGGCCCGCCCGCGCTCTGGCAGGATGCGAAGGCGCGCGTGCGGCAGGAGAAAGCCGCGTGGCCGTATGCGTGGGTCGCCGACCAGCCGGAGTATCCGCCCGCCGCCCAGCGCGGCAGCGCCACCGGGCGGCTCATCGTGAAAGACACGCTCAAGCCCGCGCTCACCGCCGCGAATGCGTGGGTCGGCCTCGCGCAGCCCGAGCCCGGCGGCAACTGGCAGAACGAGTCGCGCCATTACCAGTACTGGACCCGCGCCGCCGCCGACGGCAGCTTCGCCATTCCCGCCGTGCGGCCCGGCACCTACACCCTCTCCGCCTTCACCACCGGGGCCGTCGGTGAGTTCACCCGCGCCGACGTGAAAATCCCCGCCGGCCCCGCCACCGCGCTCGGCGACCTCGCGTGGACCGTCCCGCACAAAGGCGCAAAGCTCGCGTGGGAAATCGGCATCCCCGACCGCACCGCGCGCGAATTCCGCCACGGCGCGGACTACTGCCACGGCTACGTCTGGCAGAATTTCGCCCGCGAATTTTCCAACCCGCTCGAATTCACCATCGGCAAAAGCAACCCCGCCACCGACTGGAACTACGCCCACAGCGGCTACCCCGCCGGCCCCAAACTCGTCCCGTGGAAATGGCGCATCCATTTCCGCCTCGACGCCGCCCCCCGCGGCGACGCCACCCTCGTCCTCGCCTTCGCCAGCTCCGAGCGCGGGCGCGTCGATATTTTCGCCAACGACGAAACGCGCCCCGTCGCCACCGTCGTCCCCTCCGCCGAGGGCGGCAACGCCCTGCTCCGCGAAGCCATCCACGCCAAATACTCCGTCGGCTACGCCACCATCCCCGCCGCCAAACTCCACACCGGCGACAACATCCTCACCCTCGTCGAGACCACCACCGCCGGCCCTGGGCTGCATGTGATGTACGATTCCGTCAGCCTCGAACTGCCGTAGCGCGCATGGAAAAAGTCCCGCTGAGCGTCCTCATTCCGATTCGCAACGAAGCCGGCAATCTCCCCCGCTGCCTCGCCTCCGTCGCCTGGGCCGATGAGATCTTCGTCGTCGATTCGCAAAGCACCGACGGCTCGCAAAAAATCGCCGAAGACCACGGCGCACGGGTCGTGCAGTTCGCCTTCAGCGGCATCTGGCCGAAGAAAAAAAACTGGGCGCTCGAGAATCTGCCGTTCAAGCACGAGTGGGTTTTCATCCTCGACGCCGACGAAGTCCTGCCGCCCTCCGCCGCCGAGGAATTCCGCCGCATCGTCATCCCGCCCGACCACCCGCTCGCCGGCTATTGGATCAACCGCCGCTTCCGCTTCATGGGCCAATGGCTCAAGCACGCCTACTACCCGAACTGGAATCTGCGCCTCTTCAAACACCGCCTCGGCCGCTACGAAAAACTCACCGACACCGACACCCATAGCGGCGACAACGAGGTTCACGAGCATGTCGTCGTCCAGGGCGCGACCGGCCACCTCGCCTGCGAGATGGATCACTACGCCTTTCCGTCCGTCGAGGTCTTCGTCGAGAAGCACAACCGCTACTCCAACTGGGAGGCCCGCGTCGCCCTCGACCGGCACCTTTCCGGCAGCGGCGGACGCCTCCAAAAAAGCCGCGTCAGCCTCCGCCGCTCGCTCAAGCAGCTTTCGCACAGGCTCCCCTGCCGCGGGCTGCTCCGCTTCCTCTTCGTCTATATCTGGCAGCGCGGCTTCCTCGACGGACGCGCCGGCTTCTACTTCGCGCGCCTGCACGGTTTCTACGAATTCCTCAGCGCCGCCAAAACTTACGAGATGAAAAAAGCCGCCCGCGAAAAAGCGCGCTGAATCTTCTCCCGCGACATGCCGCCAAAATCGACAGCCCTGACGCTGCTCTTCGCCGCCGCCCTCGCGCTCGCGCTCTTCTTCGCCCTGCGCCCGTCGGCTCACGGCGAGCGCCTGCGCGGTCTGCCCGAGCCGGTCGCCAAATGGCTGAACCAGCACGACAACCTCAGCAACTTCGCCGCGTTTTTCATCCTTTCCGGCCTCGGCTTCCGGCTGCGCAGTTCCTCTCGCCCGCAGCCGCCCACGCCGTGGTTTCACCGCCACCATCGCGTGCTCGGATTTTTTCTCCTGCTCGTCCTCCTCATCGAATTCCTCCAGCACTGGATTCCCGGACGCCAATCCGATTGGCATGATGTGGCGACCGGCTGGAGCGGCATCCTCGCCGCGTGGATGCTCGACGGTCTCCTCTCCCGTTCCCAAAAAACCTAACCGCAGCCCCGAATTTCATGCACGGCAAAGCTGGCATCGCTTCACCCGCCGTGTCAGTCTCGCCACGACGGTGCGCCGCGACCCATTGAGCGAGGCCTTACGACCCACACGGATACCCTGAGATTTCCGTCCCGGAAATGGGACGAGTCTTTCAGGCTGTGCGCGATGGGAATTGCATCCCTTTCTTCGGAGCGGGCGCGTCGATGGGTTAAGCGTTCAATGGTTCCTCGGCACCCGGAATCCCCAGCGGATGGGATCTCAAGCTGTCACTGCTGCGACAAGCGGGCGTGGCCACGGACGCTCAAATTGCGGCGCTCGATGATCCGGCCAGCGCGGATTCCGCAGCCTTGCGGGATGCCATGAAGCTCCAGGGTTACGACCTCTTCAAAGCGGCCGATTGCTTCCTCTACAGCCGGAATAACAATCGCACTCAACTTGATCGGCTCCTTCGCCAGGAAGTCGCCAAGGCCAGCGGCCCCCGGCCCATCCACACCGTCATTGCGCAGCTTCAGGACATCTTCACGGTTCTCACCACGAACTACGACTGCCTGTTCGAGGCTGCCTGCGACAACCACCAGCGCGAGGTCTTCAAGCACGTCCACGAGCAGTTCAAGGCCAACAGCGGGAACTGGCGCTGCCGGGCTCACCTCGTCCCGCCGCAGCTCATCCTGCACAAGATGCACGGCTGCAAAGAGCGCGACGAATCGATGATCATCACGCGCGCCGATTACATCCGCTATCTCGCGAATTGGAACGATCCCGCCAAGGGCATGCCCACCTGCGTCTCCAGCCGGCTGCCCGCCTCCACCCGGCTCTTTCTCGGCTACGGCCTCGCCGATTGGAATCTCCTCACCATCTGGGAAGGCATCGTCTCCACCGGCCCGCAGGGTGGCGATGAAATCCAGTCCTTCGCCGTGATGAAATCCGTCTCCGCGGAGGATCGGCAGTTCTTCCAAAAACGGGGATTGCTCATCAGGTATTGACAGCGAAGCAAATTGCGATAAAAGGCGGGGATGAAATGCCCGCAATGCGAAAGCGAGAAAGTAGTGAGGAACGGG
>JAYWEP010000091.1:0-5080 GCA_043779205.1 Chthoniobacter sp. | reverse complement strand
CGCGTTTCAGCAAGTGCTCGCGAATTTCGGCGGCGAGGTTTCGCGCAAGAACGAGAAAGAGATCGCCATTCGTCTCGGCATTTCGATCCGCTCGGTCTGGAGCTATTGGAAACAATTCAAGAAATCGGCCAGTGCCGCCGTGACTGCTGGATTACTTGCAGCACTTTTTGCAGCAAACATGCCTACCAAGGCCCGCTGCAACAATGCGCTGCAACCGCTGCAAGAATCGGAAGCGCCAGCAACCGGCGTTTTTTCAGAGGGATGCCGCACTGCTGCAAGAATGCTGCAAGTGCTGCTGCAACCATTCACAAGCTGCCGGGCCACTGCTGCAAAAACTCCCTCCCCGGAAACCCCCTTCGGGGGTTCCGGGGATTTTTGCAGCACCGGCAGCGGCGCACCAGGAAAGGAGGCCCGCCGTGGGTGACGACTACGCCAAGCGGCAGACGCGCAAGGACGAGGCTCACAAGCACGAATACCGCGCGTGGATCGCCTCGCTGCCGCCCGAGGAGCGGCGGCACATGGCGGAGCTGGGCCTCGCCGAGCCGTTAGTCGAAGCGGACGGCTACGGCTGGGGCGACACCGACGCGGCCGATTTTCCCGAGGCGTCCGAGAAACCCAAGCTGCCGATCGAAGCCGAGGAAGTGCCAGTCGAAGTCGCCGCCATCGAAAACGAAACGGTCCTCGACATTCTGCGCCGTCTCATCGGCGAGCTGCTCGCGGAGCGCAACGCGCGCCTCAGCCTTGAGTGCCTCGCGCTCGCCACTGGCTTTTCTTACCTCGGCGGCACGATGACCGACATCGCCCGCCGACACTGTGTCACCCGCGCGGCGGTGAGCAAACGCTGCGTGGAACTGACCGAACGGCTGCATCTGCTTCCGTCGCGCGCGATGCGCTCCTTGACAGCGCGCCGCGCATATCAGGCCGCCCAGCTCTCAACCCGCAAAGACCATGAACGATTTGGAAACCATCAATCCTAAAGCCCACGTCACCACGCTCGGGTTGGAAATCGCCGACGACCTGACCTTCGAGGAATGGAACGAGTTCGCGCCGCATCTCGGTGACGCCGCGCTCGCGCTCGGTTTCGCCATCGGTGACTGGCTCATCTACGGCGAACGCTTCGCGCCGCAGCGCCCGCTGCCGGGATTCGAGAACATGCCGGCGAAGGTTCCGCATGAGCGATACCAGGCCGCGCTGCTCGCCACCCGTCTCGACATCGCCACGCTGCGCAACTTCGCCTACGTCGCGCGCAACGTGCCCCGTTCGGTGCGACACGAACTGCTCTCCTTCGAGCATCACCGCGCGCTCGCCCGGCTCGACGCGACGGATCAACGGCAATGGATCGCCACGTCCCTCGCCGAGAACGAGGCCGGTCGGCGGATGAGCGTGCGCCGACTGCGACGCTCCATCGAGGTCGGGCGCGTGCTGACCAGCGCAGAGTTGCAGGCCGACCCGGCGGACGCCGGCATCGTGAACCACATCCCGTTCGTGAACCGCCTCGTCGGCTGGTGGGGCCGGATGCCGGCCGAGGGCTGGCTCAAGACGGCGACCAAGGAGCAGCGCGCCGCCCTCAAACGCGATCTTCAACCCATCATCGACATCCACCGCGAACTATGACCACCGACCTCACCGACCTCGAACAACAGAAAGCCCTCGACCACATCCGCGAGCTGATGAGCGCCCACTGGCGCGAAGCCCAGAACGCCCAGGACGACGACGGCAAATTCGGCATCGGTTTCAAAGTGAGCTTCGACCGCGGCGCATCGCCGCCGAAACTCAAAGTCACCTGCCGCATCTCGAAGACGTTCACCGACGAAATCGAGAGCGAAGTTGAAGACCCGCAGCAGCCGAAGCTGCTCTGACCATTTGCGCGCGGCGTTGACGCGGTGCGACGGCGATGCGTCTCCGCTTCCGCGACAAAACCCCGTCCTGCCGGCTGGAACGAACGTTCCTGCTCTACTGGCAATCTCTCGGCGGCCCCGTGCTCGAACGTGAGTATCGGTTTCATCCGACGCGCAAGTGGCGTGCAGATTTCGCGCACGTCGAGAGCCGCACGCTGATTGAGGTCGAGGGCGGAATCTACATCGCCGGTGGTGGCCGGCACAATCGGGCGGCGGGCTTCCTCGCGGATCTCGAAAAGTATTTGGAAGCGGTGCTCGCGGGCTGGCGTGTCGTGCGCCTGGCGGAGCCGCTGATGACCGCCTTGAGGTCCGGGCTTTCCCAATAAAGCGACGCGGTGTCTTCCACGCCGTCGCCGTCCGTGTCGCGCAGCAGCCAGATTTTTCCGTCGTACGCGCCGGCCACGAGCGCACCGTCGGCGCGGTAGCGCAGGCAGTCGATGTTCGAGAGCTGCACCGGCAGTTCGCGCACGGAAAATCCGGGGACGAACATCTGCACCGGCGGCGGATTGTTCACCGCCACGAGCCGCACCTCGCCGGGTGCCAGCGCGGAGTTCAGCCCGCTGTATTTCGCCACGAGGAAACGCTCGATCTTCGCCCGCTCGTCGTCGCCCAGCGCGCGGCCATAGACGAGCACCTCGGCGATGTCGCCGTCGAACGGGCTCTGCGCCGAGAGCGGCTCCGCGTTGTTCGTATAAAGCCGCGCGCCGATGACGATTTCGTCGAGCTGCAGCGTCGAAGCGGCGCGGTCACGCTGGCCCTGGGGCGTGCCGTCCACGAAAAGCCGCACGCCGCCGGAGCCGGGCGCGCTCACGAGTTCGAGGACGTGGAAAGTGCCGAAGTCATATTGCGTCGTCAGCAGATTGCGCTCGCCGCCAAAGCCCGCGCCCTCCGCGTTCAGCGCGGTGAAAGTCGGCGTGGGTTTGCCGCCGAGATCGAGATTCAAGCCCGTCTGGTAATCGTTGCGCGAAGTCTCCGCCCACGCCATCAGCCCGCGATAAAACCCCGCGTTCGCCCGCGGCGCGGCGACGATGAAAACCGTCGCCGCCTCCAGCCCCGCGTTGAGATTCCCCGCGCCGAGCCAGTCGTCCTTTCCATCGAACCGCACGAACGCCCCGCCCGCCGAGCGCTGCCACCGCGGCTGCGCCTCCCCCACGCGCTGTGCCACATGCCGCCCGTGGCCCGAGCCATCGAACCACACATCCGGCGCGCCCGCCGGGGCCGGCAGCTTGCGCGCCTCCCGCGCCGCCGGCTGCTGCGCCGCATCGAGCCACAGCTCCACGCCATCTTTGACCGGCAGCTTGTCATTCGCCCACGGCTCCAGGCCAAAACCGGACGCGGCGGCGACTAGGAAGAGCGCGAGGAGGAGTGGGAGCTTCATGGCACCGCGTTGCTTAGCACATTCGCCCGCGTGGCGAACCGGAATCATGCAGATGGAAAAGGCCATCCTAGCCGCAGCAGCCGGCTTCCAGCCGGCGGCTTGGGCGCGTCATTGGTCGAATTGGCTGAGTTGTCCGCGCGCCATCCGCAGTCGGCAGGATGCCGGCTGCTGCGGGCTGGATGCCCGCGCTCCCCTTATTCCAACTGCATTGGCACCGCGGAGATAGAACGATTACGCTTTCCGCCGGCGCACGCCGAGCAGCGCGGCGAGTCCGCCAAGCAGCAAGGTCGCCGGGCCGGGCTCGGGCACCACGCCGACCGCACTGAGTTTCCCCGGCCCGCCGGCGAATGCCATCCCGTCGCCAAAGGTCACCTCCACGCCGTCCGCAATGTTCAGCGCCGCGAGGGTCTGGCTGGCGTTGATGTTCACCGTCGCGGCCGCATTGATCGTCGAGGCGCCGGTGCCGAGGGCGCTGTTCAAATTGGTCACGCTGGCCGCGCCGCCGTTCGCCGTCAGCGTGGTGTAGCCCTGCGTGCCGGTGAGGGTCAGGGTGCCCGCGCCTGTTTTCGTCAGGCCGCCGCCACCGCCGCCGTCGAGCAGCGGCTGGGCGATGGTGATGGCGAAGCTGTTCGTGTCGATGATCGCTCCGCCGCTCAGCACATTCGCCGCCGTGAGGCCTTGCAGGAAGTTCGCGTTCGCCGCCGACGGACGCAGGGTTCCGCCGTTGAAGTTGACCGTCGCCGTGCCGCTGCCGTTCTTGTAGAGAACCGGTGTCGTGAGCGTGCCGCCATTGAGATTGTAGATGCCGTTGTTCGGTCCGCCGCCGCCGAAATCCACACCCGCGGTCGTGGTCACCGTGCCGGCCGTTTGCGTGATCGTCCCGGTGCCCGTGCCCTCTTGGTAGCCGCCGATGTAGATCGGCGCATTGACCTGCAAAGCCCCGCCATTGATCGCCGCCGTGCCGGTGCTGCCATGCGCGCCGATGACAAACTGCCCGCCGACCGTCACGCTGCCTGCGGTGAGCGTGAAATTCGCCGGTGTCGCCGCATTCAATCCGATGTCGATCTTTCCCGGCCCGGCGATCGTCCCGCCATTCACCACCAGCGTCCCACCGGTCACATTGGTCGTGCCGGTGTAGATGTTCGCGCCGGAGAGGGTCTGCGTGCCGGTGCCGGTTTTAACCACATTGCCGTTGCCGCCGATGCCGCCGTCGGTGATTGCCCCGCTGAATGTTCCGCTGCCGTTGTTCACCCCAATGGTCATGGTGCGCGCGTTGTTGTTGTCATAGGCGAGTCTGATCGTGCCCGACCCGGTCAGGGCGTTCACAAAGGCGTCGCACCCACCCGAGTTGAAACTGGCGCCCCCCGCCACGTTGAGGTCGGCTAGGGAGTTGGTCATGTTTTCGTTGCCGTTATAACCGACCCCGAATGTTCCGGCCTGCACATCGATCAGGGATCCTGCACCCATCGCAAAGGTCGCCGCGCTTGCCGACCAATAAAGATCGCCACCCCCAGACTTTACGATAGTGCCCCCTCCGCTGAAGGTAGTGGTCCCGCCATCAAGTCCGCCGCTGGCCACATTGAATTCCAAGGTCGCCCCGGAGGCAATCACATGCGAAGCGGAAGCGTAGGTGTTTTGATAGACTAGGCGCCCGCCGTTGATGGTCGTCGTGCCGGTGTAGGTGTTCGTGCCAGAAAGGGTCTGCGTGCCGGTGCCGGTTTTCACGAAGCTTCCTGGACTCACGCTGTTGGCGAGCACGCCGCTGAAGGTGCCGCTGCCGTTGTTCACGCCGAAGGTGAAGTTG
>JAYWEP010000090.1:0-9749 GCA_043779205.1 Chthoniobacter sp. | reverse complement strand
CCAACTCCGCACCGCCGCCCTCGCCGAGATCGCCGCCGCCGCCGATGAAGCCGCCGTCGAAGCCGCGCGGATCAAGTATCTGGGCCGCTCCGGCGACCTGACCGCGATCAGCGAAGGCATGAAGGGGCTGAGCAAAGACGACAAGCCCCGCATCGGCAAACTGCTCAACGAAACGCGCAACGCCGTCACCACCGCGCTCGACGAGCGCAAGGCCGCGCTCGCCGCCAATGCCGACGCCGCCGCCTTCGCGGGCATCGACGCCACGCTGCCCGGCATCGCCCCGCACACCGGCTCGCTCCACCCCATCACCCAGCTCCAGGATCGCGCCATCCAGATTTTCCGCCGCATGGGTTTCGCCCTCGCCGACGGCCCCGACATCGAGACCGAGTGGCATTGCTTCGACGCCCTCAACACCCCCGCCGACCACCCCGCGCGCAACGAGCAGGACACCTTTTACCTCCCCGACGGCCGCCTGCTGCGCACGCACACCAGCACCGTCCAGATTCGCACCATGGAAAAGTGCGCGCCGCCCATCCGCATCATCGCCCCCGGCGCCGCCTATCGCCGCGACGAAGTCGATGCCACCCACCTCGCGCAGTTCAACCAGATGGAGGGCCTTTACGTCGCCGAAGGCGTCAGCGTCGCCGACCTCAAAGGCACGCTCGAATTTTTCTTCCGCGAGCTTTTCGGCCCCGACGCCCAGTTCCGTTTCCGCCCGCATTTTTTCCCCTTCACCGAGCCCAGCTTCGAGGTCGACATCAAAACCCGCGCGCTCGGCGCGAGCGACCGCTGGCTGGAAATTGCCGGCTGCGGCATGGTCGATCCCGCCGTCTTCGAGTCGATCAATGCGCAGCGCGGCGACACCGCCTTCGATCCCGAGCGCTTCACCGGCTTCGCCTTCGGCTTCGGCCTCGACCGCCTCGCCATGATCATGTCCGGCACGCCCGACATCCGCGCCTTCACCGAAAACGACCAGCGCTTCCTCGCGCAATTTTAGGGCATCTGGAGAAAGTCATTCCCGGCTCTCGCGCGAACACGGGAACGGCACCATTTGACTTCGTGCTTGCCAATTTGGAAAGGCTCCCGGCATCTTCCCGGTCATGAGGGTTCCGGTCATTGATGACTCCTCCGAGGCGCGCATTTCGTAAAGGCGGCGGTCGCCGCAAACCCGACCGGCCAGCCATTCCCCGTTCACCCAAACCCCACGACCAAGTGAACGCCTCCAGCGTGCCCTACGGCTTTGCGCGGCTCGATGCCTTTGGCCGCATTTTCAACAACGCCCTGACCCTCGTGGACAAGCGCAACGAATGGCCGCGGCAAAACCGGCTTCCTCAAAGGCACGTTTGAATACGTCATTGCCGGCGACCGTTTCGGCGACGAAGCGCCCGCGCTGGGGATCGTCACCAATACGGTGCTCCGCACGCTCATCGGCGAGCTCGTGCCGTTGCGCGTCGGCGGGAGTGAAAAGGAGCGGTTCATCCGCCTCCAGGGCGAGCTGGTGAATCGGAAAATCGACGCCAAGGCGCTGATGAGCCGCGACGGCGAAGGGCCGAAGCTGCAGTACAAAGCGCGCCCGCTGAATGGCATCTGGGCGACTGCGCCATATCTCCACAATGGCTCCGTGCCGAACCTCAGCGAGCTGCTCCTCCCGCCGGAGCAGCGGAGCAAAAAGTTTGCGGTTGGCCGGCGCGAGTTCGATCCGCAGAACGTCGGTTTCCAGACCGCCGATGCTCCCGGCACTTTCACCTTCGACACCGCGCGCGCTGGCAACTCCAACTCCGGCCACGATTGCGGCACGACGCGGAGCGCCGATGACCGCAAGGCGCTGCTGGAATACCTCAAGTCCATCTGAGAGCTGCGAAAGGAAATCGTTATGCCTGAACTCGAACACATCCCCGCGGACGAAGCCGCCAACATCGCGAAGATCGCGGCGCTGACGATCCGGCAGCTCGATCGGCGTTATCCCGCACCGGAACCCATCCTGCGCGGCGTGCATGCGAAGGATCACGGCTGCGTCCGAGCCACGTTCAAGATCGATGCGTGTCTCCCGGAAGATTTGCGGGTCGGCGTGCTGGCGGGCGCGGGTCGCGAATACGAGGCCTCGAGCCATCACCGGCTCGGGGCGAAAGCGCCGGGCGGCTGTCCGATGTCGGGCCTCGCGTAAAACGGCGCGCGCGCCGTGGGTGCGATCACTTTTCCGCCGCCGGGCCACGCTCCTCCGCGGTGCAGCGGCGGTAGCGGTGGAGCACGAAAAATGCGGCCACCGCGAAGCCCGCCGCGCCCGCGCCCATGGCCATGCGCAGGCCGGCGAGGTCGGCAAATTCCGTGACGAGCAGGCCCGCGAACGGCAGCACGCCGAAGAAGCTCAGACCGACAATCGCGGAGACGCGTCCGCGGAGGGCGTCGGGCGCGCGCTCCTGCACGATGGTATTGGCGAGGCCGAAGAGCGTGGAGGTGCCGAGCGTGAGCGCGATCATGGCGGCGATGGCGTGGACGAGCGTCTGCGCGGCGGCAAGACCGGACATGGCGACGACGATCATGGCCACGGCCGCGCGCAGCCACGCGCCCCGCTTTTCCCGCCGGATCGAGAGCAGCCAGAGGGAGCCGGCAAACGCGCCGATGCCCGACGACGCCATGAGCAGCCCGTGCTGGCTCGCGGCGATGTGCAGCACATGGCGCGAGTAGAGCGGCATGAGGATCATGAAAAACGGCGAGATGGAGATGGTGGAAATCGCCATCAGCGTGAGCATCGTGAAACTCGGCCGATCCGCGCGGACGAAGGCCCAGCCTTCCTTCATGCCGGTCTGCCGCTGGCGCTCCTCCTCGTCCGTGCCGCGCGGACGCGGGTGCAGCGTGAGCAGGGCGACAATGAGTGCGCCGAAGCTCAGCGCGTTGAGGTAAAACGCCGCCGCCGTGCCGAAGTGCCCGATGACCCAGCCGCCGAGCGCCGGGCCGCCGAGGCGGGTGGCGTGGAAGATGGAGCGGTCCACGGCGATGGCCGCGGAGAGCTGCTCGCGCCCGACCAGGTCCGGCACGAGCGCGGAGGCGGCGGGCATTTCAAATGCCGTGGAAATGCCGAGGCACATGCCCGCGATGACGATGTGGAAAATCCGCACCTGTCCCGTGGCGACCAGCCAGCCGACGGCGACGGCGAGCGCGGCCTGGACGATTTGCGTGGCGATGAGGATGCGGCGCTTGTCGTGCCGGTCGGCGAGCGCGCCGCCGTACATGGTCAGCGCGAGCATGGGGATGCCGGAGGCAAAGTTCACGAGGCCGAGGGTGAAGGCGCTCGTCGTCAGCGCGGTGACGACCCAGCCCTGCGCGAGCATCTGCATCCAGGTGCCGAGCAGGGAAATGACTTCGCCGCCCATGTAGCGGGCGAACTGCGGCTGGCGCAGGACGGTCCACGCGCTGGCGGGTGGTAAATCGGATGGCTGGCTCAAAGGGCGTGCCGGTGGATGGCGTCGCTCCGCGCGCCATGTGAAACCCTCCGCCGAAGGCGCATTTTCCAGATCCACGCGTGAAGCATGATGGGCGCTGCGCGCAGGTTGTGGGCATGGCGCGCGGAGCGACGCCATCCACCAACGCCACTGATTTCACAGCCTCTCAGAGCGCCGTCCTCATTGCTTCAGCGTTTGCAGGAAGGCTTTGATGTCCTCGAGTTCCTGCGGCTTGAGGATGAGGCCCATCGGCGGCATCGGCGAGACGCCGAGCGCTTCGTAGCCTTTGGCCAAAACCTTGTTCGGTTCGAGCAGGGATTCGGTGATGTAAGCCGCGCTTTGACGCGTGGCGATGCCGTCGAGCGCGGGGCCGACGGTGCTGCCTTTGCCGCCGAGCATGTGGCAGTTCATGCACGCGGCCACGGGGTGTTTCCAAAAGATTTCCTCACCGCGTTTCGCATCGCCGGCGATGAGCGCGTCCTCGCCGATGGGGAGGAGTTCCACGAGGCTCACGTCGTCGAAGTAACCGTCGCCCTTCGCGACGAGGAGCAGGTTGATGCTGGCCTTGGTTTCCGCGCCGCTGTTCCAAGTCGTTTCGACTTCGATCCAGTCGCTCTCGCGCGTGACCTTTTCCGTTTCGTGGTGCGTGACATTGTCGTTGAGGCTCACTTTGCCGCGCAGCCCGTGGCCTTTGATCCACGCGCTGAGTTTGTATTCGGTGTTCGGCTTGAGCGTCACGTCGGCGAAAAAGCTGGTGTCAGCCTCCTCGCGCGCAATGCAGCGCAGGGCGTTCGTGCCGGAATGGATGTTGCCCTCGCCGGTGACGGTCTTCCATTCCGCGCCCGCGTTGCCGGGGCGGTTGCCGTAGTCGCGGCGCTTCCAGCCTTCGGGCAGGCCGTCGGCGGCGAGCGTTTCGAGGCCGGGATTGGGGAGCAGGTTCGGGCCGTCCTTGTAGATTTGCGTCTGGTGTTTCTTGCTGAGAATGCGCGCGGCTTCGGCGAGCCATTCGTCGGCTTTCACGATGGGATCGGCGGCGAGCCGGACGGTGAGGGTTTTGATTTCCGGCGTGGTGGGAAACTCGGCGAGCTTGACCATCGCGGCGAGGCGCGTGGTGAGGTCGGGGTCGCTGACGACGCCGCTGCCGAAGAAGAGCGCCTGCGCCGCGCTGTCACTGCCGAGCGCGCGGATGGCGTTGCGGCGGAGCGCGGGGTCTTTGGCGAGGAGCGCGGCTTTGTGGGTCGCCTCGTCGAGCTTGCCGAGTCCGTGCATTGCCCAGAGCGCGTGGATTGCGCCGACTTTGCCATCATTCGCTTTCACCATCGCGGTGAGGGGCGGGACGAGGTCCGTTATTTTATTCTCAACGATGAGCCGTTGCTTTTGCAGTCGGTCGTATTGCGTGCCGCTAAAGAATTCGCGCACGAGGTCTGGCGCAGGCTTCTCGGCCTTGTCCCACACCACGCGATAAATCCGCCCGCGTTCGTGATCGCGCAGATCGTTCTTATGCGCGCCGCCCACACCCGTCTCCGCCTTGTACCCGCCGCGTTCTTCGGTCGGTGTCGGGTTGTGCTGAATGATGAAATTTTCCCAATCCGCAAACCACACCGCGCCATCCGGCCCGACCTCCGCGAAGACCGGCGACATCCATTCATCGCTGCTCGCCACGAGGTTGAAGCCATCCTTGGCCACGTAGCCCGCGCCGCTCGGTTGCACGTCCATGAGCTGGATGATTTTCATCGTCGGCTCGCAGACCATCGCTTTCCCTTGCAGGCGCGGCGGGAGATTCCGCGAGTAGATGAACGACGCGCCCGCCGCCGCGGTGTAGCCGCCCATCACATCCACCTGCCGGTAGTTCGGCGTGATCGTGTGCGCGGTATCGACGGTGTTGATTTTCTTCGCCGTCATCGCCCGCATGCCGGGCGGCACGATGGTCGCCGGGATGCCGCCGTAGAAAATCGGTGCGCCATTCGCCGTGCCGCCGAAATCATCGCCCGCCGCGTTGAAGCTCTGCGCCCACGAGTTGTTCGTGAACTGATGCAAAAACTCCAGCGCCGACCCATCCGCGCGGAAGCGGTACGTGCCCATCGTGAAGTCGAGCCGCTTGCCGCCGACCGTGCCCTTGAAGCCATCGTAGCCCACGCAGCCGTAGAGCCAGTTGTCGTAGCCATAGTGCAGATTGCCCGCCTGCCCGTGGGTGTCGCCGATGCCCCAGCCGGTCATGATTTCCTCGCGCACATCCGCGTGGTCGTCGCCCTTCGTGCTTTTGAGAAAAAGGAAGCGCGGCGGCTGCGCGACGATGATCCCGCCATTGGCAAAGGTGAAGCTCGTCGGGATGTTCAGGTGGTCCGCGAAAACCGTGAATTTGTCCGCCTTGCCATCGCCATCCGTGTCCTCGCAAATCTTGATGTCGTCGTGGCCCTCGCCATCGGGCGCGAGGCCGTGTGGGTAGTCGCGCGTCTCGGCCACCCACAGCCGTCCGCGCTCGTCCCACGCAAAGGCGATGGGCTTCGCGATGTCCGGTTCGCCGGCGAAAAGCACGAGCTTCATATCCGCCGGGACCTGCGTGCGCTCCATCGAGCCCTTCACCGAAAACGGATGCTGAAAAGTCAGCGGCTCCGGGCGCTTCTCGTAGTTCGCCACGTTCGGATTCGGCTCGCGCACCTCCGGCTCCCGCTGCGCGAGAAAGGCCTCGTATTCCTTGCGGCGCGCAGCGCCCGCGGCGGCGAGGATTTTCGCCCGCAGCGGCGCGAGAAACTCGGCCGAGCCCCACGCTTTGTCGTCACCGGCAAACTCCGCCGTCACCACACGCTGCGCGTCGAATTTGGCGAGCGCCGGAAAATCTTCCCGCGGCGCATCGAGCAGCACGAGGTCGCATTGCGCCAGCCACTCGGGCGTGAGCGCGGCCTTGTCCTCCACGTAGTCGAACCAGATCGCCTCGCGTCCGAGTTCGCGCATGAGCACATGGCAATGCCGCCCGCCCGCGTCATCGCCTTTGCCGGCGAACAGGACGCGGAGCGGCCCCGGCGCGGCGTGCGCGAGAGCGGTGAGGACGAGGGCGAGGGCGAGGGGAAGGAGGCGTTTCATGGTGAGGGGCGTGGTTGTCGCGGATTGCGGATGCTTTTGAAAAGGAAAACCCGGCGGGCGAACCGCCGCATTTTGTCGGTGCAATCCCGCGCTGCGGGCGTAGTGTCCGCGCTTTTTCCGCCCACCATGAGCGCCCCGACGACCCGCGAACTCTACGACCGCTACGTCATCCCGACCTACGGCCGCTTCGACCTGCGCCTCGCGCGCGGGCTCGGGAGCGTGGTCTGGGATGAGGACGGAAAACGCTATCTGGATTTCGGCGCGGGCATCGCCGTCACCTCCATCGGGCACTGCCATCCGCGCGTGCTCGCGGCCATGCGCGAGCAGCTTGGCACGCTCGTCCACACGTCGAATCTTTACTACACGCGCCCGCAGGCGGTGCTCGCGGAGCGGCTGGTGCGCTTGGTCGGCGCGGCGGGCAAAGTCTTTTTCTGCAACAGCGGGGCCGAGGCGAATGAGGCGCTCTACAAGCTGGCGCGCAAATTTGGCAACGAGGGCGTGCCGCCCGCGCCGAAGCATAGCGTCGGTGAAATGATCGCCACCGACGCGAACCGCCACGGCATCATTACGATGGAAGGTTCCTTCCACGGACGCACGCTCGCGGGCATCGCCGCGACCGGGCAGGAGAAAGTGAAAAAGGGTTTCGAACCGGCGGTGGAGGGCTTTCAGCATGTGCCTTTCAACGATGGCCCCGCGCTCCTCGCCGCGGTGCAGGAGCCCGGCGTGGTCGCGGTGCTCATGGAGCCGATCCAGGGCGAGCGCGGCGTGCATCCGGCGAGCGCGGCGTTTTTGAAACTGGCCCGCGAACTCTGCGACCGGCACGGCCTGCTGCTCATGTTTGACGAAGTGCAGTGCGGCCTCGGGCGCACCGGCGACTGGTGCGCCTGGAAGACGCTCCTCGGCGACGCCAGCGTGATGCCCGACGCGGTGAGCTGGGCGAAAGGCATCGCCGGCGGGTTCCCGCTCGGCGCGATCTGGGTCAGCGAGCGCACGGTCACGCTCAAGACCGGCGCGACCATCGCGCTCTGCGATTTGCTCGGGCCCGGCTCGCACGGCACGACCTTTGGCGGCACGCCGCTCGTCAGCGCGGGCGCGAATGAAGTGCTGGCCGTGATCGAGGAGGAGGGGATGCTGGAAAATGCGCGCTCCATCGGGGCGCACGCGCTCGCGCAGTTGCGGGCGCTCGGCTCGCCGCTCATTGCCGATGTGCGCGGCGTCGGCTTGATGCTCGCCTTCGAGTTGGTGCCGGATTTTGCCACGCGCGTGCCGGCGATTCCGTCGGGAAAAACACCGTCGCTTTTCGTCGTCGAAGCGCTCCACGCCGCCGGTCTGCTCACCGTCCCCAGCGGCACCCACGCGGTGCGCTGGCTCCCGCCGCTGAATGTCGCCCGCGCCGAGATCGACGAGGCGGTGGAGATTCTCCGCACGACACTCGCCAGCTTTTCCGCCTGACCTTCCGCCATGAAAAACTTCCTCTCCATCGAGTCGGCGACCGTCGCCGAGCTGCACGCTATCCTCGCCCTCGCCGCCGAGATGAAGGCCACGCGCGGGCATCACGCCGCGCATCCGCTGCGCCACCAGTGCTGGGCGCTGATGTTTTCCAAAAGCTCCACGCGCACCCGCGTCTCCTTCGAAGTCGGCATCCGCGAACTCGGCGGCGATGTCCTTTTTCTCAACGCCAGCGAGATCCAGCTCGGCCGCGGCGAGCCGATCAAGGACACCGCCCGCGTGCTTGGGCGCATGATCCACGGCGCAGTCATCCGCACTTTCGCGCAGAGCGATGTCGAGGACTTCGCGCAATACTCTGGCATCCCCACGATCAATGCGCTGACCGACGGCGAGCATCCCTGCCAGATCGTTGCGGACTTGCAGACCATCGTGGAAAAGCTTGGCGGCTATGCGGGCAAGGTCGTGACCTTCGTCGGCGACGGCGCGTGCAATATGCCGGCCTCGTGGCTCTGGGCCGCATCGAAGCTCGAGTTCGAGCTGCGCATCGCCGCACCCCGCGCTTTTCAGCCCGCGCCGGAGATCGTCGCCCGCGCTTTTCCCGTGGTGAAAACGCCCGCGCCTGTGGCTGGCGAAACGCAAGCCGTGTACGAAAACGCGCGCGGCGGGCGGCTCATCGTCACCGAGAATCCCGAAGCCGCCGCGACCGGCGCGGATGTGCTCTACACCGACGTGTGGGTGAGCATGGGCAAGGAGGACGAAGCCGCCTATCGCGCCGCGCAATTCGCCCGCTACCAGATCGACGCCGCGCTCGTGGCCCGCGCAAAACCCGGCGCGCTCGTCATGCACTGCCTGCCCGCGTACCGCGGCAAGGAGATCACCGAAGACGTGCTCGAAGCCCACGCCGACACCATTTTCACCCAGGCCGAAAACCGCCTCCACGCGCAGAAAGCCATCCTCAGCCTGCTCGCGCGCTGAACGCCGCGCGCGACGGAGTTTGAAACTTCCCCAACTTCGCGCAGTTTGAGCCTCCAACCCTCCGCCCATGAAAACCTCTCCGATCCTCCTCCCGACTTCCTACGACCGCCGCAGCTTCCTCACCCGCAGCGGCCTCGCCCTCGCCCTCCTTGCCACGCCCGGCGCTTTCGCCGAGGAACTCCTCCGCACGCCGCCGCAAACCGAGGGGCCGTTTTACCCCGACCATCTCCCCCTCGACACGGACAACGACCTCATCATCGTCAACGACAGCCTCACGCCCGCCACCGGCGAGATCACCTACCTCAGCGGACGCATCCTCGACGCCAGCGGCGCGCCCATTCGCAATGCCACCGTCGAAATCTGGCAGTGCGACCACGGCGGCGCATACCTCCACAGCGGCACCGGCAACGCCGAGCATCGCGACAAGAATTTCCAGGGCTTCGGCCGCTTCGTCACCGGCAGCACCGGCGAGTATCTTTTCCGCACGATCAAGCCCGTCTCTTATCCGGGCCGCTGCCCGCATGTTCACTACGCCGTCAAGATGAAGGGCCGCGAAAAATGGACGACGCAGTGCTACATCAAAGGCGAGCCGTCCAACGAGCGCGACGGCATCTGGCGCAGCGTCCGGGACGAGGCGCAGCGCGCGGCCATCACCGTCGATTTCGCGCCGCTCAAAGACGCCAGGGCCGGTGAGCTTGCCGCCCGTTTCGACATCGTCCTAGGCTTCACGCCGGCGGCGTAGCCGTCGTGGAGCGACTGTCAATGGGCTTCGCCCGCCGCTTTCGCCCCAAGCGAAACTCCGGT
>JAYWEP010000089.1:0-18881 GCA_043779205.1 Chthoniobacter sp. | reverse complement strand
GTCGGATCACTTGGCGGACTCGGCATTTCTTGCATCCAGAGCTTCTCTCAAAGACCTCCCTAAAAGCACATTTATAATCTCCATAATGCGGACTTCCGGTACACCCTCTAAGACCACCGCACAGCCGTCACCCGATTCCCGCGTTGAACGCGACGCGACGCGAACGCTCACGCGCCTGACAACACCCGGGCAAAATCCATGAGTTCCTTCTCGTTGAGATCGCTCACGGCCCAGTAAGTCAGGCCCTGACTTGACCACTGGATGAGATGATAGCCATTGCGCTCAGCGGCGTGTGGCGTGGTGTCGGGGCCGGGCCGGGCCGCGGGCCAGACGAAGAGATTGATGAGGTGCTTTTGCCGTGAATAGACGAGCGCGGCGACGGGCCGCGCGGCGAGATAGTCGAGGCGTCCGCCGAGCAAAGGGAAGCCGGATTCGCGCAGGTCTTTGACCGTTGGCGCAAAGTCCAGTTTGCCCTCGAACCACGGCTTGACCGTGTGCTGATCGCCCGACGCGACGTCGGTAAGATGCGCGGCCATGAGCGAGCGCACATGGCTCGAGGTGAGTTCGGCGAGCAGCCTTTCGTCCGAGCGAGAGGGCCAAAATTGGAACGCGAAAAAAACCGCTATGAGTGCGACCGCTGCCAGGCCGATGTGCCACCACGCCAGCGGCCCGCGCGTCGCATCCCGCCCGGCTCGCATGGTGTCGGCGAGCGTTGCCTGGATCTTGCGGCGCGATTCCGCCGGGGCGCGGAAACGCAGGGCGTCGTCGCGCAGCAGCACACGCAGCGTGCCCAGATTTCGCGCGAGGCCAAAGCATTGCGGGCAATCGGTCAGGTGTTGATCCACTTGCAGCGTATTCGCGGCGTCCAATTCGCCGTCGTGATGCGCATGGATGAGGGCTTGGACTTGCTGGCAGTTCACGGGTGGCTTCCTGGGTGCGGATGAGTGGCTAAGGCGGTTTGCAATTGACGGCGCGCACGCGAGAGACGCGACATCACGGTGCCGACCGGGATGCCCGCGATCCCGGCGATCTCTTTGTAAGTGCAGTCTTCGAGTTCGCGCAGGATGAGCACTTCGCGGAACTCCGGCGGCAGGGTCTCGATCGCCTGCCGCACGGCTTCGATGTCGGCCTTGCGCATGAGCACCATTTCCGGGTTCGTGGAAAAGTCCTCACCGCCGTGGAGTTCCTCGTCGAATTCCATTTCCTCGCGGTGACCGCGTTCGCGGCGCAGCCACGTCCACGTCGTGTGGCGGACGATGGTGAGGAACCACGCGCGCACATTGCCGCCGCGGAAGCCGGAGAAAAACTTGAGCGCCCGCAGACAGGCGTCCTGGGTCACATCATGGGCATCGCTGTCGTTGCCGGTGAGCCAGCGCGCGAGGTTAAAGCCCGCGTCGAGATGAGGCAGGACGAGTTGCTCGAATTGATCGTTGATGTCGTGGTCCACGAGTGGCGGGGAAGTTCCCCGGATGAGTGCAAGACTAACCCCCGTCCGATTTTATTCCCGAAAGAAATACTGGCGCAAATCGTGGAATTTTTCCGGCGGCGATCCGGTCTTCACGGGTAAGTCGAGCCACTTTGCTCGCGAAACCCCATCCGAAACCCGAACCAGCCATCTCCTTATGTCCGACATCATCACGCAAAATCATCACGAAGACACCCTCGACCGCCGCGGCTTCCTCAAGTGCATGGCCTGGGCCGGCACCGGCGTCGTCTTCACAGTCAGCAGCGGCGTCCTCGGTTCGCGCATGCTCAGCGCCGCCGAACCTGCCGCGACCGCCGACTTCACGTTCGTGCAAATCAGCGACAGCCACATCGGTTTCAACAAGCCGGCGAATCCCAATGTCGCGGCGACGTTTCGCGAGACCATCGCGCGCATCAACGCGCAGCCCAAGGCGCCCGATTTCATCCTGCACACCGGCGACCTCACGCATCTTTCCGAGGCCGCGGAGTTCGACGATCTCCAGCAGATGCTCAAGGATTGCAAAACCAAGCAGGTCTTTTACGTGCCCGGCGAGCACGACGTATTGAGCGACAACGGCGCGCAATATCTGGAGCGCTTTGGCAAGGGCACGAAGGGTTCCGGCTGGTATAGCTTCGATCAGAAGGGCGTGCATTTCATCGGGCTCGTGAACGTGGCCACGATCAAGGAAGGCGGCCTGGGCGTGCTCGGGCAGGAGCAGCTCGACTGGTTGCAAAAAGATTTGGCGGGCCTTTCAAAAAGCACACCCATCGTGGTCTTCGCGCACATTCCGCTCTGGACGATCTACCCGCAATGGGGCTGGGGCACGGACGACTCCGCGCTCGCGCTGGCGATGCTCAAGCCATTCGGCTCCGTCACCGTGCTCAACGGCCACATTCATCAGGCCATGCAAAAAATCGAAGGGAACATCACCTTCCACACCGCCCGCGCCACCGCCTTCCCGCAACCTGAACCCGGCAAGGCTCCCAAGGCTGGCCCGATGCTGGTGCCCGCCGAGAAGCTGCGCACCTACCTCGGACTGACATCGGTTACTTATGTTGAGACTTCCCATTCGCTGGCCATTGTCGATGCCACGCTGGCCGGCAAGAGCTAATATCAACTGATGATCGAGCCCTCCATTTGGGCGAAGCTGCATGGCGCTTCGACGCACTTCCCCATCGCTCTCATGCTGGTGTCTGCGCTTTGCGATGGTGTCAGTTTTTTCAGCAAGGATGCCGGGCGGCGGCGGAATTCCCGCTCCGTCGGCACGGTCACTATGGTGCTCGGCGCGCTCGGCAGCTATGCCGCGGTCCTAACCGGCCTGGTCATGACGAAAGGCCTGATCTGGGGACACGCCGCCCTGCTCCATCATCACCAATTCGTCTGGCCCGCCTTCGCACTAATGACCGGCCTGGCCACATGGCGGATGGCTGCCCGCGCCGAGCCTTCGCGGAAATCCGCGACCATCTATCTAGTCTTAATGATCCTCTCCGCGGCCCTGGTAAGTGGGGCAGGCTACTGGGGCGGCGAACTCCTGAGCGAAGGTTGATGGCAGTTATGAAGATGGCTTTGGAAACTCACGCGCTGTTACTGTCGTTCATCGTTCCCGTGATCTCGATCGGCAGTGCCTTCGCAGTGGCTATAGCTATCGCGCCGGGAGCGCTGGGCGTTCAGCAGACTGAACCGCCTCCTATCCGCCCCACGCCGGCGGGCCGCGCCCTGTTTGTCCAAAGTTGCGCGCATTGCCACGGCGACGACGCCAAAGGCAGCGGCGACGGCTCCGATCTCTACGGATTGCGCATCAGCAACGCTCGAATCGCCACCGTCATCCGCCAGGGTATCCACGGCGAAATGCCCTCCTTCGCGAAGAAGTATTCAGCCACCGACATCGCCGCTCTCACGACCTACCTCCGCACCCTGCGCTGAATCTCGACAATGCCGCAAGAGCGGTGAACCCGTAGGGACTTGCACCCTCCTCAGCCGCTTAAAAGGCGGCGGCTTCACTACCAAAGTTTCGGATTCAAAGTGGTAGTCGCGGCTGGCGTCGAACCAGCACTGGCGGCGTTCTCGACGCCGTGCCTCTTCCAGTTGGGCTACGCGACCGCTTGTGTGAAATGGAACCCGTGGCGTGAGTTACTGAACGCGCGGAAAGATTCCGCAGCGTGAGCCTCTACCGCATCGCGCGTGCGGCGCAGCGGCGACCCATGGCGGCAAAGTGGACGACATCGAGCTGGGCGGCCAGTTCGGTGCGTTCGTGCTCATCGAGGAGATGGAACAGCGGGACTTCTTTCAGCAGGTCGGCTTCGGCGCTCATGGGGCGAGGAGTAACATTTTCCCCGGACTCGCCGAGAGGAAAAAAACCAGATTCCCGCGTCCGCGCGCGTCACTGGCCCGTGGCGTCGCTGGTGAAGAGGTCCATGCGGGCGCGGCTGCCGAACCATTGGAGCGCGTCTTTGCCGATCTGTTTCACGTCGCTGCCGGCGGTGTCGAGGATGTGGAGCTGGTGGTCGGACTGATAGACGCTGGTGCCGTAAATGAGGGACATCTTGGAGTCGGTGTTTTTGAAGATGGGTCGGTCGGCGGGGATTTTGCCGATGGGGTAGATGAAGGCGCCGAGGATTTCGGTCTGCGCGCCGGAGTCCGCCCAGAGCTTGCTGGATTCGTATTCGGTCTTGAAGCCGAGGCACCAGATGGTCGCGCCGTGGCTGGTGATGCAGGGGCCTTCGCCGTGGAGTTCGGGGTTCCATTGGCGGGCCCAGACCTTTTGCGGATGGTCGAAGTGGAAGTCGGCGTCGCCGAGGTCTTCGAGGAAAAGTTTCCCGCAGCCGGGGGCGTTCGTGTAGCGGCCGGGGCCGGCGCTTTTCAAAACCAAAGTGGCGGGTGAGGCATGGCG
Organism: Chthoniobacter sp.; assembly: GCA_043779205.1. Classification (GTDB taxonomy): domain Bacteria; phylum Verrucomicrobiota; class Verrucomicrobiia; order Chthoniobacterales; family Chthoniobacteraceae; genus Chthoniobacter. The sequence continues at coordinate 14,526 of JAYWEP010000089.1, read as the reverse complement.
CAGGCCGGCGATGGCGAGGCGCTCGATGACGACGGTGCGCGCGGCATCGGGCTCGTCGAAAATGAGCGCGGGTTCGTCGCCGGTGAAACCTTTCGCGCGGCCAATGCCGGCGTGCATTCCGTAAAGGCGCTCGGTCTTTCCGCGAAGATGGATGCTGCTCTCCACGGAATAGTCGCCGCGTGGGAAATAGACGGTCTTCGCGCCGGAATCGAGGGCGGCCTGGATGGCGGGAGCCCAGTCGTCGCCGGTCTTTTTCGGCGCAAAGATTTGCACGTTCACCCAGTCTTTGCGGAGGTCGCCCCACGGGACTTCGGGCGTGTCTTCGATGGGGAGCTTGAGCGCGCCCTGCGGGTGTCCGTGGCCGATGACGGCTTGATCGCCGATGAATTCGTCGAGCACGGGACCGGCGACGGTTTCGCTTTTCCACGTCCCCGCTTTCGCATCCGTGAGCACGCGCTTTTCGACCGCCGCCTTGTAGCCGTCGGTCTTCACGCGCAGGGCGTAGAGCGCGCCCTCGGTGCGGATCGCCGCGGTGTCGCGCGCGCCGCCGATGAGCGCGGAATCGAGGAGCGTGATCATGGAGTTTGCCCCCTCGCTGAGCAGCGCGGGGACTTTGTTCGCGCTGCGGAGATCGCGGATGGCGAGGATGTTTCCGTTGTTTTTGATCCCGGCTTTGCGCTGCCCATCGAGGGTGATGTGCTCGAAGGTCATCGAGTATTCCTGCCACGCGGAAGTGATGCCGTAGTCGAAGCCGCTCACCCGCACGCGGTCAATAAGCGCGGGGCCGTTGGTCTTGTGCGTGAGGTCGAGGCCGACCACGCCCGCGCCGTCGCCGCTGCGGATGTGGACGTCTTCCAGGCGGCCGATGTTATTCGAGTGGTATTCGAGGCCCTTCGCGCCGGGGTTGCCCTTGCCGGTGTCGATGGCGAGGCCGCTGATGTAGAGCGAAATCGAGCTGCCATTGACCGCGCCGTTTGAACCCGGCGCACCTTTCGTACTGCTCGCGCGCCAGACGGGCCGCGGGTCGGCGGGGTTTTGAAAACCGGCCGCTTTGTCGCGGAGCTTGATGATCGTCTTATCCACACCCGCGCCAATGACCGTGAAGAAGCGCCCGCTTTGCAGCATGTCGCTCACGAGGTAGGTGCCGGGCGGCAGGTAGAGCGTGTGGTAGGCGAGCGGCACGCGGTTCGCGAGCGTGGCAAAGGCGGTGTTGAGCGCGGCGGTGTCGTCGGTCCTGCCGTCGCCGACTGCGCCGAAGGCTTCCCGCGCGTCGATGTAGCCGCTGTCGCGCGGGAGCACCGTTTCCACGCTCTCGTAGCTCACGCCTTCGATCGGCTCCGCCCGCGCGCGCAGAAACTGCGCGGGCCGCAGGGCTCCACGCGTCAGCCGCACCTCGTCGATTTTCCCGGCGAACGCGGATTTCCTCGGCCCGCCGCCGATGCAAAAAGGCGCGGCGTCCCATTTCATCTCGCCCGGCGCGGCGATGGTCTTCACCTGATAGCAGTCGATGTAACACGTCAGCGTTTTCGCCGCCGCATCGTGGACGAAAGCCATGTGCCGCCACGCGAGGTTGTCTTTGAAAATCTGCGCGCTCGCGCCGTAGTGCCCGCCGCGGAAGTGCTCCGTCTGCCCGCCCGGCGCGGTGAAAAACGCGTGCAGATACGTCTGATGATGCTGCGCGAAATACGTGGCCTCGATCCCCCACTCCGCCGCCTGCTCATCCGTCCGCGCCTTCATCGCCAGCGGCCCGGCCCATTCGCCATCGGGTTTGAAAAAAAGCTCCAGCGTCACGCTCTCCCCGGCGAGCCCGGCCTTGGCCGCATCGAGCGCGATCTCCAGCGCGTCGTTCTGCGCGTCGGTCGATTGGAAATTCAGGCTCGCGTTGTTCGGATACGAGAGCCGCCGCAGCGGATCGTAAATGTAGTGCCCCGGCACCTCGTCGCTGTAAAAAAACTCCGCGCCCTCCCGCCGTTTCGCCGCCCCGACGCCCGCGTTTTTCACCTCCGATTTCACCTCCTTTTCAAACCGCCAGAAACCCACCGGCTCAGGTCCGCCATTCGCCGCCTCGGCGGACGGCGCGAGCACCACGGCGCAGAGCGCGAGCAGCAGGGGGGCGGGCTTCATGGCTCGGAGGAAAGCATCGCCGCCCGAGCAAGGCGAAGATTTTCGCCGAAGACGCGGCGCGCGGATTCCGGGGAGCACACGCGTCCCGCGTGTTGGTCTATGGGCCGAACGTCACCGGCGGCATGGTCTATCGCGGCAACGTGCTGACGGAGCTGTACGGCGCGTACCTTTACGGATTATGGGAATGGGTTCATCGTCGCGCTGCGCGAGCAGACCAATGGGACGTGGACGGCGACGCGGCTCGCGACGGACAACGGCATCGCCCATTTCAGTCCCGACCCGCGCAACGGCGACGTGATCTTTTGCGACCTCGGCGCGGGCACGGTGAAACGGCTCGCGCGCTCCGGCACCACGGGCACCACGCCGCCGGCCACGCTTTCGGCGACGGGCGCATTCTCCAATCTCGCCACGCCCACGCCCGCCGCGGGGCTCGTGGGCTACGCGCCGAACGTCGGCTTTTGGAGCGACTACGCGCTCAAGTCGCGCTGGTTCGGGATCAAAAATCTGACGGACACCGTGGGCTTCAGCGCGAATGGAAACTGGACGCTGCCGGCGGGCATGGTGTGGGTGAAACACTTCGACATCGACACCACGCGCGGCACTCCCGCGACGCGGCGCAAACTGGAGACGCGCATTTTGGTGAAGACGGCGACGGACATTTACGGCCTCAGCTACAAATGGCGGGCGGACCAGACCGACGCCGACCTCGTGGCCGGGGACGGGCTCAGCGAACTCATCCCCGCGAGCAGCCCCGCGCAGACCTGGCGCTACCCGAGCCGCACCGAATGCCGCGTCTGCCACACCGCGGTCGGCGGCTCCGCGCTGAGTTTCAATGCGCGGCAGATGAACGCCGCTCACACCTTTGGCGCGCAGACGCTCAACCAAATCGGCGCGCTCAGCGGCGCGGGTTATTTCGCCGCGCCGGTCACGGGCGTGAACACGCTCCCCGCTTTCGCCCCCGCCGCCGACACCACGGTCTCGCTCGAAGCCCGCGTGCGCTCCTACCTCGCGGTGAACTGCGTGCAGTGCCATCAACCCGGCGGCACCGCCACGGGCAACTGGGACGCGCGCGCGACCACCGCGACTGACTCCGCGAATCTCATCAACGGCCTGCTCGTCAACAACGGCGGCGACACCCTCAACCGCTGGGCCGTCCCCGGCGACACCGCGCACTCGATGATCCTCAAGCGCCTGCAAGGCACGAGCTTCCCCCGCATGCCGCCGCTCGCGACGCAATTAACTCGACCCCGCCGCCATCCAGCTCCTCACCGATTGGATCACCACCGCGCTCCCCGCCCGCCAGAATTTCGCGCAATGGCAGACCGTCAAATTTGGCGGCACCGGCGACGCGAACGCCCAGCCCACCGCCAACCCCGACGGCGACGGCCAGAATAACACCATCGAGTTTCTCCTCGGCGAAGAACCCCTCGCCGCCGACCCGCCCTACCTCCCGCTCGCCAGCGCCGCGCGCGCGGCGTTCACCCTCATCTTCGACCAGCCCGCCAACCGCTCCGCACTCGTGGAGACCACCACCGACTTCCAAACCTGGTCGCTCTGGGACGTGCCCGGCAACGCCCCCACCTTCCCCGCCACCGCCCAACCGCGCACCCTCACCGGCCCGCGCGACGCGCCCGCCCGCTTCTTCCGCCTACGGCTCTCGACGCCGTAAAAAGCCGCACCGCCCGCGGGACACGCCCACCGACGTTTGCCGGCGGCGTTTTCCCCGCCCGACACTTTACAATCCGGCCCGCATGTCGGAGCAATGCGTGCGCCTCCCAGCACCGACTGCCGGCATCCGTTCCACTCCATGAAAAATAAGTCTTCCCCACGTTCGCCGCTGCACCCGCCCACGCCGCGCCCTCGGCGTCCCCTGGCCACGACCATCGCCGCGCTGCTCTGCGCCGCCTCGGCTGCGGCGCAGACCTATACCTCGCCGGGCAGCGGCACTTTCACCAACCCGCTCGTCTGGAATTTCGGCGCGGGGCCGGTGCCCGCGAGCGATGCGGCGCTGGCGCTCTGGCTCCAGAGCTACGGCACGGTAGCCATCACGGCAGGCAATGACCTGAACCTGACCCTCAACCAACTCAACCTCGCGACCTACGGCCCCGGCGCGCTCACGCTGTCCGGCACCTCGCTCAATGGCGGCTACGCTTTCACTGGTGGTGCCGCCCGCGTCAGCCTCCTTGGCTCCGGCGCAGACGACAAACTTTCCGCGGGAGTCGTGCTCGCCCAGGGGCTGACCTCGCTGACCTTCGACGGCGCGGGATCGAGCGGCCTCACCATCACCGGCATCATCGCTTCCAATACGGCCTCCGGCGCACCTCTCATCATCGCCACCGAGGCGCGCAATTCCGGCACAGGTCTGGTCGATCTCAACGGAGCCAACACCTTCTCCGGCGGCGTGGTGTTGAACAACGGCACGCTGCAATTGAGCAACTCGCGCTCGCTTGGCGACGCCGCCAATACGCTGACCATCAACGGCGGCACCCTGAGCGGCTCCGCCACGGCGGGAACCACCGCCGTGGCGAACAGCATCACGCTCAATGGCACGCTCGATTTCGACAATGTCACCAGCTCCATCCTCACGCTCTCCGGCGTGGTGAGCGGCAGCGGCGGCGTGACCGCGCATACCGCCAGCACCGCCACCCTCAACCTCAGCGGCAGCGATTCTTACACCGGTGCAACGACCGTCGGCGGATTCCCTTTTGCCAGGGCCGGCCTGTCCGGCACCGTCACGCTCCGGCTGACGGGCGCCGCCGGCTCGATCCTCAGCACCTCCGCGATCAATATCGGCACGAGCGGCGTCTTCGAGGTGGACGCGGGCAGCGGCAACTCCGCGGGTAACACGCGCGTCTCCACAGGAGCCGTGTTCACCACCACCGGCGGCTTTTTGCAGACGGTGGGAAATGCAGGCGTGGTGCGGCAAAGCTTCGGCACGGTGAACGCGGGCGGTCTCCTCACCATCCTCGCCGCCACCACCGGCACGGCTGGCTCGGCGACGGAGGTCGCGTTCGCCAATCTCAACCGCAGCAACAAAGCGACGGTAACTTTCTCCGGCCCGAATCTCGGCGGCACGCCGGTCACTCCCGGCCTGGCAGCGGCGCAGGGCAATGTGCTGCTCGCGCAAATCAACGGCGCGGCTCCCGGCGCGGCGCTGGTCGGCGGAGGAGGCGCAGCGGGAACGAAAACCATCAGCATCCTCCCGTGGGCGCTCGGCGACACCTCGAACACCAGCAAAAACTTCACCGCAGGCAGCGGCTTTGTGACCTATGACGCAAACGGCGTGCGCCTGCTGAACCCGGCGACGGAATACAACACCAGCAACAGCTTCACCGGCCTCGCGGACAGTTTTCAAAACATGCGGATCACTGGCGCGGTGACAAGTCCCGCCGCCCCGGTCACGGTGAACTCGCTCTTTTTCGCCGCCACCCAGACCATCGCCGGGTCGAGCGCGCTGACCATCACAAGCGGCGCGCTCGCGAACATTGGCACCACGGTCACCATTTCCGCCCCGTTGCGGTTCGGCACCGGCGGGGCCGCCGAAGCCGTCATCAGCGCCATTGGCGAGGTCAAACTCACCGGCGGATTCACCGCCGCCGCCCTCACCAAGAGCGGCGACGGCATCCTCGATCTCTTAACCCTGAATCCGACCATCTCGGGCATCACCACCATCAACGGCGGACAGGTCTATTACGACGCCGTCAGCCGGCTCGGTGGCACCACGCAGATCGTCATAGATGGCCGCACCTTCTCGACCAACGTGACCCTCAAATACGTGGGTGCCGCGAGCGATGTGCTGGCCGCCCCCATCCTCATCGAAGCGGGCTGCGGTGCCATCGGCACGTCATCCGGCGCCCTCACGGTGAATAGTAACATCAGCGGCAGCGGCATCGCTGATTTCTACAGCAGTTCCACGTCCCCGCTGCTCATCCGCGGCACGAATACCTACACCGGCGGAACGCGCATGGACGCGGGCATCGTGGATATTGACAGCGACAGCCGTCTCGGTGCGGCCAGCGGCTTTCTCATCCTGAACAATGCCACGCTCCGCCTCAGCGGGCCTTGGACAAGCAGCCGCAACCTCTTCCTTTATATCAACCCGTCCACCATCGACACCCAGGCCAACAACGCCACCCTCTCCGGTCCCATCATTGGCGGAGCAGCCCTGACGAAACTTGGCGGCGGCACCCTCACGATCTCCGGCGCAGACGATGGTTACAGCGCCACGGTCACCCTCGGCAATGCCACCGCGCCCGGCGGCACGCTCGCCTTCGCGGGACCGGGATCGCTGAACTCCGCCAGCGTCACCTTTGGAGTTAGCGGCGGTGCCGCCGGCACCTACGCGCTCGATCTCAGCGGTGCGACCGCTGCCGGCGGCACGCCGTGGCGCAGCCTCATGGCTTTGAACACCGGCACCGGCTTCACCCAGGCGCATCAGGTGAAGCTGGGAGCCACCGCCGCCGCACCCGTGGATCTGCGCGTAGTTAGCGGAACCTTCGGCGGCACCGCGGGCCTCATCAGTGGCTTCGGCAAGCTGGTCAAAGTCGGCACCGGCACGCTCACTCTTAACACGGCGAATACCTTCACCGGCGGCGTGGAAGTCTGGGGCGGGCAGCTCACGGTCACCGGAGATGACCGGCTGGGTAATAGCGCCAACCCTTTGACTCTCGAAGGCGGAACGCTTTTCGCCAACGGTGGCCTGACAAGCAATCGCAGCATCATTCTCGGTGCGACGCCGCTCCCCATCATCTCCGGGTCGTCGTTTGTCTCACTCCCCAACAGCATCACCGCGAGCGGCACGGGGGCGGTTCTCAATGGCATCATCAGCGGATCGGGTGGGTGCAACTTTTTCAATAGCATTGTGGCCCTGACGGGCACCGCCAACACCTATCAGGGAGACACGCAGGTGAACGGTTCATTTAGTTTAAGCTTCGCGGCCAATGGCAGTCTCGGCGCGGCGGGCAGCCGCATCCGCCTTGGCGGCGGCCAACTCATCCTTGCCGCCGCACCTTCCATTGCGACCACGTTCGCGCTGCCGCGCAACATCATCGTCACAGCGAGCCTGTCGAAAATTTCCGTTACCAATGCCAATGCCACGCTCAATCTCTCCGGGCAGATTCTTTACAACACCAACAATCTGCAACTCGACGGCCCCGGTAAGTTCATCATCTCCGGTGATAACAAATCGTGGTTTCAGTCGGTGTATATCGGCCGCAATACCGCAGGAACCTCGGTCACCCTGACCGGTCAGATGCGGCAGGCCAGGGTCACCATTGCCAGCGCTGGCAGCAGCCTGGACATGAGCGGCCTCACCCGCGAGATCGGAGATGTGAGCCTCGGTGCCGGCGACACCCTTGCACTCGGCAGCGGAGGAAAACTTACCACGGGCTTTTACGGTGGCACTGGTTTCGGCGGCAGCGTCACCGGCGACGCCAGCGCGTCGGTGACGATCGTCAGGAGCGACGGTGGTGGGTTCGGCAGCAATACCAATACATTCACCGGCGGCTTGCACATTCTTTCTTCCGGCCAATCTGGGTTTGTTCTCGCAGGCGATGGCGCGCTTCCCTTGCAAAGCGCCTTCACCCTTGGGGCGTGGTACAGTGGGACGAAACTCTCACTGGATAACACCACCACCAACGTCGGCAACAGGATCGCCGACACCCAGGTCATCCACAGCAACGCGAGCGACATCCACTTTAAGGTCAACTATACCACCATCAGCAGCGAGACCATCGGCTCGCTGCGTGGCGCGGGCATGACCAGCATATTGATGTACGGCGGGGGCACGCTGAACTTCGGAGATGTCAGCACGGGACTCACGCGTATCAATGGTGGTACCTTCTCGTTCGGCGCTTACAAAGAGGCCAATATGGGAACCGCAACCGCCACCCTCACAACGGCCAACCTCACCTTTGGCAACGGGCCGAGCCTCGGCCTAGTCGGCGGCGGTGGCGCGGCGGGATCGACGACCATCAGCATCCTGCCGTATGCCATCGGCGCAGATTTTTCGAGCAACACGAACTCTTTCGTGACCTATGGTGCATACGGGGTTCGCCTGCTCGATCTCACGACGGAATTCGCGACTGTGAACGGTCCCACGATAACGGCCGGACCAACGGAAAATGTTCGGATACTTTACAATCCCGTCACGCTTGGAGGTGGCACGGACACGACCGTGAACTCAGTGATGCTCGGCGGGCGCATCGACAGCGCAGGCTCGGAAAAGCTCATCATCACCAGCGGTCTTGTATTCAATGGGTATAGCCTTTATGGCAACGTCTTCGGCTTTACGGGCACCGGTTTCGCCGTCCCACTCGGCATCCAGACGGCCGAACTCCAGACCGGCGCAGGTAATACGCGGGAACTGAATGTCTTCACCACGGGAGACCTTGCCATCGGTGCAAAAGTAACAACCAGCGGCGGCCTCACGAAGTCGGGAGGGAACGCGCTTTATCTCACGAACAATACAAACACCTATACCGGCCCGACCACCATCAACGCCGGCAGCCTCATCATTGACAATCTCGCCGCGCTCGGCGGCAGCACGCTGCTCCAGATAGGCGGCGGCCAACTTACCTATCGCGGCGCCGATGCCACGCTCACGCAGCATATCATCGCGGCGGGCGGCGAAGCATCGAACCCCAATGGAGGCAGTGCTGGTTTTTACATTGTCGGCGGCACTACGTTGACCGTCCCTAGCGGGGGAGTCACTGGCTATGGCGGAGTAATGAAAAACGGCATGGGAGTGCTGCGGCTGACGGGCACAAACACCTACTCCGGTGCGACGATCATCAATGCCGGCGCGTTGGCAATTGATAACCCGAGCGCGCTCGGCACGAACGGGCGGGTCGTCTTCGGTGGCATCGGCCAGACTCTGCGCTTCGATGCGCCGATGACGCTGACTCAGGACTTCATCGTGAACTACGGCGGCGACGCCATCGGCTTTGGATTTGACACGAATGGCAGCAACGTCACGCTCACCGGCACGCTCCTCGATTCCCGCACCACCAGTGTCCGGGGACTCTACAAATTCGGCACCGGCGAACTGAATCTCACCGCCACCGAGATGTACACCGGCGCGACACAGATCTTTGGCGGCACGGTGCGGCTCAGTGGCGCGGATGGCAGCATCCTGAACAGCACCGGCACAGCGAGCGGCTTCAATATCAGCCCGACGGTTTACATCGCTCCCGGCGCGGGACTCGTCCTCGACAACGCCGCTGCGAACAATAACAACCGCATGCCCGACGTGTGGGACACCCCCTTCGGTACAGGCAATGGTGACAGCGGCAAGCTGCTGATGAATGGCGGCGAGTTTAAGATCGTCGGGAATGCCGGCGGCACGAGCGAACGCATCAACCAGTTCGACATCCTCACGGGCACCGTCACGCTCGCGGGCGGCGGCACCGCGCTGACTAGCGGCGCACTCGTCCGCACCAGCGCCCTCGGTGCGGGACTCATTCGTGGCACGAATCTCGGCGGCAGCCCTGGGCCGGCGAGCACGAACTGGTATGTCACGGACCTAGGCAGCGGCGGAGTAACGCTCCGGGGTGCGGGCGGAGCGGAAGGCACGCCCTTCATTAACATCCTGCCCGGCTTCATGGGTGCCTCCACCGCCAATGGCAGCGGCAGCGACTTTGTTACTTACGCGGCGGACACCGGCTTCCGCCCGCTCACAGCCGTCGAATACACGGGCACGATGCCCACGGGTAACTTCGACCTCAACCGCGCGCCAAACATCGCCCTGACCGGCGCGGCCACGGTGAACCTGACGACTGCAATCAGCGCGCTAAAGCTCGGCACTGGCGCGAGCGTGGATGGGAGCGGCACTTTGCTGCTCGGCCAAAGCACGGTGCTGGCAACAGGTAATGCCTCCATCAATGTCGCGAGCCTGAGCAGTAACGTGAGCGGCAGCAATGGCGGCTATGTCTTTCTCGCCTCCGGCGCGGCCACCACGCTCACGGTCAATAGCACCCTGCCCAGTGCCGGTCTCACGAAATACGGCGAAGGTGTACTCGCGCTGAACGGACGCCTCACCGGCGGCGGCCTTGTCATCGTCGGTCAAGGCACCTTGAAAATGAACAGCGCCGCCGCCGCGCTCAATCCCATCGGCAGCGCCGTCAACATCATGCCGGGCGCGACCTTTGACCTCGGCGGGTCGGATCGCGTGATCTCCAGCCTGACCGTAACGGGAACCACAGGCACCTACGGTCAGGCGAGCAATGGCACCGTGGCTCTCCACGCGAACCGGCTCACCCTCTACGACAGTACCGCGCTCACCTTCATCGGCGATGTCACCGGCACCGGCGGACTGACCAAGGCGTTTTACTCCACCGGTGTCAGCGCCTTTAACCAGCCGCTCACCTACACCGGCGGCACTGTGATCCGCGGGGGCACGCTCCAACTCGGCGGTGCTGGCACACTCGCGAGCAGCGCCGTGGAGGTGCGCGGGGGCACGCTCCTGTTCAATAACACCGATAGCAACACCAACAGCGGCTACGTCGCCAACCGCATCGGCACCAGCGTGCCCATCACGCTCGCCGGCGGGGTCATCACATTCACGGAAAACGCGAACACGCCCAGCAACCACGCCCTCGGCACCGTCGCTCTCGAAGGCTGGGGGACAATAGCCATCAACAACAACAGTTCATCCCCGCCGACCACTGTCACCCTTGCCAACCTCACTCGTGGCGGCAAGCATGGGACAATAACGACCGCCGGTGCCACCTATGGCTACGCCAGCCTCTTTCTCACGCAGATAGACGGCGCAGATCCCAATGCGGCCTTAGTCGGTAGCGGCGGCGCGGCCGGTTCCACCACGCGGAGCATTCTGCCCTGGGCTTCGTACGGCGACTTCAGCACCTTCCTCACGTATGGCGCTGCGGGTTTGGTGTCTCTCCAACCGGGCGAGTACGCTACGAGCCTCGCCACCGCCGCACCCGGTGACAATGTTCGGAGTCTCTACGGACTAGGAACCTTGACTGCACCAGCCACCGTCAATTCCCTTATCAGTGGCGCAGGCATTAACTTTACCGATGCCTTCGACCTCACCCTGACGAGCGGCGCGCTGGCCTTCACCGGAGGCACGAATATCTTCGGCGTAAACACGAATGCCTTAAAGACGGGCGCTGGAGGTGCGAACACCGCCGAACTCGTGCTGGGCATTGCTTCCGGCACCGTGACATTGAACTACAACATCGGAACCAGCGGCGGCGTGACCAAGTCCGGCGGCGGTGTGCTCATACTTGCCGGCACGAATACCTCCACGGGCGGACTGACAATCAATGGCGGACAAATAAGTTTCGCGACCGATGATCGCCTCGGCGCAAACGACAGAGCGATCCGGTTGAGCGGCGGCTCTACTCTTGCCTACACCGGAACGAACCCACTGGCGTTTAACCGCAATGTCGAAACCACATCGTTAGGACGCTTCAGCAGTACGGCCAACGTCCGCTGGCAGTTCAACCAGCCCGTGACCGGCGTGGGCGGAATCGGCTACGTGACGGTGGGTGCGATTTATGAAATCAACGCCGCCAATACCTACACCGGCCCGACGAACTGGACAGGCGGCTTCCTTTACATCAATGGCGATTCCGCTTTCGGCAACGCCGGCGAGCTGGTGATGAATCCGAGCACCGCGACCCAGAGCATCGTCCTGCGCGGCAACTGGAACGCAAGCCGGCTCATCCACGCGGCGGCGGCCAGCGCGCTCCAGACCAATGGGTTCGACGCCACTTGGAGCGGGCAGTTTATTGGCGGCGGCGCTTTGACGAAAAATGGCACCGGCTCCCTCGTCCTGACGGAACCCATGCCCTACAGCGGCGCGCTCACCGTGGGAGCGGGCGAGGTGCGGTTGAAAGACCGCGGCTCCCTCGCGGCCAACGGCAGCACCCACTCGGTCAGCGCCGGTGCGGCGCTCACTCTCGATGACACCGCCACCCATTTTTCCGACCGCCTGCACGACAGCAGCGGGGGTGTGACACTCAACGGCGGCGCTTTGAACCTGCTCGGCAACAGCGGCGTAACGACTGAGGAAGTTATCGCCAACCTCACCCTCGCGGGCAACGTCGCTTCCACAGTGACCCTCGCGCCCGGCAGCGGGCAGGCCGCCATGCTGCGCGTTTCCAGCGCGGTGACCGTGAACATCGGCAGCACCCTCTGGCGCGGCACAAACCTCGGCGTGAACACGCCCGGCACCGCCGACAGCGCGAGCATTCTCCTTACTCCGACCAACACCACCGCCTTTCCCCTCATCGGCGGCGCGGCTCCCAATGGCCAACCCTCGATCAGCGTCATCCGCGGCGGCTTCGGCGACATCAGCGCCACGGGGTCCGGCACGCAGTTGGTGACTTACGATGCGGTGAAAGGCGTGCGCCTGCTCGATGCGGCGACGGAGTACACGACGACGCTCGTGAATGGCAGCATCGTCACCGACAACGTGAAAGCCGACGGCACCGCGCTCGCTTTGGCGAATGCCACGACCGCAAACGCGCTCTGGCTCAAGGACGGCGGCGGCATCACCGGCGCGGGCGTGCTCACGCTCACCGCGGGCAATGTGCTCGTCACCGGCACGGGTAACACGATTGCCAACCCCATCGACCTCACCGGCACTGCGCTGTCCGTGGGCGGCCCCGGCGACCTCACATTGAACGGAGCCATCAGCGGCACGGTGTCACTTTTCAAACAGGGCGCGGGGACGCTCACCCTGACCAGCACGACCAACTCGATCACGCGCACGACCTTCGCAGGCGGAGTTATCGCGCTGGGGAACAACGGCGCAATCGGCTCGGGCGTCGATGCCACCTTCCAAGGCGGCGAAATCCGCAACGTGAGCGGTGCGCCCTTCACGCTCGCGGTCCGACTGGCGCTCAACGGCCCCATGCGCGTCGGCGGCGCACAGGACATCAATTTCACCAGCGCCGTGACCCTCGCCAGCGCGACCCGCGAGATCGCGGTCACCAACACCGGCGTGACCACGATCAGCGGCGTCATCGCCGCCAGCCAGACGCTGCTCAACTACGGCCTGACCAAGACCGGCCCCGGACTGCTCGTGCTCGCCAATATCGCCAACACCTATGACGGCGAGACGACCGTGAGCGCGGGCGAGTTGCGCGTCACCGGCAGCATCGCCGCGAGCGCCCTGACCACCATCACCGGCGGCATGCTTTCCGGCACCGGCACGGTGGGAAAACTCACGCTGCAAAGCGGCGTCCTCGCACCCGGCAGCAGCGCGGGCACGCTGAACTGCGGCGATCTGCTTTTCAGCGGCGGCGCGTTCGCCGTGGAAATCGCCAGCGCGCTTTCCGCCGACCGGATGAATGTCACCGGCACCGCCGGCCTCGGGGCGAACACCGAACTCGACATCGCCCCGCTCGGCGGCTTCGACCCGCAGCCCGGCGACCAGTGGGTCATCGTGGACAACGATGGCACCGACCCTTTCGCCACCGGCGGCTTCCGCTTTACCAATGACGGCGTGCCGATCGAGAGCCTCGCGCCTTTCGCGGTCGGCGGGGAAACCTACCTGCTCGATTACAACAGCGGCAGCGGCAACGATGTCGTCCTGCGCAACGTCGCCAATGTGCCGGAGCCCGCGACGACCGCTCTCCTGCTCGCCGGTCTGCCGCTCCTCCTCCCCCGCCGCCGCGCTGCCGGGATCACGCGCCCAGCCTGACGCGCAGGGCGGTGCAGGCGTCCGGAGACGAACCCAGACGAGGCCGAAAAATCCGTGTTTCATCCGGGCTCATCCGTGGCTAGACACACTTCCGATCCACCCTTTCAAAAGACCCGACCCATGACCCTCAGCGATCTCTCCCAAATCCCCGGACGCCGCTATCCCGCGCGGCGGCGCACGCAAAATCTCGCAGGCGGGGTGGCTCCGATTCAGGCGCGGAATTTTGCCATGGGCAATGTGACGCTTGATCCGCGGGGCGGGCAGGTGCCGTGGCACGCGCAGGAGCAGGAGGAGGTGTATTTCGTGGTCGAGGGGACGGGCGAAATGTGTCTCGGCGAGGAGCGGCGGACGGTCACGGACGGGCAGATGGTGTACATCCCGCCGGGCGTTTTCCATCAGCTCACAAACACCGGCGAGAAGCCGCTGCGGATGATCTACTGCTACGGCCCGGCGGGGGACGTGGCACACTGGCGGCAGGAACTCGACGGCACGCTGCCAAAAGCCGGCGTCGAAACACCCCCGCTGCCCGCAGGCGCGTGGCCGCAGTGTACGGACAAGCCGACGGCTTGACCGAAACGCTCCGCCGCCGGATCGTCGCTTGCAACGTATTCCACGATGCGTTGCAAATCGTCCCGGCTGGATGAACGGGACACAACAACGTCGCTTCCTGCGTAAGATTGTCGGTTTGGGTTTTGAATCAGCCCAAGGAAACACCCCATCAAAAAAATGCG
>JAYWEP010000088.1:0-5323 GCA_043779205.1 Chthoniobacter sp. | reverse complement strand
GACGGCGAGGGCAAGGCGCTCTGCCCGATGAGCACCGGCATCTCGCACCACGTCAACCCGCGCGGCGACATCGAGCCGTGCCCGATCATCCAGTTCGCGACCGAAAACATCCGCGACCCGCGCGGCGTCTTCGCCACCATGCGCGACAGCACGTTCCTCAAAGACTTCCGCGAACTCAGCGCCCAGCACACCCGCGGCTGCGTGGTCCTCGAGCGGCCGGATTTGGTCAAAGACCTTGTCGTCAAACACGGCGCGCGCGACACCACCATGCGCGGCACCGCCATGGCCGAACTCGAAGCGATGGAGCCCCGCTTTTCGCAATGGCTCCCCGGCGAGGAAATCCCCGAGCAGCACTGGATGTATCGCTGGTCGAAAAAGTATTGGTTCAACGACTTCGACGCCTACGCCAACGTGGCCCACGACGCGGAGGCGAAGGCGCGGGCGCTGCAGGCGCAGATCGGGGCGTAAGAGCGTGTCAGAAAAAATCTCTTCCTCTTCCTCTTCCGCTTAATCTTCCTCCTCGTTCTCCCGTGATGGGAGGAAGATTAAGCGGAAGAGGAAGAGGAAGAAACAGACCCAACCGCATGCACCACGATCCGCTCTCCCATGCCGGCCGCCGGCTGCTCGACCGCCGCGCCTTCCTGCGCTGGGGCGGCACGGGCCTCGGCGCGATCGCGCTCTCGTCGCTGCTCGCGGAGGAAAACCGCGCGCCCATCCGTCCGCTCATCGACCCCTCGCATCCGCTCGCCCCGCGTGCGCCGCATTTCCCGCCGCGGGCCAGGCGCGTGCTCGTCGTCTTTTGCTCCGGCGCGCTCTCGCATGTGGACACGTTCGATTTCAAACCCGAGCTGGTGAAGCGGCACGACACGCCGATGCCCGGCAGCGCGGGCCTCGTCACCTTCCAGGGCGAAAACGGGAATCTCATCCGCCCGCAGTGGGAGTTCCGCCCGCGCGGGCAGAGCGGGAAAATGGTGAGCGACCTGCTCCCGCACCTCGCCGGGCTGGCCGACGAGATGTGCTTCATCCACTCGATGACGGCGAAGTCCAACACCCACGGCCCGGCGGAAAACCAGATGAGCACGGGCTTCACGCTCGACGGCTTCCCCGGCGCGGGCTGCTGGGTCACGTATGCGCTCGGCTCGGCGTGCCAGGATTTGCCGGCCTTCGTGGCCATTCCCGATCCGCGCGGCGTGCCGCAGGCGGGGCCGAACCACTGGAACTCGGCCTTCCTGCCATCGGTCTTCCAGGGCACGCCGTTCAATGCGGACAAAGGCATCGCGCATCTCGCGAGGCCCGCCGCCATCAGCGCGGCGAGCGATGTCGCGACGCGGGATTTTCTAAAAATGCTCAACGAGCGCCACCTCGCCGCGCATCCCGGCGACAGCGACCTCGCCGCGCGCATCGCGAGCTACGAGATGGCCGCGAAGATGCAGCTTGCCGCCGCGGAGGTCGGCGATTTTTCCAATGAAACCGCCGCCACCCTCGCGCTCTACGGAGCGGACGATACGGCGAACAAAACCAAGGCCGGCTTCGCCAAGAACTGCATCCTCGCGCGGCGGCTGCTCGAGCGCGGCGTGCGGTTCGTGCAACTCTTCAACGGCGCGTATGCCATGGGCGAGGGCGTGGGAAACTGGGACGGCCACAAGACGCTCAAGGAGCAATACGCCAAACACGCGCCCATCCTCGACCAGCCCGTGGCCGCGCTCCTGCGCGACCTGCGCGACCGCGGGCTGCTCGACGACACGCTCGTCGCGTTCGTCACCGAATTTGGCCGCATGCCCACGTTTCAAAAAGGCGCGAGCGGGCGCGATCACAACCCCGCGGGCTTCACCGTCTGGCTCGCCGGCGCGGGCGTGAAGCGCGCGTTTTCTCACGGGGCGACCGACGAGTTTGGCTACAAGGCCGTGGAAAACATCGCCACCATTTACGACCTCCACGCCACCATCCTGCACCTGCTCGGCCTCGACCACGAGCGCCTCAGCTTTTACCACAACGGCATCGAGCGCCGGCTCACGGATGTGCATGGGCACGTCATCCGCGAGGTGCTGGCGTAAGCGATGAAGACGCTCGCCACGCTCCTGCTCCTCGGTGCGGCGGCGGCGTGCGCGGCGGTGGATTTTCCACCACCTCGCGCCACACCGCATCGGGCAGGAAAAGCGTTCCGAATACTTCGCGCAACAGCTCCAGCCGTCCGATGCGCGCCAGCGCGATCAGCGGCGAGGCGTCCGCGACGACGATCATGCTCCGCGCAGGGCGGCCAGCGTCTCGCGATCCTCACGCGCATCGGCCGCGTCGTAGTGCGCGCCGAGGTGCCGCGTGCCGAGGTGCATTTCCAATTCCGCCACCGGCATCCCGGCCAGTTCCGCAGCCTTCCCGAGCGAGAGCCGCCCAGCGGCAAACAGCGCGATCGCGAGTTCCAGCTTCGCGTCGCCGACCGTCATCCGCGCGGATTCAAGGATATCCGCCGGCCCGAGGCGAGAGCGGGGGCGCTGGTCGGCGAATCCGGCCCCGGTCATGGCGCGCGGCAGAGCGTGTCAATTTTGGGGACGAATGCAGTCGTCGGTGATGAGTCGCCCGGGATCGGGATCGCCGGGAGGAATGCCGGGGGCGGTGACGGGTTCGGCGCGGGTGAGGCGGGTGGCGACTTGGCGGTTGAGGGTGAGGGGTTGGGCGAGGAGGTCGGCTTTGGGGGTGAAGCCGTAGGCGGCGAGGACGGCGGCATCGAGGGCGGCGTGGGCGGCTTTGAGGGGGTTGGCGCCGGGGAGTTCGAGGGTGCGGTAGAGGGCGCGCAGGCCGCCTTTCATTTGGGGGAGCGCCTCGGCGCGGATGCGGCGCACTTCGCGCCCGGCGACGGCGACGGCTTCGACTTGCGCGGCGCTCGGCGTCTGCGGCCAGGGGAAGGTGTCGAAGACGGTGGTAGCATCGTCGCGATGCGGGATCATTTCGCGAAAATCGAGTAGGGAGAAATTGGGCCGCGACGTTGCTGCCGCCAGCGTTTGAAGTCCACCGCAGTTGGATCGAGGAAAGCTGAACCGTCGCGTAGCTTCGTGAGGCCAATCAGTGTCGTGTTATAGGTTTCGGTTCGGCGACTGCCAGTCTCCGCGTTCACCTTGCTGCCGACGTAAGTCCAATCCGGTTCTGCGTGCGTGTGCCCGTTCAGCACCGCGAACATGAGATGGATGAAACGAATGTTTCCCGTCTTCGCCTCGATTTGGAAACACGCCACAAGATGCCAGCCGGAATGTCCATTGTGACTCTCGCCGCCTTTGCCGATTTGAATCGTGGATTTGATCTCCAGCCCGGCTTGTTTTCCGTCCACCTTTGACGATGGGTTGATAAGGTCGGGATAAGCCTGATGCGAATTGTGTTTGTAAGGCGAATGATCGTTTAACGCATCGCAAAGCATGTTCGACACGAGGCCGCTGAAGTTGTTGCCTTGGATGTATTCAGGAAGCGGCTTCGCCCCGGCGGTGAGAAGGTTGGCATTGATTCCCGAGACGATACTCTGCGTCGCATTGATCGCTGCCTCCAAATGCGCCAGCTTCATGCCCGGAGGGAGTGGAACCTGTGGACGAAAATATTTGGCGTTCGCCGTGAAAACGGACGCCGATGGATCGGGTGCAAATGCGGCAGACACCAATTGCGGGAGCGGCGCGCCGAGCGCGCCAGCGAGCGCTTCAAGCACGTCGATGGAGAAATTTTCCCGGCCATTCTCCATGCCGGAAAGATACTGGTAGGTAATGCCGGTTCGAGTGGCCAGTTGCTCCTGCGTGAACTGCTTTTGCTCCCGCAGCTTGCGGATGAATCGACCGATGACGGCTTTGGCTTCCATTTCGCCTATAGTTGATAGCGACTTGGGGCTTGATCGTCTTTCGCCTATAGTTGAACCTGAAAACTACCGCACGATGTATCATCTCCACCACGCCAACTGCTTCGACTGGCTCCGCGAATGCCCGCCGCAATCGCTGCACGCCGTCTGCACCGACCCGCCTTACGGGCTGCTGGAGTTCACCGAAAAGGAAGTCTCGAAGCTGCGCGCCGGACGCGGTGGAGTGTGGCGTCTGCCGCCAACCATCGGAGGCAGCAAGCGCGATCCGCTGCCGCGCTTCACTGTTTTGAACGAAGCCCAAAAGAAGAACCTCGCGCGGTTTTTCCATGAGTGGGGCAAGCTGCTCCTGCCGGTGCTCGTGCCCGGTGCGCATGTCTGCGTCGCCGGTCATCCGATCATGCAGCATCTTGTCCAGACCGCGCTGGCGGAGGCTGGCTTTGAAGTGCGCACGGCCATCATGCGGCTCTATTTCAGCTTTCGCGGCGGCGACCGGCCCAAAAATGCGGAGCGCGAGTTTCCCGAAGTTTGCGTGACGCCGAAGGGAGCCTACGAACCGTGGATGCTCTTCCGCAAACCCATCGCGGAGAAGACCGTTGCGGAGAATCTGCGCCGGTGGAAAACGGGCGGCCTGCGCCGTCTCGGTCCCGACAAGCCGCTGCCCGACTCGATTCCGAGCGGGCGCACGCCAGATCGCGAGGAGGCTATCTCGGATCATCCTTGCCTCAAGCCGCAACACTTCATGCGCATCATCGTGCGATCGCTGCTGCCGCTCGGCGAGGGCACGGTGCTCGATCCGTTCATGGGCTCCGGCTCGACGATCGCCGCTGCTGAGGCGATCGGCTACGACGCGATAGGCATAGAACTCGACGACGCCTATTTTCGCCAGGCCGAGCGCTGCATTCCCCGCCTTGCCGCGCTGTATCCCGACTTCACCGGCGATGACCTGATGATGAACGGCAGCTTGCCCACCTTGCAGCCCGATGACTCTCAGCAGATGTCGCTAGTTCTGGCTGAACAACCCGCACGTTACCAGGCAAAGCCGCGACCCAAGACGCGTGCGAATCGGGTAAAGGTCCAAAAATAGGAAGGAGGTCGATGTCTTCGGCGAAGAGCGCGACGAGCATCTGGAGGGTGAAGCGCTGGGCGAGCGGGCGCTCCACGCCTCGCCGGATGAGTTTGTTGAAGCACTTGGAAAGGTGGGCGGCGGCTTCGCGCGTGACGGCGATGTGGTCGTTGTCGAAGACGGGCTTGGGCTGGCCGGGGAAGAGGAAGGCGAGCGGGCCGTAGTGCTCGGGGAGATCGACGCGGGCGACGCGGCCGACGGGCGAATCCATCTGCGTCTCGAAGTCATAGACGTGGAACTCGTCGAAGTTGCAGAGGACGACGTAACGCGGACGGCCGGGGACGAGGCGGGTCCAGTAGTCGAAGGCCTGGCGGTAATGCTTCGCGAGATTCACGCCGCGCTTTTTCATCTCGATGAGGACGACGGGCTTC
>JAYWEP010000087.1:0-12208 GCA_043779205.1 Chthoniobacter sp. | reverse complement strand
CTGCAGGGGAAGCTGTCAGCTTCCCCTGCAGCCGCCGCCCTCCCAGTCTCTACGGCGCGAGCAGCTTTTCCGCGGCCTTCACCTCGCCGTGCGGCGGATCGCTGGGCCACTCGCGGAGCGTCCAGCGCGTGGTCAGCGTCGCGCCTTCATCGAGGCGGCGGAGCGGCGAAAGAAACTCCAGCTCGGTGTATTCGCCGGGGCCGGGCAGATGGTGATGATAGACCTCGACGGACAGGCCGGCGCCGTCCGCGCCCTCGGGATACTGGCCGTCCTGCGCATCCGCGCGCTGGACAAAGGCGAGGCCGTCTTTGACCGTCGCGAGCGCGGGCTGTTTCGGACTCGCGCCGATTTTGAAACCCTCGCCGGTGACCGGGCGGATGCGGAGGAGCGACGGCGACAGCGCGAGCACGCCTTTCCGGTCCTTCGGCCCGCCGAAATCGAACCAGAAAAAATTGTCCTTGTACGGGCTCTGCGGATTGAGCGGGACGAAAACAAAATCGCTCGGAACCGTCTGCGCGATGACCCACACCGCGCCGAGCTGCTGGCCGCCTGCCACTTTGCTGATGGTGTGCGTCATCACGAAATCGCCCTTCGCGTCGAAGCCGTACTCCCGCGTGATCCGCGCGCCGCCGCAGCTTTCCCACGGCGGGCTGACCGTGCGCAGCCGCCCGCCGTCGAGCACCTCCGCGGCGTGCTCCGCCGCATCGGGTGCGGGCGGCGGCCAGGTGCGGGGCTGGGTGAATTTCCACATGGTGTGCGGCCCGATGGAGGTCTTCTCGCCGCCCCACATTTGCGTGACGGGCTTCGTCTCCGCGCCGGGTTCGCCGCTCCAGATGAAATTCGCGCCGCCCACGAGGCGGAAGACCATCACGCGCCCGCCGAGCTTCGGCACCACCACGGCCTCCGCGCGACCATCGGTGATTTTGTAGGCGTCGATTTCCCGCCACGTCGTTTTCGTGACGACCGGCTCCCCGAGCGCGACTCCGGCGAGCCGCAAAAACACCGGCGCGGCGAGGAGGAGTCCGCGGATCATTCTCGCGCCGCGACGCCCGCGGTCATTGATCCTCCAGCTCATAAAGCCAGAATGGTTTCCCGCAGCGCCAGTGCAGGATGTGCGGGCCGGTGACGGTGGTGTGCCAGCCGTCGGGATACCGCGAGAGGATGGAATAGGGCGGGCCGCTCAGCCGCTCGACGGCGGTGATGCGGTAGCCCTGCTCGCTGCGGTGGATGTAGCCGCGCGCCACCCATTCGGAGACGATCTCGCCGCGGTGGTTCGTCACGCGCAGCTTCGTGTACCGGCGGGATGCGCAGCCGGCGGTGAGGACGAGCACGGCGAGGAGCAGGAGCAGGCGGGGAAACTTCATGGGGCGAAACTTGCCGGGCACCGCGCGCGACCTCAAGTGCGGAACCGCGGGAAAATGAAAACGCCTTTCCGGTTTTGCCGGAAAGGCGCTTTCTTGTCTGGGGTTAAAACGTGGGAGAGAGAAGCCCGGTCACGCCTGCGCCGCAAGGGAAAAGATAAGGAATTTTTCTTTCGTGCAGACGGGTTCTCGCGCCTCCCGCTCGCTTCCCCGCTGGCACCGTCCCTGCTAAACATCCGGCGTGAAGTTTATCTCCTCTCTCGCCCTCTCGCTCCTGTGCGCCGTCTCCGCCCTTGCGGACGATCTCGCCGCGCAGGTCGAGGCCGAGCTGAATCTCGCGCGCACCGCCCCGCGGCAGTACGCGCAGATCATCGCCAGCCGCGCGCTCGGTCATCGCCACATCGAGGGCGACCGCGTGGTGGCGGAGGCGATCCGTTTTTTGGAAAAAGCCCGCCCGCTCCCGCCGCTCACGCGCTCCGAGGGGCTGAGCGCGAGCGCCCTGAGCCATGTGCTCGACCTCGGCCCGTCCGGCGCGCGCGGCCACACCGGCAGCGATGGCAGCACGCCTTGGAAACGGATGGCGCGCTTCGGCCGCTGGAGCGGTCACGCGGCGGAAAACATCTCTTTCGGTGAGCGGGATGCGCGCGGCATCGTGGTCGCGCTGATCGTCGATGACGGCGTGCGCGACCGCGGGCATCGGCTCAATATTTTCAGTCGCGACCTCCTCCGCATCGGCATCGCCTGCGGGCCGCACGCGGGCTTTGGGACGATGTGCGTGCTGGATTTCGCCGGGGCCTTTGCCGAGGCCGAAGCGAAGGTCGCGGCAAAGTAGCGGGGACAAGGATTTCCCTTCCCATGCGGCGCGCGGTTCGTGTTCTATCTGCGCCCGATGGCCAAGCCCAAATCACCCGCAAAGTCCGCGAAATCCCTCAAGCCCAAGTACCGGCGCATCGTCCTCAAACTCAGCGGGGAAGCGCTCAAGGCGCGGGGCAGCGCGGACAATATCTCGCCGGAAATCGTCCAGCAGGTCTGCTCGCAGATCAAAGCCGTGCATGATCTCGGGGTGCAGGTCGCGGTGGTCATTGGCGGCGGAAATATCTGGCGCGGGCTGAGCGCCAGCCACCGCGGCATGGAGCGCACCACCGCCGATTACATGGGCATGCTGGCCACGGTCATCAACGGCCTCGCCCTGCAAAGCGCGCTCGAGCAAATGGGCCTGCCGACGCGGGTGCAGACGGCAATCCCGATGGACAATGTCGCCGAGCCCTTCATCCGCCGCCGCGCCGTCGCTCACCTCGAGGAGGGCAAGATCGTCATTTTCGTGGCCGGCACAGGCAACCCGTTTTTTTCCACCGACACCACCGCGGCCCTGCGCGCGAATGAAATCGGCGCGGAGGTCATCCTCAAAGCGACGAAGGTCGATGGCATCTACACCGCCGATCCGTTCATAGATCCGAAGGCGAAAAAATACGACCGCATCACCTACACCGAGGCGCTCGCCAAACGGCTCTCCGTCATGGATTCCACAGCCTTCAGCCTCTGCCTGGACAACAAAATGCCGATCATCGTTTTCGACATGATGAAGGCCGACAACATCCGCAGCGTCGTCCTCGGCAAGGCCGTCGGCACGCTCGTCACCCTCGAATAACGCGCCATGGACCCCGATGAAATCATGCTCGAAGCGGAGGCCGCGATGGAGAAGGGCTTCGATTATTTGCAGCACGAGTTTGCCTCCGTCCGCACGGGCAAGGCCTCGCCCGCGCTCGTGGAGAACATCGACGTGGAGGCCTACGGCGCGCAGATGAAACTCAAGCAGCTCGCGCTCATCACCACGCCCGAGCCGCGGCTGCTCGTCATCCAGCCGTTCGACGCGAGCACGACGAAGGACATCGAAAAAGCGATCAAGGAATCGAAGATCGGCATCAATCCGATCGTCGATGGAAAGATCATCCGCCTGCCCATCCCCGCGCTCTCGGAGGAGCGGCGCAAGGATTTGGTGAAGGGCATCAAGCAGATGGCGGAGGAGGCGCGGGTGCGGGTGCGCTCGACGCGGCGCGAAGGCATGGACGGGCTCAAGAAAGCGCAGAAGGAAGGCGCGATTTCGGAGGATCAGCTCGGCAGTTTGGAGAAGGAAATCCAGAAGTTCACCGATCAGTTTGGCAAGAAAATCGACGACGCCGTCGCGAACAAGGAAGCTGATATTCTCAAGGTCTAAAGCCACTATGCGCCAACTGCTTCTCGCCGGATTTCTCATCGTCTCGCTCACCGCAAGCCAGGCCGCTGTCGTGCGGCTCGCGCCGGAATTTGGCTTTCCGGGGCCGGGCAAGACGCAATCGCTCAAGAGCCTGCGCGGGCAGGCCGTGGTGCTGCTGATCGCGAAAACGCCGAAGAGCCGCGCCTTCAAAAAGCAGTTGAAGTATCTCAAGGAAATCTACGAGCAATTCGCCAGCAAACAGGTCGTCTTCATCGCCGCGCTCGGCGATGGCGCGGGGCCGGTGCTGTCGGACATTCCGTTCGTCGTGGCGAGCAATGGTGCGGCGGTGGCGACGGCTTACGGCGCGCAGGATGACTTCAATTTGGTCATCATCGGCAAGGACGGAAACGTCGATTACCAGACGAACAAGGTCTGCCCGCCGGAGCGGGTGCGCGACGTGATTCAGAATTCGTTCGTGGTGCAGGAAGGCTCGCGGAAGGGGCAGTAGGGCGGATGGCTAACGAAGGTGGCGTTTTGGTTTCTTCCTCTTCCTCTTCCGCTTCCTCCAAGGGCCGGGGAGGAAGATTAAGCGGAAGAGGAAGAGGAAGAGGGAGAGTCGGAAACCATTAGAGCGCGGGCTGTCGAATCAATGCGCATCGCCGTCCTCGCCGATACCCATGACCGGCTGCCGGAAAAGGTGCGCGCGGCGGTCGCGGCGGCGGATGAAATCTGGCATCTCGGGGATGTCTGCGCGCCGGTGATCCTGGATTTTCTCAAGGCCATCGGCCCGGCGGTGCGCGTGGTTCGCGGGAATTGCGATGACTGCGCCGACTGGCCGCTGACGCTCGATCTGGAGCGCGAGGGTTTCCGCATCCGGCTCGAACACATCCCGCCGCGGCACGCGCCCGGCGGCTGCGATCTCCTGCTGCACGGTCACACCCATGTGCCGCGCGATGAAGTGCTCGGCGGCGTGCGCTTTCTCAATCCCGGCTGCATCACGCGCCCCAACCGCGGTGCGCCCGCGAGCTTCGCGTGGCTGGAACTGGCGCGCGGAAAGAGCGCGGTGTGGGACGTGGTGCGGGTGTGAGGCCGGGCATTGTAGCGGCGGTCTATGACCGCCGAACCGCGATGACCACCCGCTCCCGACGGTCATAGACCGCCGCTACAAAAAAAGCCGGCGGCCAGTTTCCTGGCCGCCGGCGGTTGGTTGTTGTTCGCTGGCGCGGCGGTTAGACCGCCTTGTCCCCGGTTTCGTCGGTGCGGATGCGCACGGCCTCCAGCACGGGCGAGATGAAGACCTTGCCGTCTCCGATCTTGCCGGTTTTGGCGGCTTTCACGATCGCGGCCACGGCCTTGTCCGCGAGGTCGTCCGCGAGGACGACCTCGATCTTGATCTTGGGCAGAAAGTCCACCGTGTATTCACTGCCGCGGTAGATTTCCGTGTGACCTTTCTGGCGTCCGAAGCCTTTGACTTCGGACACCGTCATTCCTTCCACGCCGATTTCGGCGAGGGCTTCTTTCACTTCCTCCAACTTGAAGGGTTTGATGATGGCTTCGATTTTTTTCATCTGTTTTGTTTCGGATTTCGAGTTTCGGATTTCGGATTTTCCGACTTAGAGGACGTAGCCCTCCTCCTGGTGGTCGGTGATGTCGAGACCCTGGGTTTCTTCTTCGACCGTCGGACGCAGCCCGATGATCACTTTCACCACCGTGGCGATGACCGCCGTGGCGACGACCGAGAGGACGAGGGTCAGGCCCACGGCCTTGAGCTGCTCGAAGACGAGCGTCTTGCCGACGATGTCCTTGAGGTTGGTCGCGAGGTTCGCGTTCACATCGACCGTGGCGAGGACGCCGGTGAGGATCGCCCCGAGCGTGCCGCCGATGGCGTGGACGCCGAAGGTGTCGAGCGCGTCGTCGTAGCCGATCATGTTCTTCACAAAGACCACGAAGATATACGGCACGACGGCGGCGAGCAGGCCGATGACCATCGCCCCGGTCGCGTTCACAAAGCCGCACGCCGGCGTGATGACGACGAGACCCGCAACGATGCCCGAGCAGAAGCCGAGGATCGAGGCGTGGCCCTTGTGGATGAGTTCGACCATGCCCCAGACAAAACCCGCGGTCGCCGCGGCGAGCGTGGTCGTCATAAAGGCATTCGAGGCCACGCCATCGGCGGCCACGGCGGAGCCGGCATTGAAGCCATACCAGCCGACCCACAGCATCCCGGTGCCGACCATGCAAAGGACCATGCTGTGCGGGCTCATCTTCTCTTTCCCAAAGCCTTTCCGCTTTCCAAGAATGATGCACAGAATCAGCGCGCTCCAGCCCGAGGTCATGTGGACGACCGTGCCGCCGGCGAAATCAATCGCCTTGATCGCCGCCGCCGGGAAGTTGCCGGGGCTGCCGCCATTCCAGACGCCATTCATCAGGCCGCTGATGCCCCAGACCATGTGGGCCATCGGGAAATAAACCACGAACATCCAGATCGCGATGAAGACCATGATGGCCATGTACTTCATGCGCTCGGCGATCGCGCCGATGATGAGCGCCGGAGTGATGATCGCGAACATGAGCTGATACATCGAAAAGACGTTTTGCGAAACCCAGTAGGAGTAATCCGTGTTCGGGGCGCTATCGACGCCCTTCAGGAAGAAAAACTCCGAGCCGCCGATGAAGGGGCTGTTGAAGCTCTTGCCGAAGACCAGCGAGTAGCCAAACGCCCACCAGAGCACTGTCACCAGACCGGCGCAGCCGAGGCATTGCGCGCAGACGCTCAGCACATTTTTTTTCCGCACGAGACCGCCGTAGAAAAGCGCGAGGCCCGGCAGCGTCATGAAAAGCACCAGCGCCGAACTGGTCATCATCCAGCCATTGTGGCCGGGACCGGAAGTGGCCGTCGAGGGCGCGGCCTTGGCCAGTTCATCGGGCTTCAACTTCGCCCAGTCCTCGGGCAGGGCCGGATTCCCGTCCTTGTCCTTGGCTGTTTTCAGCGGCACGGTCGGGTCGCTGTTGGTCAGGTAGGCTTCGAGCATCCCGACACGCTGTTCGAGCGTCGGTGCGATCGTTGCCGCGGGCGCGGCGACCGGCGGGGTGGTCGCCTCGGCCGGCGCGGCGGCGGCGGGCGCTGCCGGGGCGGCGGCGTCCTGCGCGGAAAGGCTGCCGGCGAGCGCAGCCCAGGAGAGGGCTGTCGCGGCGGCGAGCGCGGTGAAGTGGCGGGTTAGTTTCATGCGGTGGATTTTTTGGTGTGGTGGTTTGGTTGTTGGTCTTGCCGCCGGGGTTCCGAGCCTGCCTGGTGGATGCTTTTGGGCACTCATCGAAACGGGGCGCGGAAACCGGCAATGGCTTGTCTGGCGTGCCCTTAGCAACCGATATGCCACGGGCAAAAATGTTCCCGTTTTCAGTGGAAACCGGGGCTCTTCCCCCCCCGCGCCAACCGTTCTCCCATGAGCGAAAAGAACCACCCGCACCGAATGTGCGCAAATGGCGACACGGCGCAGCGGTAGGGACGGCACTCCGTGCCGTCCGGGGCGAGCGCAGCGAGGCGGCGGGCGGGATGCGCGCGGCAATTTGAAGCGCCCACCGCCTCGCTCCGCTCGCCCGGCGGACGGCACGGAGTGCCATCCCTACCCGGCTTCGCCGACTCATCGCTTTTACGCGCGCGGATGCGCCTGGTCGTAGGCCTTTTTCAAACGCTCGGTGGTGACGTGCGTGTAAATCTGCGTGGTCGAGAGGCTCGCGTGGCCGAGCAGCGACTGGACGCTGCGCAAGTCCGCGCCGGCATCGAGCAGGTGCGTGGCAAAACTGTGCCGCAGCTTGTGCGGGCTGATGCGCACGGGGATGCTCGTGTGCGGCAGGTAGCGCCGCACGGCCAGCCAGACATTCGCCGCCGCGATGCGCCGCCGCACTTTGCTCAAAAAGAGCGGCCCCGTCTCCACGCGCGCCGCCTGCCGGTAGCGCTGGATGGCCTCCAGCGCAGGCGCACCCACGGGCACGACGCGCTCTTTGCGCCCCTTGCCCAGCACGCGCACGCTCTCGGAAAAAATGTCCACGTCCTTCACATCGAGCGCCACCAACTCGGCGAGGCGCAGGCCGCTGCTGTAGAAAAGCTCGAGGATCGCGGCATCGCGCGCCGGCATCCAGCGCGGCGCGCGGGACTGGCGCTCCACACGGAGCGGGGCGGAGAGCAGCTCGTCGATCTGCTGCGCGTTGAGGAAAAGCGGGAGCTTCTTTTCGAGCTTCGGGAGCTGGACTTCCGTGAGCGGATTGTCGCGCAGGCCGTGGCGCTGGGTGAGGAATTTGAAGAACGTGCGCAGCGCCGCGAAGTGCAGCCGGATCGTGGGCCGTGCCATCTCGCGCTTGCCGCAGGCGAAAAGGTAGCGGCGAAAATGATCCGCCGTCAGCTCGCGCCACGCGGGCTCGGGAACGGTCTTGCGGAATTCCGCGAGCGCGTGGCGGTAGTTGACGAGGGTGCGCGGCGAGACATTGCGCTCGACTTCGAGGAACTGGAAAAAAGCGTCGGCAGGCCGATCGCGCGGCGGGCGTTTCAAAACGCCGGGAGGCTAGCGGGAGACGGCCGGCTTGGCGAGCGGCGCTTACTTTTTTCCCAACGAGCGGCGCGGGCTGAGGCCCGCGGAGATCACGCCTTTCCCCAGTGCCGGAGCAGCGTGTCGGCCATGACGGACGGGGTCTCGGCGATGGCGATGCCGGCGGCTTTGAGCGCTTCGATTTTGCCGGCGGCGGTGCCTTTTCCACCGGAGACGATGGCCCCCGCATGACCCATGCGGCGTCCGGGCGGCGCGGTCGCTCCGGCGATGAAGGCGGCGATGGGTTTCTTGCAATTCGCCGCCGCCCATGCCGCGGCCTGCTCCTCGGCGTCGCCGCCGATTTCGCCGATCATGATGATGGCCTCGGTCTCGGGGTCGTCGTTGAACATTTTCAGCACGTCCGTGTGGTTCGTGCCATTGACCGGATCGCCGCCGATGCCGACGCAGGTGCTCTGCCCAAAGCCGCGCGTGGTGAGCTGCCACACGGCCTCGTAGGTCAGCGTGCCGCTGCGCGAGACGACGCCGACATTGCCCTTTTTGTGGATGTAACCGGGTGCGATGCCGATGCGGCAGCCGCCGTGCGATTTCTCGCCGGTGCCGGGCGTGACGAGGCCGGGGCAGTTCGGGCCGATGAGCCGCGTCTGCGCGCCCTGCATGGCGTATTTCACGCGCACCATGTCATTGACGGGGATGCCCTCGGTGATGGCGACGGCGAGCGCGAGCCCGGCATCGACGCACTCCATGATGGCGTCGGCGGCGAAAGGCGGCGGGACGAAAATGGTGCTGACGGTCGCGCCGGTTTCGCGCGCGGCTTCGGCCACGGTATCGAAAATCGGCACGCGATGCGCGCCGTGTTCAAAGACCTGCCCGCCCTTGCCCGGCGTGACGCCGGCGACGAGCTGCGTGCCGTAGTCCAGCGACAGCCGCGCGTGGCGCGAGCCGAAGTCGCCGGTGATGCCTTGGACGAGGATGCGGGTGGTGGGTGTGACGAGGATCATGGGAAAGGCGGAAGGGAGAAGTAAAAGTGGTCAGTGGTGGCCGGGCTTGCGCTTGTGGATGATGAGCACGCTGCCGTCGGGATCGTGGACCATCGCCATGTGGCAGACGGGCGTTTCAAAAGGCTCCATCTTGAAAGGGACGGAGGCGGCTTTCAGTGTCGCGATCATGGCGTCGAAGTTTTCGACTTCCAGCGCGACGCAGCAGCCGTCCGCGCTGGGCTTCCAACCCGGCGCGCGCCCGATGCCGAGGGTGCCCGCGCCGATGTCGTATTCGATCCAGTGCCCGTTTTCTCCCATCTCCGAGTTCATCGTGACCTTGAGCCCGAGCACGCCTTCGTAGAAAGCGCGGGCGCGCGGGATGTCGGTGACGGGGTAGGTGGAGAAGGCGATTTCGGTAATCGGGGTCATGGCGTGCGGTGGTGGTGTGGCTTCAAGAATCGCGGAGAGCTGCTGAGCGACGAGCAAATCCTTGGGCCGCGCGGTGGTTTTTTTGCTCTCGACGAGCGTGGCACAGGTGAGGAAACGGCACGCTCCAATCGGAAGGTCGAAGACCACACTATGCTCGCGCGCAAAGGAGTAATCCCCCAATTCGATCGCTTGAAGGACGTCGAGTTGGCCCCAGTCGGTTTTGAGATAGATGTTTCCCGTCTCCTCAATGGTTCGTGGGGGAAAGACGAAGGTTCGCTTGTTCATCGTCATCCGATGGTACGGGTGCAAATCAGCCAGCGCCGCGTGCAAACGGCGGAGGTTTGCCTCGTCCGACATCATGCAAGGCGCGCAAATATCCAGATCGTAAGTGACATACGATGCGCCGTGGGCCGTCGCCGCAAAACCTCCCACGACGACAAATTCGACACCGTGCTCAATGAGCCGGCCAAGCAGTTTAGTGAGATCCACCACGCAGTTTTGCTCCCGCCTCGCGCAGCATGAGCGCAAAGCCGAGCGCCGATTGATGGGTCAGCAGCCGATCCCACACCGGCTGGGTCAAATTTTCCACGATCAGGCTCATGTCGTGCCCCTCTGCTTCCGCAGCGTGCCACGCCGGTCCGCCGGTGCGCGGCTCACAGGCTTTGATTTTGTGCGCGGCTGATTTTTCCATGCGCAAAATCCTACGCTGCTTCCACTGCGGCGACAATTTTCTTCGCCGCATCCGCGAGGTCGTCGGCGGGGATGATGGCGAGGCCGCTGGTGGCGAGCGTGGCTTTGCCGGCGGCGACGTTGTTGCCCTCGAGGCGGACGACGAGCGGGATCGAAAGGCCGGTTTCTTTCGCCGCGGCGAGGATGCCGTGGGCGATGATATCGCAGTCCATGATGCCGCCGAAAATGTTCACGAGGATGCCCTCCACGCGCGGGTCGCTGAGGATGATTTTGAAAGCCGCGGTGACCTGCTCTTTCGACGCGCCGCCGCCGACATCGAGGAAGTTCGCGGGCTTGCCGCCGGCGAATTGAATGATGTCCATCGTGGCCATCGCGAGCCCTGCGCCGTTGACGAGACAGGCGATGTTTCCGTCGAGGCCGATGTAGTTGAGGTTGAACTCGGAGGCGGCGACTTCGCGCGGGTCTTCCTCGCTCTTGTCGCGCATGGCCACGATCTCGGGCTGCCGGTAGAGCGCGTTGTCGTCGAAGTTGAATTTCGCATCGAGCGCGAGCAGTTCGCCGGTCTTGGTGACGACCAGCGGGTTGACCTCGATCTGCGAGCAGTCGCGCGCGACGAAAAGCCGGAACATCGCGCCGAAGAGCTTCGCCGCCGCGCCGATCTGCGCGCCGGAAAGACCGAGCGCCTTCGCGATCTTGCGCGACTGGAAAGGCTGGAGGCCGAGCACGGGATGGATGGGCTCGCGGAAGATTTTCTCCGGCGTGTGCTCGGCCACATGCTCGATGTCCATGCCGCCCTCGGTGCTCGCGATGACCACCGGCGCGCTGCTCGCACGGTCGAGGAGAATGGCGAAATATAATTCGCGCGCGATCGTCGCCGGCTCGGCGATGAGCACTTTGCCGACGACCTTTCCCTCCGGCCCCGTCTGGTGCGTGACCAGCGTCTGCCCGAGCATTTTTCCCGCGAGATCGCGCACCTGGTCCACGGAAGTGGCCATGTGGACGCCGCCCTTGAAGCCGCTCGTGAACGTCCCCTTGCCGCGCCCGCCCGCGTGAATCTGCGCCTTCACCATGAACTCTTTCGTGCCGAGTTTCGCGGCCACCTCGGCGGCTTCATCGGCGCTGTGGGCGACGCCGCCGCGCGTGGTGGCGACGCCGAATTTCGCAAAGAGTTCGCGGGCCTGGTATTCGTGGATGTTCATCGGGCCGCAGACGCTACGGGAAGCCGCGCCGCGGTGGCAAGGAAGGAGCGTGAGGAACGGCGAATTGGCGGGGCTTGCCCGCGCGCTGCCGCACCACTAGCCTCGGGCGCGCTGACAGGATTTCCGCCCGCCACACTTCCACCGCCATGCCTCTCCGCCGAATTCGCATCCCGATCATTCTTTGCGCCGCGCTTGTCGCGGGCTGCTCCTCATCTCCGGAAAACCCTTCGCCGTACCGGATCACGCGGACGACGACGGACCAGACGCTCCTCGGTGCGAAGCATCGCGGAGCCGTGAGTGCAGTCGTCGAATGGGACTCGCCGAACGCCACCGTGGATCTCAACGAATTGGTGAAGCAGGTCAAAATCGTGGCCCGGCACGAAGCGACGCTGCGGCAGCGCGAAGTGGCGCGCAAGAGGGCCGCCGCGACCTTCCGGCACCTGCCTCCGGCGAAAAAGCAGGCGCTGAAAAGCCAGGGGATCCGTTACCTGGCGGTCGAAACGGAGCGGAATGAGAAAAGCGAGGGCCGGAAAAGCGTGATGATCTGGGACACCTGCAGCTCGGATGTCGTGGGCAACGATGTTTACGACATTGCCGATGCGCCAGCCATCGGCAGCAAATGCCGGTTCGACACCTACGCCGTGAATTACGTGGGCACCGGGTTTTGAGGCGGCAAGATTTTCGCCAGCGCTAGTGTCCTGTCCCCCAAGTCCGAGCGGCTTCCTTATTCCGTAATTTGGTCAAATTCCGTCATTCCGTTTCCTCCGTTCCAGAAAAGGCAGGACGGAATTACGGAATTTTGCCAAATTACGGA
>JAYWEP010000086.1:0-4771 GCA_043779205.1 Chthoniobacter sp. | reverse complement strand
CGTATATCTCGTGACAAACCCCACCGCATATCCGATGCCGAACACTACTGGCTCCAGCTTGGTCACGCACTTGTCTGCGAAGCTCCGCTTCGTCGGCGTAGAAAAGTGCGAGTGCTCCATCCGGGTACGACGCCGGGGAAGCGGAGCTTCCAAGACAAGGGCGTGACCAAGCTGGAGCTTGGTCACGAGGGGCCGCTACTTCGCGGCGGAGGCGGGAGCGAGGACGCAGCGGAAGACGCGGCCAGCCTAGCGCGCGGAGACACCCACCACACAACGGAAACTATCAACGTAGCCGCGATGGCCGGGTGCGTTGTGAGTGCGGTGCGACGACAGCAGACCGTCGCGGTCGTAGTTATCCCACGAAGCACCCCGCAGCCCACGGTCCTTCTGTTCCTTGTCGAACCAATCCTCGCACCACTGCCACACGTTGCCTCCCATGTCGAAGAGACCAAACCGATTCGCCGCAAAACTGCCCACCGGCGCCGTCTCGACAAAATCATCGCGATAGCCGGCCAGCACACCCTTGATCCAAAAGTATTTGCCCGCCGCCAGCGCCGGCCGCAGTTCCTCTCCGGCATAATTGCCCGCTCCTTTCGGGGGCGGCCACACGCTGCCCCACGGGAAGACATCCGCGATCTTCCCGTCTTTCTCATTGGGCAGTTTCGCCGCCTCCTCCCGCTCGCCGATCCCCACCGCGCAGCTCCACTCGTGATCACTCGGCAGCCGATACGCTTCGTTCGCGCCGAGCTTCCCGGCTTTCCGCTCCCGCTCCGTGAGCCACGCGCAAAACGCCGTCGCATCCTCCCAACTCACATTCACCGCCGGGTGCGTGGGGCCTTGCTCGAAGCCCGGATTCGGCCACTCCCGCTTCGTCTCTTTGGCAAAGACCTCGTAGTCCTGCACCCGCGTCTCCCACACACTGAAGAGCACCCGCTGCCCGCCCGTCGGCCCGCCGGTAATCGGCACGGGGACAAACTTCATGCCGAGCGAGTTCACGAAGGGCGCGTCCTTGGTTGCTGTAACAGACGTGCTCGCACCGACCGGCGGGGACGCAGACCGGGCAGTGTCGAGATCGAGGTATTCGACGCTTTGGAGCAGAGCCTCCCCGTTGCTGCTAAACCAGAACTCGCCCGGGGGAAGATCGTTCACCTTTTCACTCCCGAGCAGTGCGCCGTTCATCGTAAAGGTAAAGGTTCCGGCGACGCAGCGTAGCTCTGCCTCGGCTGGTTCGCCGTCGCGTAGCGGGCGCGGGAGTGTCCAAATTCGGACATTCTGCCCGTTCTTGTCTTCCCTGTTTTGGTGGTGGATGAAGTGAGCCTTGGTGCCGTCAGGCCAGAACCAGATTTCATAATATCCGTCCCCGGCCCCGCGGCGAAAATACACCGCGATGAGGTTGCGGGGTATGAAGCGGCAGCGCATCGCGCCGTCGTGCGCGGTGAGGGAGGAGAGCGGGATTTCGCCATCGATGATGAATCCGCCAGCCTCTGGCACGAGCGGCGCACCGTTCCGGGTCGGAAACCGCACCCGGTCGCGAAGCACGTCCTGCCACGGCTCCGCGGGTGCAGGATTCGCCACGGGCGTCGTGCTGGCTCCGCCGGTGACTTTCCCCGTGCCGGGGCTCGCGTCTCTCCCGTAATTTTTCAAAAAGAAAACGGCCGCGCCCAGCAACACCGCAAACACCACGGTGGATGCGACCACGAGCGACGTGCGGCTTTTCTTCGCGGACCCCGGCGCGGCGGCCATACTCGGCGTGCGCGGGAGCGCCTTGGGCAGCGGATGAGGCGCGGCGGTTGGCGGTAGCGATGCGGCGGGCAGCGGCGAGCGGGCGCTTTCCACATCAGCTTTCATCTCCTGCGTGCTCTGGTAGCGCCGGTCGGGCGTTTGCTGCATGGCTTTGAGCACGATGGCATCGAGGCGCGGGTCGCAGCCGGTGCGGTGCGAGGGCAGCTCGAAGGCGCCCTGCGGGGTCTCGCGGCAGAGCATTTCGTAGAGCATCACGCCGAGGCTGTAGATGTCGGCGCGGTGATCGACATTCATGCCGCGCTTCTGCTCCGGGGCCATGTAGTCGGGCGTGCCCATGACGGTGCCGGTCATGGTGTGGCCGAAGTCGGTGGCGCTGGTGTCGGTGAGCCGCGCGAGGCCGAAGTCGGCGACCTTCACCTGGCCGTCGGTGCCGATCATCACATTGGCCGGCTTGATGTCGCGGTGGACGACGCCTTTGCCATGCGCATAGGCGAGCGCGGTGCAGACCTGCGCGGCGATGGAGAGCGCCTGGTCGGGCGCGAGGCCAGGGCCGTGGATGACGTCGTGGAGGTTCGCGCCCTCGACGAATTCCATCGCGAAAAAGAGATGCCCGTCGCTGGTCTGCCCGAAGTCGAAGACGGTGATGATGTGCGGGTGGTTCAGCTTGGCCATGGCGCGGGCCTCGCGGCGGAAGCGGTCGGCAAAGTCTTTGTCCACGCTGATTTCGAGCGGGAGGAGTTTGATCGCGACAAGCCGGTCCAGCTCGATCTGCCGCGCCTGATAGACCGCGCCCATGCCGCCGCGCCCGAGCAGGCGCAGCACCTCGTAGCCGGGAAAAAGCCGCGCGGCTTCCGCGGTCTCCGGCGACTCCCAGCCGTGCGCGCCGCTGCCGGACATCTTCGCGCTCTGCATGCCGCGGGCGAGCAGTTCGCCGGGATCGATGCCGCCGAGGATGGTCGGCAGCGAGGGATCGGCAGGCGTGTTTTCCTCCATCATAGTGCGGACGGGAATAGCGGCGACGACGCGGGCTGGCGAGCGGGAATGCGGCGGGGCTCCTTCCCTGCGCGGCGAGTTTCCGTTTGTAAATGCAGGCTGGGGGCGAATAGTTCGCGCCATGCAAACTCTGCAGCTCCTGGGCACGGCCCTCGGCCTCGCGTCGCTCGCGGGGCTGAATCTCTACCTCACCGTCTTCGTCACCGGCCTCGCCATCCAGCAGCACTGGATCGACGTGAGCCAGTCGTATCCCGAACTCGCGATCCTCGCGCATCCCGCGATCCTCGCGATCTCCGGCGTGCTCTATCTGCTGCAGTTTTTCGCGGACAAAGTGCCGTGGGTCGATTCGCTGTGGGACGCCGTGCATACGGTCATCCGCCCGATCGGCGGCGCGTTTCTCGCCATCCGTGTGCTCGGCACGCCCGACCCGGTTTTCGACGTGATCGCCGCGCTGCTCGCGGGCGGTGCGACGCTGATGGTGCATGGCATGAAGGCCGGCACGCGGCTCGTCGTGAATCACTCGCCCGAGCCGTTTTCAAACATCGCGCTGAGCGTGACCGAGGACATCGCCGTGGTCGGCGGGCTCGCGCTGATCTGGCGCGACCCGGTGCTCGCGCTCATCGTCTTCTCGCTCGCGCTGATCGCCATCGGCTACTTCGCCCCGAAGCTCTGGCGCGCAGTGAAAGTGCATGCGTGGCTCATTTGGAAAAAGGTCACCTCACCGGCGGCGGATCATCTCGAAACCGAGCTGCCAAAAACGCTGCCGCACGAACTCGATGTCGCGCATTTCAGCGTGAATCTCGAACGCGATCCCATCGCCTGGGCCGTGCCGTGCGTCAGCGCTTCGGCGCGCAATATTCCCGGCAATCTTTTCGGCTGGCTCGTCGCGACGGAGGGCACTGCGCCGAAGCTCGCCTTCGTCGCCAAACGCCGCTTCCGCCATCTCGCCGAAGAACTCGATCTCGCGACCTACAAGCTCGCGCACGAGCCGAAATTTCTGAGCGAAAACCTCGTGCTCTACAGCCTCGAGAAGAAACCGAAATACATCTTCGTCTTCGCCCGCAGCCAGCGCCCGCTGGTCAAGGCGCTCGCGGCGTCGCTGCAAGAGCGGCTGAATGCTTTGCCCGTGCCGGCCGAGGTGGCCCCGGCGACCGTCGAATCCGCCGGGTCGGTTTGACGGCTACTCCACGCCGAAACACGCCGGACTCGCGGAACCGCAGAGTTCGATGAAATCCTCCCACTTCAACTCCAGCCACGGATCGGTGGCTTTGACGTACTGAATGGTG
This sequence comes from Chthoniobacter sp., assembly GCA_043779205.1. GTDB lineage: Bacteria > Verrucomicrobiota > Verrucomicrobiia > Chthoniobacterales > Chthoniobacteraceae > Chthoniobacter. The sequence continues at coordinate 749 of JAYWEP010000086.1, read as the reverse complement.
GCCTCGGCGATCCCCTCGCCGGCCTTCGCGACGTTGCGGCTGATGCTGGCGATGCCGCAGTCGAACATTTGCGCCAATTCGACGACGTGCAGATCGTCCGTGTGGGCGAGCTGGAGCAGCACGAAGTCCTCCGCCGGACATGCCGTGAATGCGGCCTGGATCGCCTCGCGCATGATCTCCAGCAACGGCGCTTCCGCTGGCTCACGGTCATCGGCTCGCGCCTCGGGGGCCGTCACCATCCCGTCCGTCCCTCCCGCAGCGACTTCGTCGGTCACCAGATGGTTCCAGCGATTTTCCCGCCGCCGGCGGGTGAGCAGGGTGTTGAGGGTGATGGTGTTGAGAAAGGTCCGCAGCGCGCACGCGCCATTGTAGCGCGCCAGTTTCGGCGTGGTGCCGGTCTGCGGGGCGATGCAGTCCGACCACAGCTCGGTCACAATCTCGCGGGCCTCGTGCGGGAGCGCCCCGGAGCCCTGGAGAAAGGCCAGCAGCGGCTCGCGATAGGAATCCTGAAGGTACGCGAGGGCCGAGGTTTTTCCCTCAAGGCACTCTTGCGCAAGGTGGAAATCGTCGGGATGGAGCAGGGCGTCATGCACGACCGGAATCGTTAGGATGCCGAGTGCCAGCCGACAACGAGAAAGTGGGAGGGAGAGAGGAGACGCGGCCGCCCCCACGGCCGCGCCCCCACGCTCCCGAAACCGCGCCAGATGAGCGCCGGAGCCTCACACCCGCCCCGCCTCCTCCGCTCAACC
>JAYWEP010000085.1:0-3653 GCA_043779205.1 Chthoniobacter sp. | reverse complement strand
GACATCCCCAACTTCACAAAATTGGACCAGTGCAGCTTGGTACGATAAATCACCGCCTCGCCCGGAAGAAGATTTTTATCGACGAAACTTTGGCTTCCGGACGGCGATGCAGTCACGGGGCTTGGAGCAGTGGAAGACACCGCCTGAGGGGCTGCCGCAGATTGGTTGGGCGCACCGCAGTTCGGGCAGGTCACTGCCAGGCTGGAGATTTCTTTGCCGCATTCGGAACATTTTATGAGAGCCATAACCAGGCAAGAACTGAATCCTTTGAAAATTGGTTGCGGGGGTGGGATTTGAACCCACGGCCTTCAGGTTATGAGCCTGACGAGCTACCAGGCTGCTCCACCCCGCGATTCGTGTGGCGTGACGGTAGCCGCCGGGCCGGCGGGCGCAAGGTTTATTTCAGCCTTTGTCGATGCTGTACTTGCCGGGGCCGATGAAAATGAGGGCGGTGAAGACGAGGGCGAGTTCGAGGGCGTGCGAGGCTTCGCCGAGGCCGTGGCCGCGGTATTCGCTGAGCGCGGCGACGCTCATGGTGATGACGAGGAGCAGGCACGATGGCCGGAAAAAGAGGCCGAGGATGAGAAAGCCGACGCCGATGCTTTCCGAGAAGGCCGCCATGAAGCCCCAGAATCCGGGCCAGAAGCTGATGCCGAGATGTTTCATCGCCGCGCCGATGAGTTTCCATTTGGCGAGACCGCCGGCGAGTTTCGGCCAGCCGTGGGCGTAGATGAAAAAGCCGCCGAGCGCGACGCGCAGAAAGAGCAGCGCGCCATCACGGAAGTTGGACAGGTTTTTCCACATGGGCGCGGAAAGTAACGAGGCGGCGGGTGGCGGCGCGAGTCCTAAAAAACGCCGATGAGCCGCAGGGACGCGAGCAGAGCAAAGATGAGCAGCAGGGCCTCGAAAAGATTCTGCGGGATGATCTTGATGAGCCGCCGGCCGGCGAAGATTCCGAGGGCGATGGCGGGGAGGCTGAGCAGGTCGAAAAGCAGGGTGTCGCCGTGGATGAGTCCCTGCTGCGCGCTGAGCGGGACTTTGAGGACATTGACGATGAGGAAAAACCACGCGCTGGTGCCCACGAGTTCATATTTCGGCAGGGCGATGGCGAGGAAGTAGAGCGACATCACGGGGCCGGCGGCGTTGGCGAGCATGGTGGCCACGCCACTCCAGCCACCCATGATCCACGCAAAGGCGCGGGTGTGCGGCAGCCGCTCCAGCGCGCGGGGCTGCCAGCGGCGCACGGCCTGGAGCACGACCATGGCGAAGACGATCCAGCCGATGACGGGCCGAAACTGCGCAGCGGGGATCGCGCGCATGAACGCGTAACCGAGCAGGATGCCGGCGAGCGTGGGCGGGAGCATCCGGCGGATGGTGGCCCAGCGGGCATGCTGGTGAAAGGCGAGCACGGACATGACATCGCCGCAGATCAGCATGGGCAAAAGGACGCCGGTCGAGGCGAGCGCGCCAAAGAGCTGCGCCATGATGATGACCGTGGCGAGCCCGGAGCCGGAGAATCCGCTTTTGGAAAAGCCGATGCAAAACGCGGCGAGGGTGGCGAGGAGCCATTCCCATGGCGTGAAGTGCGGAAGCATCGGGGCGGTGAGGGTTTCAATCGCGGGCGATGATGGCAAGCCGGGGATTCAGATGTGCAAGTCTGAGAGGGCGTCAAAAAAAGACTCTTCCTCTTCCTCTTAATCTTCCTCCCATCAAGGGAGAACGAGGAGAAGGAAGATTAAGCGGAAGAGGAAGAGGAAGAAACAGACCCGTCCCGACTTTTTAGAGACTCTCTGAGTCAGGTTTCTTCGCGGGCTGAAAGCGCGGCATCACCCCAAAAAAATTCAGCCCCCCGCAACCGAATGGCTGCGAAGGGCTGATGTTCCCCCCAGAACAATCTTCTAAATACGAGCAGAGAATGCCATCCCGCCGGGAACCACGCAACGACTTTTTTGAAATAAGTTTAATATCCGGCGGATTTCTCTGAATTTTACGCCGTAATTAGTATTTCTACTGCTTAAATTATTGATTTCACAGAGTCGGGCCCGCTTTGGGATGCGGTTTCAGCGGACTTCCGCCCCGGCGATGATTTTCACGAGGAGCTGGCAGAGCGCGATTTTTGGTTCGAGCCCCGAGGTCACGAGCTGGATATTGGCGGCGAGACAGGCTTCGAGGGCGGTGCGGAGTTCGGGGACGGTGTAGCGGTGCGCGTGGGCGGCGGCGATGCCGAGGGAATAGGCATTCACGGTGCCGTCTTTTTTGCGCGGCAAATGCGCGGTGGCGTCGGCGGGGAGGCGTTCGAGGGTTTTGCCAAAAAAGAAGGGCTGCGCCGGGCGCTGGAGGCGGTGCCGGGCCATGAGGTCTTTGACGACGAGCAGATTGCGGACGGTCGGGATGATCGCCACGAGGAGGATGCCGATGGCCGATTCGCCCTGGAAAAGGAGCTGATCGAGGAGCGCGAGCGTGCGGTGGAGGTCGCGCTCGGCGAGCGCGTTGCCCAGCTCGAAGACGACTCCCTCGCGAGAGAGCGGCACGAGCTGGCGCACGTCATCGGCGCGCACTTCGCGGCGGGCGGGGCCGAGATAGAGGTCGAGCTTTTCGAGTTCGTTTTCGATCACGCGCCGCTCGCCTCCGGTGAAGAGGGTGAAGAGTTCCAGCGCGTCCGGCGCGAGGCGCAGGCCGCGCTCGCGGGCGCTGCGCTCCACGATTTCGCTGGCGGCCTGCTCCCAGCCGCTTTTGCCGGCGTCCACTTTGTCGAAAACCTCGATCTTCCCGAGCTTCCCGAGCGTCTTGTAGAAAGTGCGCCGCTTGTCCACGCCGACCGCGCTGAGGAGAAACCGCGTGCTCTCGGGCAGCCCGCTGCTGAGCGTCCCCGCGAGCTTTTCCAGCGCGTCCGTCACCGTCTGCGAGCGGCCCGTGGGGTCATCGGCAAGAAAGGTCGCGCTCTTCAGCCAGACGAGTTTTTCCCCGCCGAAAAACGGGAACGTCAGCAGCGCCTCGATCGTCTGGTGGATGCGCTCCGCCGCGGCGTCCGCATTGTCCGCCACGCCGTCGATCGTATCGCAGCCAAAGTCCCCGCCGCTGGCCGGCGTCATCGCCAATGCCAAATCCCTGGCCGCGCGTTTCACCTCGCTCTCGTCCGAGCCGAGCACCGCGCAAATCTGCGCCACCGCTTTCGTTTTCACGGCGGCCATTTCAGTCGCGATCAGTCTTGCAGCGGTGCGCCATTTTCATGAATGGCGTAAGCCTTAAACTCCCGTTCCAGCGCCTCCAAGTTCATAAATCGCGAGCCGAAACCTTTCGTCAGCGCCGTGTCGAAACGGTTGCCCTTTGCCAGCGCCTCCAGCAGCGCGCCGAACCCGCGTTTGTCCGCCGCGCTCAGGAACCGCACCAGCCGCTCCGACTCGCTGTAGAAAACGCCCACCTGCGCCACGTCCTGCGGATACGCCAGCAGCGCCGTGAGCTGCCTCACCGGCAGATACATCCCCGCCGGCACCGCGCGCGAAGTCGGCCGCGCCGCGTAACCGCGCGCCCGGTGAAACGCCGCATAACACCGCGTCGCCGAGTATTCCGCATAGCCCTCATTCAGCCACAGCGGCACGCCCGCGCCGAAGAACCGCTCCACCACCAGATGCGTCACCTCATGCCCCAGCGTG
>JAYWEP010000084.1:0-42013 GCA_043779205.1 Chthoniobacter sp. | reverse complement strand
AGGAGACGCGGCCGCCCCCACGGCCGCGCCCCCACGCTCCCGAAACCGCGCCAGATGAGCGCCGGAGCCTCACACCCGCCCCGCCTCCTCCGCTCAACCACGTTTTCCCCGCAGCCGGCCTCTTGCCGCCCTGCCTGCACACCCATCTCCTAACGCTCATCTGTCGATTTCAAAGGCTCCTCCCAACAACCCACTTCCATTGACCCTTAAACGCGCGAGTTTTGCTTTTTTCCAAAAAATCGTCGTTTCGGCGAAAAAAAGTTTGGCGGCGAAAGAAAGTGGCGGCATCCCGCAGATTTTTTGGAAAAAACGAAAACTCGCGCGTTTAAGGAACAGGATGAGCAATGACTTCAAAACCCTGATCGACTTCCTCGATCACTTTGGCCCGGAGGTTTCGGGCAAGGCGCTGATGGCCCCGCACAGCGAGGCCGCGGCCAGGCTCCAGCGCTTCGCCGCGGGGGCGTGCGACAAGGAGGAGCGGGCCGAAATCTGCGAGATGCTCCGGCTGCATCCCGCCTGGTTGCGCTGGCTGGCCGACCGGGTGAAAATGGCGCGCAACGGGGACGGGTCGGCGCGTTGACAACCGCGCGGTCTTCGCGGAAAAGCCGGACGTGTCGCAACGCTTTTTTCGCGCAGCCGCTGTCGCGGGTTTTTTGCTCGGGCCGCTGATGCTCGGCGGATGTCCGTCGCCGAAAAAACAGGCGTTCTCGCCGCCGCAGCGCGCGGTGGTGGAAAGTGATGTGGTCGGCGCGTGGCGTTACGCGGGCGTGCCGCAGGAGGACGGCGGTGACGGCTGGATCGTGACGATTGAATTCCTGCGCGACGGCACTTTCCGCCAGACCCTCGTCCCACCGCAGGCGCGCAATCTCATCGTGCAGACCGGCGCGTGGCGGATCGAAAACGCGGCGCTGAAAATGGAGCCGCTCATCGTCTGGGACGAAGCCGCCGCCGGGCCCTGGGCGCGGCGCGGACACCGGTGGCCGATGATCGAAAGCGCCCGGCACCCCGGCGCGCTGGCGCTGCTCGGCGGGCTCGCCGCCGAGCCTGCACTGGATCGCGAACTCGCCCGGATTTCCGACGCCGAGTGCCGGCTCCTCACAAGCGCCAGCCCCGCCGCGACGCGCTAAAAATTCCGCGGCTCGTCAGCGGCGGTAGGGACGGCACTCCGTGCCGTCCGGGGCGAGCACCGCGAGGCGGTGGGGTGGGATGCGCGTCGCAACTGAAGCGCCCGCCGCCTCGCTCCGCTCGCCCGACGGACGGCACGGAGTGCCGTCCCTACCCGGCTTCGCCGACTGATTTCGCCACGTCTAAACCGGACGTTCGTTCGGCCCGGTGACTTCCTTCGTCCACGGACGCGCGAGCCGGTGGAAGAGCGCCTTCGCCTGGAGCGGCGTGATGCACGGCACTTCGGAAAGCAGGCACGCGAGCATGCCCGCGACGCGCGGCGCGGCGAAGCTGCTGCCGGTCACTTTTTTCATCCCGCCGCCGGACCACGGCACCTCCACATCCACGCCGCGCGCGGCGAATTCGACGAGGTGGCCCGGTTTGTAGTAAAGCTCTTCGTTCTGCTCGGTGCGCGCCATGTTCACGGTCATCACCGAGGTGAAAAAGCCGGGCCACTCGGGCCGCGAGGAGTCCTGGTTGTTGCACGCGGCGACGACGTGGACGCCTTTCAGATACGCCTCATCGACCCAGCTTTTGTATTTCAGCACATGCTCCGGCACGCCGCAGCCGAGGCTGCAATTGAGGATGTGGTAGCCGCGCTCAATCGCCTGCCGCGCGCCCTCAAGGATGATCGCCGTGCGCGCGGAGAGCGATTCGCCGAGCACGCGAATGCTCCCGATTTCCGCCTCCGGCGCGGTCTCGCGGATGATCCCGGCGACCGCCGTGCCGTGGCCGAAAAGATCGCGCCCGTCGCCGGGGACGACTTTCAGTTTCATCCCGTCCTCGATCACCGCGATGTCATCGACGAGCGCGAGTCCGCCGAGCGCGGGGTGCGAGGCCTCCACGCCGGAATCGAGAATCGCGATCCTCACGCCGCGCCCGCGGCCCTCGCGAATCGCGGTGAGGGCGTCCTCCGGGGTGATCCAGGATTTCATTGGAACTCCTCCCGGCCCAGCGCGAGCGACATGAGCTGGTGCTCGATCATCCGCGAAAGCACCGACGCCGCGAGCTGGAGCGTGTTGAGATTTTCGCCGGTGAAACCCGGCGGCTCCGGCGCGGAGCTGGCTGCCGGCTTCAACTGCACGGCCGAGATCACGCCGCGCAATTCGCCCGCAAAATAAAACGGCACCGCGAGCATCGCGCAGGTGATGAGTTGCAGTTTCCGATCGAGCGTCTGGTCGCGCTGCTCGTTTTTGAGGACATCGTTTTCGCAGACCGGCTGCTCCGTCGCCACGACCATGCTGATCATCCCTGAGCGCAGACTCTGCCGGAAACTGCCGACGAACCGCTCCGCGTTCGGCCCCGAGTTGAAGCGCGGCACCAGAAAGCTGCGCGTCTGGTCGAGCAGCCAGACGGTGCCCTCGTGCGCGTCCGCACTGGCCAGCGCCTCCACGAGCTGGGCGCGCATGGTGCGGTCGAAAAACTCATCGAACGCCGCCTCGCCCACGAGGTCCGCCGCCGCTTTCACCCGCGCGTCGATGACCGGACGCAGCACGTCCAGTCGGTCATCGGTGAGCACTGTCAGTCGTCCTGCCATATGCGCGCCAGTGCTAGGCGCAGCCGCGCGAATGGGCAAGCGGCATCCGCGCGCAGATCATTTGATGATGCCGCGCGCACTGCTCGTGACGAAGGCGACGAGCTGCGTGAGTTCGGGGGTCTCGGGCAGGTCGGCGCGGATTTGCTCGACGGCCTGCTGGAGATTCAGCGCCGAGCGGTAGATCAGCCGGTACGCTTCCTTCACCTGCCGCTGCGCGTCCTCGCTGAAACCGTGGCGCTCGAGCCCGACTTTGTTGTAGCTGCGGACCTTCGCGGGGTTGCCGTCGGCGATCATGAAAGGCGGCACGTCCTGCACGATCTTCGAGCATCCGCCGGTCAGCGCGTAGGCTCCGATGCGGCAGAACTGATGCACCGCCGTGAGCCCGCCGATGACCGCGTGGTCGCCGACTTCGACGTGCCCGGCGAGCGTGCCGTTGTTGGAAAAAATGACGTGATCGCCAACCACGCAGTCGTGCGCGATGTGGGTGTAGGCGAGAAAACTTCCGCCGCTCCCGAGGCGCGTGATCGAGCCCGGCGCGGTGCCGCGATGCACGGTCACAAACTCGCGGAAGCAGTTGCCATCGCCGACCGCGAGGTGCGTCGGCTCGCCCGCGTATTTCAAATCCTGCGTCTTCTGCCCGATGGAACTGAACGCGAAGAACTGATTGCCGCGCCCGATTTGGCTCGGCCCGTTCAAGCTCACATGATGCTGCAGCCAGCATTCCGCGCCGAGCTGCACGTCCGCGCCGATCACGCAGTATGGCCCGATCTCGCAGCCTTCGCCGATCTGCGCGGCGGGATCGATGACCGCCGTCGGATGGATTTTCGCGCTCACGAGTCCACCACTCCGAACATCATTTCCGCCTCGCTGACGACTTCGCCGTTCACGAGGCAGCGCCCGCGCGCTTTCATGATCGCCTTCTTCCGCTGGGTCATCTCGACCTCGATGAAGAGGGTGTCGCCGGGCACCACCGGCTTGCGGAATTTCACGGCATCCGCGCTCATGAAATAACCGATCTTCCCCGCATAGCCCGGCAGCCGCAGCAGCATGATGCTGCCGACCTGCGCCATCGCCTCGACCTGGAGCACGCCGGGCATGACCGGGTGGCCGGGGAAGTGGCCTTGGAAATACCACTCGTTTATGGTCACGGATTTCATCCCGACGCATTTCGTTTCGCCTTCGAGCGCGACGATGCGATCGACCATGAGGAAGGGGTAGCGGTGCGGGAGCAGCTTCATCACGTCGTTCACGTCGAGCACGTCGCCGCCCTTCGGCGTCACGCTCGGCGGCACCAGCGCCATGGTTTTTGCAAACTGTTTCGCCACCGCGCGCGCGAGTTCGGTGTTCGGCCCGTGACCGGGTTTGATCGCGATGACGTGGCCGCGGATCGGGCGGCCGAAGAGCGAAAGGTCGCCGATGATGTCGAGAATCTTGTGCCGCGCGAATTCCTCGCGGAAGCGCAGCGGCTCTTTGCTGAGCACGGATTCGCCGCGCACGACGACGGCGTTTTCGAGGCTGCCGCCCTTGATCAGCCCTTTGTCCATCAGGGGTTTCACGTCTTCGTAGAAAACGAACGTCCGCGCCGGGGCGATCTCCTTTTCGTAAATCGCGGGCGTGATTTCCGTGGAGTAGTACTGCGTGAAGCGCCCGTCCGGCCCGACCTGCGTGCAGGAAATACGGAACGCGGGGTCCGGCACGATGGCCATCAGCGAGCCGCTTTTCGTCTCGATGAAAATGGGCTCGGTGACCGCGTATTCCGCGCGCGGCACGGGCTGCTCGACGATGCCGGCTTTCTTGATGAGCTCGACGTACGGCTGCGCGCTGCCGTCGCCGATGGGCGGCTCGTTGGCGTCCATTTCGATGAGCGCATTGTCCACGCCCATGCCGGCGAGCGCGGAGAGCACATGCTCGACGGTCTGCACTTTCACGTTGCCCTCGGCGATGGTCGTGGCGCGCTCGACGGTCTTCACATGCGCGACATTCGCGTCGATGACCGGCTCGTCCGCGAGGTCGCTGCGCTTGAATTTCCGGCCATGTCCCGGTGGCGCCGGATGCAGCGTGAGCGTGACCTTTTCCCCCGTGTGCAGGGAGGAGCCGCTGACGCTGGCGGACTTGGCGAGGGTGTGCTGGAGATGGGTCATGGAAAGCGGGCGCTCGTTATGGAGGGCGGGGCGCGGGGCGACAAGCCCGTTGTCACCACGCGCCGAGCAGGCGCGCGGTCGCGGCTTGCACCGCCGCGATGGGCAGCGCCGCCAAATCGCCGCCGGGCGCGGGGATGATGGAAACATGCGGGTTCGCGGGCGCCCAGACCGCGGGATCGGTGGGGCCGAAAAGCAGCAGGCACGGCGCTCCGGCGGCAGCGGCGAGGTGGGAGATGCCGGTGTCGTGTCCGAGGAAAAGGCGGCAGCGCGCGAGGAGCGCGGCGAGGTGCGGCAGGGGAAGATCGCGCGCGAGGAGGACGGGCGCACCGCGCCAGGCGGCGGTGAGGGCGTCGAGTTGCGCGTGGTCGGCTTCGCCGCCGATGAGCAGCAGGCGCGGCGGCGGGTGGCGCGCGAGCAGCGATGCGCCGAGCGCGATCCAGTTTTCGAGCGGCCAGTTTTTTCGCGGGCTGCCGCTGCCGGGATGCAGCGCGATGAGCGGAGCCGCGCCGCCGCCGCTGTAGGGGAAGCTGACAGCTTCCCCTACAGCGGCGGCAGCGGCGGCGCGGCTCCGCAGAAACTCATCGGCAAACGCGTGATCCTCCGCGCTCGGATGCACCGTCGCGGCGTGGTCATCGAGGTAAAGCGCGAGGCTTTGCAGCGGGCGCGCGAGCTGCCGGGCGGCGTGCTCGGAGTCGTCGATTTTCGCGTAGGCGGGGAGCAGGTTTTTCACGCCCGCGCGGCGCAGGTTGGCCTCGAAGAAACCGTCGGGATCGAAGAGGTAGCTGACGACCTGCTGGAAGCTGGCGAAGTAGGCCACGAGGTCCGGCGCGAGCACGGAGCGCGGGACGAAGAAGCCGGCCATCGGGCCATACTCGATGGAGCGCGCGGCATCGGCGTAGGCGCGGCCTTCGGCGAGGGCGATGATGTGGCGGTAGCCGAGGATTTCGAGATGCGCGCCGGGAAAGTTTTCGCGCAGCAGCCGGATCGCCGGGAGCGTGAGGATGAAATCGCCAATCGCTCCGCCGCGGATGACGAGAATGCGCGGTTTCACGGGCCCTGGATCAGCGGACAAAAGCGCGCCGCGCCTCCGCGGAAAGACCGGCTACTGGCTGTTTGGCGAGAAGCCGCCGAGTGGCCCCTGCCCTTCCCATTTCTCGGGGCGATTCCACGGGATGGTGCTGACGCGATTCGGATCCTTCGGCTTGTCTTCGGCGCACGACGGCAGAAGAACCAGCATGACCGCGAGCAGCAGCAGCGTGAGAGGCCGAAACATTTTTTCCGAAAGCTCCGGGGCTCAGCGCACCGGCAGCACGGGCTGCGCTCCACCAGCAGGCTGGCCCGCGCCCGCTCCGGCGGTGCGACCCTCGAAGACCACGGTGTCACCGGGTTGCACGGTCACGCCCCGGCGCACGCTGCCGGGCAGGATGTCGGCGATCGAGGTCGCGGTTTCGACGGACGAGATGCGCGCCTTGGCGATCGGTTCGCCGCCGCGGAGCACGAGCATCGTCGCGCCGACCACCGCGCCCTGCTTGTCGCCGATGCTGAGCACCACGAAATTCCAGCCGCCATTGACCGCGAGGATGCGGCCCGTCGTGCCCTGCCGCACAAAGCCCATCTCGCGGGCCTTTTTATACTGCACCAACGACGCCATCTGATCTTCGATCTCCTTTTTCTTCGCGGTCAGCGAATCGACGAGCGCCTTCGACTCAGCCATCTCGGCTTGGGCTTTCGCCACTTCCGCCTTGAGCGCGGCGACAACGGGATCGTCTCCGCCTAGGACGGGGTTCACCCCTCCTTTTTTCATCAGATCCTCGACCTGCTTGGTCAGCGTCGCCACTTCCGTGGTCTTCGCCTCCATCGCCGTCGTCGCCTCCGCGATCTTCTTGGTCAAATCATCCATCTGCCCCTTCTGCGTCGCGATCTCCTTGCCCTGCTCCTCGATCTTCCCCGTCGCCGCCGTCAATTCCTCCTGCGATTTTTTCAACTCGGTCTTCGTCAGGCTCAGCGTGCCCTGCGTGGTAGTGAGCGTTTGCTTTGTATCCTTCAGCGTCGTCTGCAGTTTGTCGGCGTTGCCTTTCGCGCGAAAGCCAAGGGCGGCGGTGGCGAGCATGACGGCGAGGGCGATGCCAAGGAAGATTTTTGCCATAAAGGAAATGCGGGAGTGTGGGGTCTAAGTTGGGGCGGGGGAAATCGCGGTGAAAGGATAGCACCGTGAAATCAACGGCGCTCCTTAAAGCCGCGATTTTTTTCCAATGCAAGCGGTTTCCCGCGATATTTCGCGAGAAATCATTTGTCTTGCGCGCGGCGCTTCCCATAGTGCCCGTCCCGTCAGGGACTACGGATCGCAGGCAGACCAACCCCGCCAGGGCCGGAAGGCAGCAACGGTCGTCCGACTTGCGTTGTCGTAGCTCTCTGGCGGCTTTTTTTGCCCGGACGCGGCGGGTTTTGGAAAGGACATCCCGACACTTTCAACCGTTGTTTTTTAACCACGGATTTCACGGATTTCACGGATTTTTCAGAAACCCAATCCGTGAAATCCGTGAAATCCGTGGTCAAAAAATAATGGCTGGGCCGGGTTTCGGCAGATGCTTTTGTGGAAAGGCGAATGCGCTTTTTTGTGCTTGGAGTCGCGGGGAAAATCCCGCTCATTGCGCGCCATGTTTCGCACCGGAGCGCAGTTCATGTTCCTCGTGCTCCTCGCCGGCCTGGCCCTCATGCACGGCTCGCGCCAGGAGCCGCTCGCCGCGTGGGACAATGCCTTCGCCGACTTCCTCGCCATGCACAGCCGCCGCAGCGCGCCGCCCGCGCCGGTCACGCTCGTGGCCATTGATGACACCAGCCTGGCGCAGCATCCGTGGCCGTGGACGCCGATGGATTTTGCGCTCTTTTTCCAAGCCACGCTGCCGCTCAAGCCGGAGGTTTTTGCGATCGACGAAGTGCTCGACTGGAGCCGCTTCGGCCTCCCCGACGAGGAGCAGCGCCGGCTGCCGGGCTACGAAAAAATGCTGCGCGACAAAATCCTCAGCGCGACAAAAGTGCTGCTCGGTTCAGAACTGGGTTTTCCCGAGGATCCGACCGTCATCCCGCCGCTCCAGGAAGGGCCGGCGCTGCGCAACGTGAAGGGTGCCACGGACGGGATTCCCGAGTTTTCGCTCATCGAGCGGCAGCCCACGGAGAATTTCCGCCTCTCCTCGACGGTCGGTTTCATCAATCGGCCGGCCGTCCATGAGCGCTCCAATTCCGTGCCGCTCGTCCTGCGCTACCGCGGCCAGGTCGTGCCCGCCTTTGTCCTCCAGGCGGTGATGCTGTGGATGCAGCTCACGCCGGACGATGTGACGGTCGAGCCCGGCGCGCACATCCTGCTGGGAAAAGCGCTGCGCATCCCCATCGACTTCGCGGGCCGCATGCGCGTGGACTTTGGCTCGCCGCGCGCGCAGTTCAGCTACGAAGAACTGATCCTTGCCACCGACCCCGATGCCGGCAAGTCGGCGCTCGTGCCGCTCGATCGGATGAAAGGCGGCATCGTCCTCCTCTCGCGCACCGACACCGCCGCGCGCACCATCCCGCTGGCCGCGCGGCGCATGGGCTCGCCGGGCGAACTCTTCGCCGCCGCCATCGCCACGATCCAGAATCAGTCCTTCATCCGGCGCGCGCCGCTCTGGGCGCAGGGCGTGGTCATCGCGGTCTTCATGCTCATCAGCTATCGCATCCCGCGGTCGAAAAAATGGGTGGCCGTGCTCGCCGGCTTCTTCTCGCTCGTCGTCTTCGTGATGGTCGCCATGGTCGTCTTTGGCCAATGGCTCGTCTGGCTCCCTGCCACGATTCCCCTCGGCGCGGTGCTCGTCTTTGTGCTCCTGCGCATCGTCACGCCGGACTCCGCCGGGCGACCGAAACGACCGGTGATTTTTTGAAAGGCATTGGAACCACTTACCTGCACTAATGGGCACTAATAAGACAAAGACAGGGTCGGCGGGCAGGCTGTGGGTGAAGCGGTTCGTGGCGATGTGGAATTGACCGCATCCGCGGCTCTTCCCCAAGCCGCACATCACCATGCGCGCCTTGCCCGATGCGACGTGAAACCACCCGCGCGACCCACCGCCGCCTTTTTCCCCCATTAGTGTCCATAAGTGCCGGCAAGTGGTTTTTTCCCTCCACCCCCGCGCACAATAGTGGTTGCCAAGCGCCGCCCCGCCTCCTATCACACGCCCCATTTTCTAAATCCCAAACCCTAAATTCCATTCCATGTCTCTCACCGAAATCGTTGAAGTTCACGCCCGCCAGGTCATTGATTCGCGCGGCAATCCGACCGTCGAAGCCGAAGTCTCGCTGGCCGGCGGCGCGAGCGGCAGCGCCATCGTGCCGAGCGGCGCGAGCACCGGCGAGCACGAGGCCTGGGAGCTGCGCGACGGCGTGAAAGACCGCTACCTCGGCAAGGGCGTGACCAAGGCCGTGGCCAACGTCAACAAGTCCATCGCCAAAATCATCGAGGGTCAGGACGCGCTCGACCAGCTCTCCATCGACCGCGCGATGATCCTGCTCGATGGCACGAAGAACAAAGCCAAGCTCGGTGCCAACGCCATCCTCGCCGTCTCCCTCGCCACGGCGAAAGCCGCCGCGAACCAGCTCGGCCAGCCGCTTTACAAATACCTCGGCGGGCCGAACGCCAAAGTCCTCCCCGTGCCGATGATGAACATCGTCAACGGCGGCGCGCACTCGGACGCGCCCGTGGATTTTCAGGAGTTCATGATCGTGCCGAAAGGCGTCGCGTCATTCAGCGAAGCGATCCGCGCGGGCTGCGAGATTTTCCACGCGCTCAAAGCCGTGCTCAAAGGCCGCGGCCTCTCGACAGCCGTCGGCGATGAAGGCGGCTTCGCGCCAAACTTTGAGTCCGCCGATGACGCGCTGGAAACCATCGCCGCCGCCGTGAAAAAAGCCGGCTACAAATTCGGCAAGGACATCTTCATCGCGCTCGATGCCGCTTCGAGCGAGTTCTACGACAAGGCGAAGAACCTCTACGTCTTCAAAAAATCCGACGGCTCCAAGCGCACCGCCGATGAACTCGTCGCCTACTATCAGGAACTCGCGCGCAAGTTTCCCATCATCTCCATCGAAGACGGCTGCGCGGAGAACGACTGGGCCGGCTGGAAGAAACTCACCGACGCGATGGGTGCGACCACGCAGATCGTCGGCGACGACCTTTTCGTGACTAATGTGGAGTTCCTGCAAAAGGGCATCGACACCGGCACGGCCAACTCAATCCTCGTCAAAGTGAACCAGATCGGCTCGCTCACCGAGACCCTCGACGCCATCGAACTCGCCAAGGAAAACAACTACACCGCCGTCATCTCGCACCGCTCCGGCGAGAGCGAGGACAACACCATCGCCGACATCGCCGTGGCCACCAATGCCGGCCAGATCAAGACCGGCTCGCTCTCGCGCACCGACCGCGTGGCGAAGTACAACCAGCTCTTGCGGATCGAAGAGGAACTTGGTGACAACGCCATTTACGGCGGTAAGATGCGGTAAGTGAGCGCGGCGCACAGCCACTTCCAAACCACCACCCCGAGCGGGGGAATCTGGCATTCCCTCAACCGGGTGCTCACCGTGCTCATCCTCCTCGCCGTCGTCGGGCTCGTCGCCATCCGCTTCAATCCCGAGCTGGCCAAACGCCGCGCGCAGCAGGCCATCCTCGACCAGCTCAAAGTCGAGGTCGAAGCGGAGCGGCAGGAATTCGCGCGCAACACCCGCGAGGAGAAAATGCTCCAGCACGATCCCGAATACGTCGGCCTCATCGCCCGCGACCGGCTCGACCTGATGAAAGAAGGCGAGACCATCTACCGCCTCGATCCGCCCCGCGTGGACGCGGGAAAGATGCGGCGGACGCGGTAGCCCGCCGCATTTCACCGCCTCCGGTGAACCAGTCGCATGAGTGAGCTTTCATCCCACACCGCCTCCGTCGTCTCGGATGAAAAGGTCACGCGCAGCGTGCGGTGCATGGTGCTCGCAGTCTTCGCCGCGATCCTGGCCCTGCGCGTTCTTTTCGTCATCCACTACCGGATCGACTCCGATGAACCGCAGCACCTCCATGTGGTCTGGGGATGGACCCATCATCTGGTGCAGTATCGCGACCTCTTCGACAACCACACCCCGCTCTTTCATCTCGCCTGCACCCCGCTCCTGCTGCTCGTCGGCGAACGGGCCGACGCGCTCATCTTCATGCGGTTCGCGATGGTGCCGCTTTTCTTTTTCTCGCTGTGGTGCGTCTGGCGGCTCGGCGTCATCATCAAGTCCGCCGAGGTCGGGCTCTGGGCGGCGGTCTTCGCCGCGCTCAGTCCGGCGTTTTGTTTCACCTTCACGGAATTTCGCACCGATGATTTGTGGACGGCCTTCTGGCTGTGGTCGCTCGTCGTGCTCCTCGGCGGCCCCCCGACCGCGAAGCGCGGCTTCGTCACCGGACTGCTCTTCGGCGCAGCGGTGGCGACTTCGCTGAAAACGCTCGCGCTCCTCGGCTGCCTCGCAGTCGCGGCCATCGTCGGCCTCGTCCTCGCCGGCACGTTCAAAACCGCACTCACCGACCGGAAGTCCGGCCCATTTCTCGCCGCGCTCCTCGCGGGCTGCGCCCTCATTCCCGGCTTGCTGCTCCTGTGGTTCGCCAAACAGCACGCCCTCCACGACGCCCTCTTCGGCATCTTCACCTACAACTCCGTCCCCGGCCTCGGCCGCATCCGCCTTCTGCGCGATTTCATCATCGGCCTCCTCCAGCTTCTCGGCACCATCGCCCTCCTCATCCCATTCTCCGCCTGGATGGCCCGGCGCCTGATCGCACCGCAAAATCATCTCCGCTTCCATCTCGTCTTTCTCGGCAGCGGCTTTTACGGCGCACTCATCTATACGCTCTGGCCGCTGCTCGATGCGGAGCATTTCATCCCCTTTCATCCGCTCATGGTCCTCGGCTTCATGCCGCTTCTCATCGACACCCTCGCGCGGCCCCCCCGGCTCCGGCCCGTCACACTTCGCCACGCGCTCCTCGCCGCCGTCGCGTTCGCCGTCATGGCTTGGGAAGCCACCTTCGTCCGCCTCAACGCCGCCCTCGGGGACATCAATCACTACGCCGATCTCCTCCGTCTCAGCAACCCCTCCGATTACATCATGGATTTGAAAGGCGAGACGACCTTCCTCCAGCGGCCCTACCGCTTTTTGTTTGAGGGCGTCGGCGTCGTGCGGGCGAAGAAAGACCTGATGCCCGACACCGTCCCCGAGGACATGATCCGCACCCGGACCTGCATCGCACTCCGCCACAACTGGCGCTTCATCTTCCCGCGCGCCATCGCCTTCATGGATGAAAACTACATCTCCGTCGGAGCCTACCGCGTGCTCGGGCACCCCATGACCGCAGCCGCGGAAAACCACGGCTACACCTTCCACGTCGTCATTCCCCAAACCTTCGCCTTTGTCACCGCCGGCAATGTCGTGCGCGGAACCATCGACGGCCAGCCCTGCCAGGGCTTCGCCACACTCACGGAAGGCACCCACGAATTCCTGCCCGCCCGGCCCAAAACCCAGGTCGATTTTGTTTGGAAGCAAGCCATCGATCGCGGTTTCTTCCCAGTGGCTCAAAAGCTCGCACCACCGCCTCGCCCCTTAAGCAAATCCCGCAACCATTCCGCCTAACCGCCATGTCCTTCGATCCCCAAGCCATCAATACCGACCAACTCAAAGCCCGCGTCGGCGAACTCCGGAGGTATCTTTGACTTCGCCAAACTTCAGTCGCGCCTGGCCGAACTCGAGGGCCAGATGGCCGAGCCCGACTTCTGGGCGAACAAGGAACGCGCGCAAAAAAACGTCGAGGAAGTCTCCGCGCTCCGCGGAAAAATAACACCTCTCGTCGCGCTCGGCCGGCAGGTCGATGACCTCCCCGTGCTCATCGAGCTCGCCCTCGAGGCCAAGGACGCCGACAGCGCCGCCGAGGTCGAAAAGGAGCACGCCCTCATCCTCCGCGGGCTCGCCGACTTCGAGCTAAAGATGCTCCTCGCCGGGCCGAACGACCGCTGCAACGCCTTCCTCACCATCAACTCCGGCGCCGGCGGCACCGAGTCGTGCGACTGGGCCGACATGCTCCTCCGCATGTACCAGCGCTGGATCGAGCGCCACGGTTTCAAAAGCCAGATCGTGGACATCCAGCTCGGCGACGAAGCCGGCATCAAGTCCTGCACCCTCCAGGTCACCGGCGAATACGCCTTTGGCAACCTCGCCACCGAGCGCGGCGTCCACCGCCTCGTCCGCATCTCCCCCTTCGACTCCAACAAGCGCCGCCACACCTCCTTCGCCGGCGTGGACGTGGTCGCCGAGCTGCCCGAAAGCGCACCCATCGAAATCAACGAAGCCGACATCGAGGTCGATACCTACCGCAGCGGCGGCAAAGGCGGCCAGAACGTCAACAAAGTCGAGACCGCCGTCCGCATCCGCCACCTTCCCAGCGGCCTCGTCGCCGCCTGCCAGAACGAGCGCAGCCAGCAGAAAAACAAAGTCACCGCCATGCGCATGCTCCAGGCCAAGCTCCAGCAGATCGAGACCGACAAAGCCGCCGCCGACATCAGCGCCGCCTATGGCGAGAAAAGCGACGTCGCCTTTGGCAGCCAGATCCGCAGCTACGTCTTCCAGCCTTATCAAAAGGTCATCGACCTCCGCACCGGCATCGAGACGAGCAACATCGACGCCATGATGGACGGCGACATCGACGCCTTCATCCAGGGCAAACTCCGCGGCCTCAAGCGCGAAAAAGGCGCGGGCGGCGACGAGGAGTAGGGAAAGCCCCGACGGCAGCCGCCGCCCTCGTGCCCAAGCTCCAGCTTCGGCGCGATGGCGCATGGAAAATCCACGCCAGCGAAGCCTGTCACCCCTTTGACAAAGCGGAGCTTCGCAGACCTGGGTGTGACCAAGCTGGAGCCAGTAGTGTTCGGCAGGGTGTGTGCTGCGAAGATTGCGGTAAGCGCTGGGCGGGCGAGGATGCCGCTGGGGCTGTGGGGTGGTGCCTTTGGGGGGCAGGCTGACGGGGGGAGATCGGTACAAGCTGCGCCCCAGCGTCTGCCGGACGCCTTTCCTGCCTTTTTCAGGATTTTTTGCACCGCGCCGCGAGGCGCGCGTCCATGCGGCCGGCCTCGTGGCGCAGGCCGGCCAGCAGCTCCTCCAGCGTGGCCACGCCCATTTGGTGGAGTTGGAGGATCTCGAACATGCGCGCATTGGGCCGGCGGCCGAGGGCCTGCTGCAGGAGCACCGCGGCGATGAGCGCCAGAGAGAGCTCGTGGCTGACCCCGGCCGGGCTTTCGGCCTGGCGATGGCGGCCCGGCTCGATACTGCACTGCCCGAAGCCGCGCCGCGGCAGGCGCTGACCCCGACGAGGGCGCCCCCAAGGCGTGCTCCATCACAGCGACCGTGGCATCCAATACACCTCGGCCCGCTATCGCCAAATCCTCCAGCAGCACCGGTGCGCAGCCAGCATGAGCCGCCGCGCCAACTGTTACGACAACGCCCACATGGAAAGCTTCTGGGGCACCCTCAAAGCCGAACTGCTGGCCGGGCGCACCTTCGCCACCCGGGCCGAGGCCCGCCTGGCCATCTTCGAATATGTCGAAGTCTTCTACAACCGCACGCGGCTCCACAGCGCGCTCGGTTACCTGTCACCTGTGGACTTTGAAACCAAACTAAACTAACAACCCTGGCCTCTTCCCAACCATGTCCACCAAACCGGGACAGGCTCAGCGCAGCTTGGGAACGAGAGATCGCATCATTTCGGATGGTGGCACGCGCACCAGTGCGCCATCGGCCAGGGCGTGCAGGTGCATCCATCGAGCGGCAGGCGAAGCATCTCCGAGCGCGGAACGATTTTCCCATCCATAGCGACGCAAAAGGCGCATTCTCTCCCGTTGCTTGCGCTCATATACTCCGCCCATTGCGCCCCCGTTGAGATCATGTCCTGCAGACGGTCGCGGTTGTTATCAAGGCGATCCCACTCCTCGCACATGCATTTCATGGGCTGCCAGTCCTCTAGCGTTTCCGACCAAAAGAGCGTCTCCCGATCAATCTCGGGCGGCTCTCCCTCGGGGCAGTCTTCATTGGGCGGTTCGGATTCCGCCATTCGCATGATCTGCCGCAGGGAAAAAGGGCCGGATTGCTTCTCATGCAGCCAGAGCCAGTATCGCTCTTTGGATGGGTCTCTCACCTTTCCCGGCCCCCACGCATAAGAGAACGAGATTTTCATTTCAGCGGCTCGTCCTAGGTTCAGAATGACGGCGTGGGGATTTGGGAGGTGCCTTACGCGTTTTCCACGCCCTTGAAATTCGCATCGCCGAGCCCGGCGAGTTCGCCGGTGCTGTCGGAGAATTTTTCGACGGGGGTGCCCATGCGTTTGAGCATGGAGACGTAAAGATTCGTAAGCGGCGAATTGTTTTCGTAGGCGAGGGCGCGGCCGGTGGCGAGGGTGCCGCCGCCGCGGCCGGCGAGGACGATGGGGAGCTGGTGCGGGTCGTGGGCGTTGCCGTCGTGCATGCCGGCGCCGAGGAGGAGCATGGAGTTGTCGAGCAGGGTGCGCTCGCCTTCGCGGATGGCGCGCATTTTTTCGAGCATGTAGGCGAACTGCTCGTAGTGCCAGCGGTTGATCCGCTCGTACTGGGCCATCTGCTCGGGGGCGTTTTTGTGGTGCGAGATTTCGTGGAAGCCGCCGCTCACGCCTTCGAGGAAGGAGAAGTTGCGCCCGCTGACGGCGTTGCCAAACATGAAGGTGGAGACGCGCGTGGAGTCGGTCCAGAAGCCGAGCACCATGAGGTCGAGCATGAGGCGGACTTGTTCGGTGTGGTCGCCCTTGCGCTCGCTGACGCGGGCGGGGTCGGCGTAGGCGTCGATGCGGGCGCCGAGTTCCTTGACGGCCTTTTCGGCGAGGCCGTCACTCTTCACGTTTTCGCTCTGCCGCTTGGCGTCAAAGGCGATGCGCTGCTCCACGCCGCGGACGCTTTCGAGATACTCGTCGAGCTTCTGCCGGTCGTCCTTGCCGAGCCTTTGCTGGAGCCGTTTGGCGTCTTCGAGGACGAGGTCGATGACGCTGCGATCCTTCGCGGCCTCGGCGGCGCGGCCCGGCGTGTTGGAGCGGAAGAGCCGGTCAAAAGCGGCGCGCGGATTGATCTCCTTGGTCAGTGGCGTGGTCGGGGTGTTCCAGGAAATGTGCGCGCCGTAGAGCTGGGTGTAGCCGACGTTGGTGTCCACGCCGGTCGCGGGCGGGTCGATGCCGAGTTCGAGCGAGGGCAGCGCGGTCATGTGGCCGATGCGTTTTGCCGCGACCTGATCCATGGACACCGCGCCGCTGCGGAGGTCGCTGCCGGTGGTGCGCGTGATGGTGGTGCCGGTGAGAAAGCCGCCGGTCTTTACGTAGTGGCCGTCGCCGGTGTTGCTCGCGGCGTTCCAGAGGTTGCGGAGGACGAGGAGTTCGTTTTTGTGCGGCGCGAGCGGCTGGAGGATCGGCGAGAGCTCGAAGTCGCGGCCCGCGCCGGTGGGGTTCCATTTGCCGTGGCAGACGCCATTGGGCATGTAGAGCACGGCCATGCGGACGGGCGCGGCGGCGGCTCCGGCGGCGTGCGCGGCGGCGGGGCGCATGGCTTCAAGCCACGGGAGGCAAAGCGTTGCGCCGAGTCCTTTGAGGACGGTGCGGCGGGAGAGGGGCGTGGGTTTCATGGGCGGCTTTTTTTGGAAAACGCAGAGGCGCAGAGGCGCGGAGATCGCAGAGTTTGAAAAGGGTCATTTCCAAAATCTTCTCTGCGCCCTCTGCGTCTCTGCGCCTCTGCGTTAAAAATAAACACCGCGAGGTGGAAGCTATGCGCACTCATGGATTCGCCGCGACGGTCGCGGTGCCGCGGCGGTTTTGGAAAGGGTAGCTCTTCACGATTTCGAGGACCAACGTGTCCACGCGATAGTCCGCGGACGCCAGCAGTTTCGCGGTGTGGCGGACGGTGGGCACGTCGTAGGATTCGATCCCGCGGTTGAGGGCGTAGGCGTACATTTTCTCGGTCACGTTGCGGGCGAAGACGTCTTTGTGTTTGAGCAGGATCGCCTTCAATTCGGCGGGGCCGCTGAACTTTTCCCCGCTGACCATTTCACCGGACGCATCGATCGGCTGGCCGGCGATGTCGGTGCGCCAGCGGCCGATGGCGTCGAAATTTTCCAACCCGAAACCGAGCGGATCGAGGCGCTTGTGGCAGCCGGCGCACTCTTCCTTGGTGCGATGCTTTTCCAACTGCTGCCGGAGGGTCAGGCCGTCCTTGGGTTGGTCGTTCGTCGGCAGGCTGGCCACGAGCGGCGGCGGCGGCGGCGGCGGCGTGCCGAGGATTTGTTCGAGGATCCATTTGCCGCGCAGCACCGGGCTGGTGCGGCGCGGATACGAGGTGAGCGTCAGCACCGCGCCCATCGTGGCGACGCCGCCGCGGTTGCGGTCTTTCAAAGCGACGCGCCGGAACGCGTCGCCGGTCACGCCGTCGAGGCCGTAGAGCTTGGCGAGCGGTTCATTGGCGTAGGTGTAGTCGGCGTCGAGCAGGCGGAGCAGGCTGCCGTTTTCACGGACGAGCGCGTGGAAAAACTCGATCGGCTCGGCGAGCATGGCGTCGCGCAGGGCGGGCGTGTAGTCGGGAAAGTGCTTGGCGTCGGGCTGCGCGGAGGTGGTGAGTTCATCCACGCGCAGCCACTGGCCGGCGAAGTTTTCCGCGAAGGCGCGGGCCTTCGGATCGAGGAGCATGCGCTTCACCTGCGCCTCGAGCACGGCGGGCTGGCGCAGCGTGCCGGCGTAGGTCACGCGGAAAAGCTCGTCGTCCGGCATGCTCGACCAGAGGAAATACGAGAGGCGGCTGGCGAGTTCGTAGTCGCTCACGGGCGAGGCGTTGAGCCCGC
Source organism: Chthoniobacter sp. (assembly GCA_043779205.1). Classification (GTDB taxonomy): domain Bacteria; phylum Verrucomicrobiota; class Verrucomicrobiia; order Chthoniobacterales; family Chthoniobacteraceae; genus Chthoniobacter. Next base: position 24,244 of record JAYWEP010000084.1, on the reverse strand, counting down.
GCGGCACCTCGACGCGGAAGAGGAAATCCGGCGAGACGAGCACGCCGCGCAGGGCGTAGCGCACGGCGTCGTCGAAGCTCTCGCCGCGCGCATCGGCCTGGGCGAAAAGTTTCAGCAGCAGCTCGATCTGCGCGGGCTCGACGGGCCGGCGGAAGGCGCGGGCGACAAAGCGCGAGATGTTCGTCCGCGCGGCGTCGGTCTTCGTCAGCACCGGGCCGGCGCGCACGGCGATGAGGCGCTCGGGCTTCGTCGCGGCGAGCAGCTTCGTGGCGACGGCGAGATATTTTTCCACGAGCACGGGCGGGGTGAAGAGGGTCGCGGAGTTGTTGTCGAAACCGCCGCCGCCGCCGCCGTCGGGCGGGAACTCGTCGGCGGGATGCGTGTCGATGCCGAGCAGGTCGCGGATGGTGTGGTTGTACTCCTGTTTGCTCAGCCGATGGAGAACCGGCTTGCCGGGATCGCGCGGCATCGCGGCGAGGTCGGGGTCGTTCAGCGCGCGGTCGAGCCAGGCGATGAGGCGCTTGCGCTCGTCCGCGCTGGGCTGCGGCTTGTCGTCCGGCGGCATGGCGTCGTCGCGGAGTTCCGTCAGCACTTTGTCCCATGTCAGCGGATCGCGGTAGAGCGCGGCGAGGTCGCTGGTCTCGTGCAGCTTCACGCCGGCCTTGGCCTTCTCCGCGCCGTGGCATTTGAAGCAGTAGGTCTCGAGCAAAGGGCGCACGTCCTTGGCAAAGTCCGCCGCATGCGCGCGGGAGAGCGCGCGGGAGAGCGCGAGGGTGGAGGCGAGGATGAAAAGGCGGAGGCGCATGCGCACGGATGACCGTTGCGTGGATGGGTTTCTTAGTCGAGCGGGCGCAGCCCGCAACTGTAGGGGAAGCTGTCAGCTTCCCCTACAGTTGCGGGGCTGCGCCCGCGTTCATCGCAGCCCCGCGAGCAGCGCGCGGAGCTGGTCGAGGCCGGGGATGGCGGCGAGGACTTCGCGCAGCGAGCGGAGGGCGGCGGGGATGTGGTCGAGGAAAGGCGTGCGGCCATCGGCGTGGCCGAGTTTGCCGTAGGCGCCGAGGGCCTGCATGAGGCGCTGCATGGCGCAGAGATCGTAGAGCGCGCGGAAGCCGGGCGCTTCGTGGCGGCCAGGGCCGTGGAGGCCGCTGAGGTAGTGGGCGAGCAGCTCTTCGCGCTCGGCGGCGGTGAGGGCGACGTAAGGATCGAGGAGCAGCGAGGCGAGGTCGTACTGGGCGAGGCCGGGGCGCAGTCCCTGGAAGTCGATGAGGCAGACCGCGCCGTCGCGGACAATGATGTTCTGGCTTTGGAAATCGCGATGCACGAGGCAGCGCGGCTGCGCGGCGAGATGCTCGGCGATGTCGTGCAGGCGGGGCTTCGCGGGCGACCAGTCTTTTTCCGCGAGGCCGAAATGCCGCCCGAGGCAGTGCTCGAAAAAGTAGTCCTGCTCCCAGCGGTAGAGCGCGGCGTCGAAGACCGGCTGGAGGATGGTCAGCGTATCCGCGCCGGGCGCGCGGTGGGCCTGGGTGTGGAGGATGAGTGCCTGGTCGAGGGTGCGCTGGTAGAGCGCGCGGCGCTGCGGCCACGGGTCGTCGCGGCGGCTCCAGAGGTCGGTCTCGCCGGCGTCTTCCATGACGATGAGGCCCTCGCTTTCATCGTGAAAATAGGTGACCGGCACGCGCACGCCGACGCTGGCGAGAAAGCGGGCGATGGCGACGAAGTGTTTGTTCTCGGGCCGGTCCTCGCCGTAGCGCACGAGGATGAGCGACTGCCCGCCGACGTGCATGCGCCAGAATTTGCGGCCCGAGCCGCCCTTTTCAATGGGGAGGACGGAGACGGCGTGGGGATGGTGGGTGCTGGGCATGGCGGGAAATTGTTCAGGGCTGTTTCTTCCTCTTCCTCTTCCGCTTAATCTTCCTCCAATTGAGGAAAAATGAGGAGGAAGATTAAGCGGAAGAGGAAGAGGAAGAGACTTTCAAAACACCCTCTATGCGAAATCGAAATCGGTGTGCGTGCCCTCGGCGCGCGCGGCGCGGGTGACGATGCAGCGGGTGAGCACGGCACCGGGCGCGACCTCGGCGTTTTCCCAGACGATGCAATCGTGCAGCCGCGCGCCCGCGCCGATGCGCGCCCCGGCGGCGATGGCGGTCGCGCCGGTGAGCTGCGCGTCCAGAGCGACGTGTGCGCTCCGATGAATCCACTCCGCGCTCCGCTCGCCGCGGGCCGCGATGTCCGCATGCACGGCGAGGTATTGCTCCCGCGAACCAAGGTCCCACCAGCTCCCGTCGTCGATGACGATGCCGCCGAGCCTCGCGCTGGCGCGGATCATTTCGCTAAAAATGGGGACGACGCTGACCTTTGTCGCGGGCGGGATGCGGCGGATGAATTCCGGGCTGACAATGTAGATGCCGGTGAAAAGAAAGCGCGGCGCTCCCGCGGATTCGGGCGGGCGGGCGATGTCGGTCACGAGTCCGCTCGCGCCGTCGCAGCCGACCTGCAGCGGGCCGCCATGCGAGCGGAGGATCATGGTGACTTCATGGCCGCGCTCGCAGTGCGCGCGAATGGCGGGCTCCAGCGGGAGGTCGGTGAAAATGTCGCCGTTGAAAACGACGAAGGGTTCGTCGCGGAGCAGGTCGCGCACGTTCCAGATGCCGCCTGCGGTTTCGAGCACGTCGGGAAATTCGTGGCGGAAAAACAGCTCGGCACCGCCGTAGTTTTTGTCCGGGAAAAACTCCGCGTAACGCTCGGCCTGCCAGTGCGTGTTCACGACCAGGCGGTCGATCCCCGCGCCGGCCAGCAGCTCGAACGCGTAGGAAATGAGCGGGCGGTTGACGACGGGGATGAGCGGTTTCGGACGGCGCAGCGTGAGCGCGCGCAGGCGGGTGCCGAGGCCGGCGCCGAGGACGAAGGCGGTGCGGATGGTGGGGATCAAAGTGAGAGACGTGGCAAGCGGAAGGCTTTCTACCATTCAACGATCACGAATCGCCAATCACTTTCCCGCGCCCTACGAAAAGCGCCGCGGCTGTAGGGGAAGCTGACAGCTTCCCCTACAGCCGCGCGCTACGGCGCGCTGATGCGGAGGCGGAGGAAGGCGGGCGGCGTGCTGCCGAAGACGTGCGTGCCGCGGACGGTGACGAGTTCGGTGCCGTCGAGCTGGTCGATGGGCGTGCCGATTTGATTGGTCGCGGAATCGACGGCGCTCCACGTCGCGAGGTCGGTGGATTCCTCGACGAGGTAATCCACGCCGGGCGGCACGGCTTTGCGGCGGCGGAAGGTGATGGCGAGCCACTCGGAGCCGGCGGCGGTGACTTTGTGAACGTGCGGGGCGAGGGCGATGGAGTCGCGCGTGACGGGATTCAGTCCGAGCGCGAACTCGAAAAAATTCACGAGGCCGTCGCCGTCGGGGTCGGCGTCGTCCGCGGCGGGGCCGGCGTTTTCCAGGCCGGGAAAATGGAGCGCGCGCCACTGCTCGAGGGGGCCGCGCACATGGAGCGCGATGGTTTTCCGCCCCGTGCCCCAAAGGCTGCCCGCGGAAAGCACGATGGTGAAATCGTCCGCCACCGCGGGCGCGGTGCCGGAGATGACGCCGCTCGCGGAATCAAGCTGCAGGCCCGCCGGACGGCCATTCGCCCCGAAGCTCACCGGCGAATTTGTGGCCGTGATCGTGTAGCTGAAAGCCGCGCCCGCATCCACGCTCACGCTGCCCGCGCTGGTGATGACGGGCGCGGGATGGGCCTCGTCGTAGATGGCTTTGACCTGCGGATTTCCCGAGTCGGGAAACCAACTGCGGAAGAGCAGGATGTCGCCGCCATGCACGGCATTGACGAGCGCGGCGTGGTTGGCCACCCAGTCGCAGTCCTTTGGCTCGATGACGGTGAGCGCCTGCGGGTACGCGGCGCGGCTGCGCGCCGCGGTGGAGGTCCAGCCGCCGCTCGCGACCTCGCGATAGGGCGCGGTCGCCGCCCAGTAGCCGGTGCGCGGGATTTCGGGGATGACGAGCACGTCCGGGTGCAGCGCCTGGAGGCCGGTGAAGACGGACGCGCGGAGCAGGCGCGGGGTGAAAACGCCGGCGTTGTCGATGACGTATTCGATGTTGGTATCGACGTAGAAGAGCGTGCAGCCCCAGCGGTTTTTGGCGTAGTTGATTTTGTCGCTGAGATTCGCGAGCACATCGAAACCGTAGCTGTCGTGATCCCAGACGTGGCCCGTGCCGATGAAGCCGGGGACGATGCGCGAGGGCCGCAGGCAGACGCCGGTGCGCAGTCCGGCGGCGGTGAATTTCGCGAAAAATTCATTGGCGATTCCGTCCATCTCCGGCGCGAGGCTGCCGATCACGCGCGGGTCGCCGGCGTAGGTGACGTTGGCGTATTGCTCGCCCTCGATGTTCCAGAAAATCATGCCCTGCGCATTCATCTGCTGGAGCCGGGCGACGATGTCGTCGGCTTTCGCCAGCATCTGCACGCGGAAGTCGGCGAGCCCCGCCGGGGTGATGGTGTTGAGCGTCGGCTCGTTCAGCCAGCCGCGCGGATTGGTGGCCGAGGCGTGGTAGCCGCTGGCGAGAAAGACGGTGCCGATGGCGCGGCGGTCCGCCCACGAAAGGACGTGCGGGATTTGCGCGGCGAGCGCCGCGTGCAGGTCGCCGATGAGCGTCTCGGGATCGGTGCCGCCGGGCGCGAAACGCATCGAGAAGGCGTACTGCGCCGTGCTGTGCGGGGCGATGCGCGGGTCGTCGGGAGTGCTCGAGACGATGGTGGTCATGCGCACGTTGCGATGCTGCGCGCCGTCGGGCGAGTTGAAGCCGAATTTCAGCGGCGATCCCGGCAGGTCATTGCACAGCACGAGCAGGCCGGCGCCGTAGTCGGCGGGCACCGCGGTGATGTCATCGATGTTCAGGTCGCCGACTTCAAAACCATTCGCCCAGGCGGCGCCCGCCGGCAGGCTCGGGAACTGCGCGGAGAGCAGCGTGATGGAGCATTCGGCGATCGGGTCGGCGCTGTTGTTGGTCACGGCGACTTGGAAAGTGAGCCGGCTGCCCGCGGTCACGTAGGTCACCGTCACGGAGCCCCACGCGTAGGTGAAGGTCTGGCGCTTTTGCGCGAGGTCAAAGGCGGTCTGCAGCGGGCCGACCTCGTAGAGCGTGCCGGCGGAGTTTTGCAAAATGACGATCGGGTGAACGGTGGCATCGGCGGCGAACTCCGCGCCCTGGTACTGCACCGACGTGAGGCCGCTCGCGGAGAACGCGGTCTGCACCTGCGCCGCGAGCCGCGCCGCGCTGGCGAGCAAAGCGAGGGCCGCGAGCAGCCAGAGGAGCAGACGATGATGGGGTGGCGACGACATGCGAAACAGCGCGCGAAAACGCAGCGAAGGATTCCCCGAAACCCGGCGGCGGGCAAGAAGGCAGGCGGGCTGGCCGCCTTATTCCATCCCCAGCTTCTCCCGCCCGGCGGGCGAGATGCGCTCGGGCGACCACGGCGGATCCCAGACGAGTTCCACATTCGCCCGCGCCACGCCGGAGACGCTGAGGATGCGCTGCTCCGCATCGGCAGCGAGCGATGGGCCCATCCCGCAGCCCGGCGCGGTGAGCGTCATTTTCACACCCACGGCTTTGCCTTTGCCGCTGGAATCGTCCGCCACTTCCACGGAATAGATCAGCCCAAGATCGACGATGTTCACCGGAATCTCCGGGTCGTAACACTCGCGAAGCTGCGCCCACACTTGCGCTTCGTCGAACGGCCCGTCCGCCGCGGCACCGCCCGCGGCGACTTCTTTTCCCAGCGCGTCGCCGTCCGCGCCCTTGATGCGGAAAAGGCCGGACTGGTTCGCGACGAGCACGGTGTAGCTGCCGCCGAGCGCCTGGGTGATCATCACCTCCGAGCCCGCGGACAGCGTGAGCGCGTCGCCCATCGGGATGCGGATGGCTTCGACATCGCGGGTGAGTGGGAGGTAGGTGGGATCGCTCATGGTGGTGCGTTCTCGCAGATCAGCGCTGCACTTTCCAGCGCGTCTCCGGCGTGAGATTGATGTCCTCCTTTTTCACCTCGAAGCCGCACGCCTGGAGCAGATACGTCACGCCCTCGGTGCTGCTCATCGTCTGCTTCAGGCTGTGCGCGAAAAGTTCGATGTATTCCTTGTAGCTCTCCAGCGCGAGGCTGCCCTCGCCGACGTAGCGGGCGAGCTCCTGATCGTGGCTTTCGATCATGTCGAAAAGCGCGCGCCGCAGCCGCACGCGCATCACCGGATCGACGACGAGCTTGAAGGGATTCGCGCCGGAATCGGAGGGCAGCGGTTCATTGGAAATGTCGAAGTTGACGGTGGTCAGGGCGGTATCGGTCATGGTGCGGCGTGGTGTGGTTTTGAAAGTGGAAAGCGCGGGATGTTAGGCGGCGTTGGGTGAATGGACAAACCATCTTCGCGGATTCAAACGGAGCGCGTCGGTGCGCGCGTGGCGGAGGCGCAATGTAGCTTGGGCTTTAGCCCAAAGTCGGAAGCAAATTTGGGCTAAAGCCCAAGCTACTTTACGCCGCCTGCGTTGCCGCATCCGACGGCGATGGCGTGCCGCCTTTTCCCCCGCCGCCATAACTCCGCCACAAACTGAGCGGTAGCGAGCCGAGCGCGATGAGCGCGGCCTGGCTGGCGACGAAGGCGATGAGCGCCACGCGTTCCTGATCCATGAAGCCGTAGCTGTGCAGGCCGACGCCGAGCATGTTGGTGCCGAAGAACGACCACGTCGTGACGATGTTGCCGAAGATCGCGAGGTTCGCGAGGCCGCGCTCGCGGACCATCCCGCCCCAGCGCGCGTGGAGGATGAGCACGTTCCAGAGCACGATGATGAGCGCACCGTTTTCCTTCGGATCCCAGCCCCAGAACCGGCCCCAGCTTTGATCCGCCCAGATGCCGCCGAGCACCGTGCCGACGAAGCTGAAGAGCGCGGCGAAGCAGGTGATGGCGTAGATCATTTTCGCCAGCGACTGGCGCAGCGGCGCATCGAGCGACGTGGTGAAAATGCCGCGCACCACGAAGATGATCGCGAGGAACCCGGACACGTAGGTGCTGGCGTAGCCGAGCGTGACGATGACGACGTGCGTCGAGAGCCAGAAGTTCGTGTCGAGCACGGCGCGCATCATTTCCATGGTGTCGCCGGCGAGCGCGAGATGGTGCGCTATGAGCAGCGTGGAAAAGCCGATGATGCTCGAGACGATGACGCCGATGGAATTGCGCCACACGGTTTCCAGCACGAGCCCGAGGACGCACGCGGCGAAGCCGATGAAGACGGCGGCGGAGTAAAGATTCGTCACCGGCGGGCGGCCCTCCAGCACCATGCGGGCGATGAGGCCGCCCGCGTGGATGACGAGCGCGAGCAGGCAGAGCATCACCGCCGTGCGGCGCAGCCACTCGCCGCTCACGGGCGCGAACCAAAAGCAGATCGCGCACAGCGCCACCGCCACGTAGATCGCCATCGCGTTGGTGAAGGGCGAGAGCTGGTTGAAAAACTGTTCGCGCCCGGCCTTCTTGCAGACCGCGCCGAATTGCGGCTGGAGTTGCGCGAGGTAGTCGGCGGCGGCGGCGTTGAACTCGGCGGCGCGGCCGGCGCGGAAGGCGTCGCCCATCTGCGCGTAGGCGTGCAGCGCGGGATGCGGCGTGCTGCCGCTGGCGGCGGACATCAGCGCGTCGCTCGTGCCGCGCCAGGCGTCGGGGGATTTCGCGGGATCGTCCGTCGGGATGAGGAAGGCCTGGCCCTTCATCGACATCGCCTCGAAGCGGACGAGATCGCGTTTGAAAGTGGCGAGCGCTTTCTCGTCGTGCGGTTTGCCATCGCGCGAAGCGATCAGCGCGGTGCGGCCCGCTTCGGTGCTGTCGAGGAAGGCGGCCATCTCGGCTTTCCAGTCGGCGGCGTCCTGCGGTTTCATCTCGTCGGCCATTTTCAGGAAATCCTCCGCGCCTTCCGGCGGCGCGGCTTTGAGCGCGGCGAGCACGTCGGTCACGCGCGGTTGCGCGAGATTTTCCAAGCGCCAGAAAAGCTGCACCTGTTTCAAAAGCTGGAGCACCGCGCGCTGATACGGCGTCTGCAATTCCGCCTTCACGCCCGATGCCTGCCGCGCCTGCTCCTGGAGCGCCGCCAGCTTCGGCCGGACCTGCGCGTAGGCATAGTGCTTCCCGTCCGCGTTCTTGGTTTCATCGGGCTCCACGGGCAGCTCGAGGGTTTGCTTCAGCTCCAGATTATCGATGCGGAAATTCGGCCGCGCCTCCGCGGTGTCGGGTTTGAACATGACCTCCGCGATCCACTCCGATGCCGGCATGATGCGTTGTTTGTCCGGGCCATTGAGCGCGGTGGAGGAAATCGCCGCCGCCTTTTCGCGGAGCTGGAGCAGCGAGTTGCGCGCGAGTGAATCCAGCGGCTGGAAGCGGCCATTCGCCATGACGGGAATGCCGCCAAATTTCCGCCAGTCGAAATCCTTCATCTCCGCGGGCCGCAGCCCGACGAGCACGTAGATGGCGACGGCGGCGGTGATGAACCAGGGCAGGAATTTTTTCATACGGGGTAGCCAAGCGAAAAGAAAAGTCAGCGTTTCTGCCGCCGCAATAGCAGTTCATGCTGCGGCTGTGCGCCTACGTTTCGCGAGGGCTGGTCGGAAACGATCTCCCAGCCATCAGCACCGAGGCGATTGATCTCACGGGCGAAGTCCGATTCGAGGATGACTTTCTGATCATACTCATAGGTAGGCGGTGGCGGCTTGCAACCAGCGCCGAGCAAAGTCACAAACGCTACCGCGAGGATGCAGAAAGTTTTCATAGGCTGGGGTCAGTATCCAAAAAGTTTGAGAGTGAATTTGAGCAGAAGATAACCCAGCACGCCGATCTCCAGCAAACGCCCGGCGATCCCGCCCCAGCCGCCTTTCCGGGTGCCGCCAAGGCGCTTGCTGAGGAACTTCAAGAGGTGCTGGCGGAATTGAATATACATGCCTGCGGCGACGATAAAGACGCCCGCGTACGGCGTGAGCCAGCCGGGGTTGCGCACCACTTGCAGCGTGCTCGTGCCGCGCTGCGGGTCGTCCTGATCGCGGCCCATGCGCGCCTGGTAAAAGGTGAGGCCGGAGTAGCGCAGCGGGTGGTTCATGTAGATGTCCACCTCGCGCGCCTCGCGCGTCGCGGCATCGACGATGCGGACGCGGCTGCGGAAGTTTTTCGGGATGTCCGTGCCGCGATAGATTTCGTTGCTCGTCTTGAGCAGCGTGATCGCGAACGGCTCGTAATAACGCTGGAAGCGCAGCTCCGCGCGCAGCTTTTGCCCGCCCGCCTCGATCTCCTGCGCGCCCGCGCCGAGCATGCCGAGCCACGGCGTGACCAGCCATGTGCCGAGGCTCTTCCCGTCCTGCAGCAGCTCGATGAAGGCATACGGCAGATTGCGCGAATCCATGTCCGTGGTTTCCGCGCGCGGCTCGACCATGAGCTGCTTGCCCGCACCCTCCGTGGCGACCGCCGGGGCATCGACCATCGGCCCGCGGCGGCGGATCTGGCAGTTCACACCGAACTCTTTCACGCGCACCGTGAAGGGCAGTTTTCCGTGCCGGATTTCCGCACCGGGTTTCACCATGGACTCGGGGATGACGATGACTTCCTCCTGCCCGCCGCCCGCGTCGCGGATGAAGGCGAGTTCGTTTTTCAAATGATCCTCGGCGTAGTTCTTCGTCTCGCCCTCCTTGAAATCCACGTAGCTCTCGATCGCGTATTCCTGCGTCACAAATTGGCCGAGCAGCAGCAGGATCACGCCGGCGTGCGTGAGGTGGACGCCGAGTTTGTCCCACCGCCAGACGAAGCGATGGATGAACGCCGCCGTCAGCCCCGCGAGCAGCGTGAAGCCGATGACTTTGCCGCCGGGAAAAATCGGGACGTAAAATTTCCAGCCGAAAAGCTGGAGGTGCTGCCCGATGACGATCCAGCTCTCGAACCAGATTTTCTGCGCCTTCCAAAGTCCCTCATCGACCTGCGAGAGCGTGCCGAAAAAAACCAGCAGCACCGAGAACGCGAGGCAGACGACGGTGAGCCGCAGCGAGGTGAGAAACTTCCAGACGGACTTCATGGCGCGGTTTGCACGAAGCGGATGAAGGCTTCGCGCTCCGCGTTCACGGCGGGCGCGTCGCCCATGAGTTTGTAGAACCACCAGCGGCCTTCGCGCGGGACGATCGCCCCGAGCATGGCCTTCGCGTCATTTTTCAAATCGACGAGCTGCGCGCCGGCTGCGCCTTCGATTGGGGAGACGAGCGGCTTCAACCCCTCCTCATCCACGGCATCGAGCCCGAGCTGGCGGCGCCAGCGGTTGACGTTGGCCAGCGTGCCGCCGCTCTCGCTCGGGAAAACGCTGACGAAGACTTCGGCCTTCGCGCCGTCTTTGGCGGGCACGGAAAATTTGGCGACTTGCATCTGCCCCGCGGGCAGCGTCTGCCAGCCTTCGGGCACCTTCCATTTGAACTGCGGTTCGGCGGCGGCGTTAGCGGCGGGCTGCGCGGCTGGGGTGGTCTGCGCGACCTCCGCCGCCGGGGCGCTTCCCTCCCTGATCCGCACGGTTTTCAAAAATTCGATAAAGACCGGCTTCTGCACCGCGACGACCGCCTCCGGCCCCTGCAGTTTGTAAAACCAGCTCGCCCCGTCGCGATGCGCAAACGCCGTGACGATGCGCACCGTCTGCCCGTCGCGCGTGCCCGTGATTTCAAAAAGCCGCCCCTGCACTCCGCCGATTTCGACCGGCGTGAGCGTGCCCGCGAGCTCGCCCTGCGCGAGCGGTTTCTGCCCGACCTGCTCGCGCCACATATTCACAATCGCCGCCTCCTGCCCGGCCATGCTGGCGAGCGGCGTGATGTTCACACTCCCCTCGCCCGCGTCCGTCTTGATGCGGAAATTCGCGAGGCTCATCGAGCTCGCGCCCGCGTCCTGCCAGCCCGCGGGCAGCGTGTAGGCGAGCTGCGGGCGCGCGGCATTTGCGGCCGGCGCGGGCGCATCCGCGGCGGCTTTCGGCGCGGCCTCGGCGGTTTCCTTGGCCACGGAATAGACGCGGATTTCCTCGCGTTTGCAGCCGCCGAGACAGACGGCGGCGAGAGCGGCGAGAGTGGAGAAATGGGGACGGCGGATCATGCGAAAGGGGTGGAGTGGTAGCCGATCATCGGCTCCCGCGCCAACGGGCATTTCGAGCGCGGAGACAATCCGGTTGCGGCGGGCTTCTTAGCGCGGGGCGGATCCGCTGCCGGGGAGCGCACGCGTCCCGCGTGCTGGTCGCGTCGTCCCGACGCGACGAACTTTCTTTGTGCGCGATTCTTGGAAAGCGCGGACTTCCGCCGGTTATCACCCGCAGGGAAGTTCGTTTCGGCGGGACGACGCGACCAGCACGCGGGACGCGTGCGCTCCCCGGAGTTCACGCGCGCGCTCTCTCGATGATGCCGAGCGTCTGGCGCACATTTTCGGCGATGCTGAATTGCGCGCCGAGGGCGAGGAGACGCGGGCGGATGGCGGTGCGGCGCGCGGAATCGCTCCACTTTTCCAGGGCGGTGGCGAGTGCGGCGATGTCGTCGGGCTGCGCGACGACCGTGCCCTCCACGCCGGGCTCGATGATTTCCGCGAAACCATTGTGCGCCGTGGTGATGACGGGGAGCCCGGCGGCGAGGGCTTCGAGGCAGGCGTTGGAAAACGGGTCGTAGAGCGTGGGCAGGAGGAAGGCGTCCGCCGCGGCGAGATAGCGCGGCATGTCCTTCACCGGGCCGAGAAAGCGCACGCGTTCCGACCGCGGCAGACCGCGCTCTTTGCCGCGGCCGGCGACGAGCAGTGTGGCGTTGGGCAAATGCGCGGCGTTCATCGCCTCGATGGCAAAGCGCAGCCCCTTCCGCTCCCAGCCAGAACCGGCGAAGAGCACGGCGAAATCTTCATCACGCAATCCGAGTTCGCGGCGCGTCTGCTCGCGGGCCTCGGGCGGGACGGTGAAAGGCGGCACGCCATTGTGGACGACGTGAATGCGCTCAGGCGGATAGTCGAAATGCCGGACGATCTCATCCCCGACCATCTTCGAGTTCACGATGACACGTTCGGTGCCGCCGCCGCGGAAAAGTCGGTCTTCCAATTCGAGCAACTCGCGATGCTTTCCATTGAAGGCGCGCAACCATCGCTTCCATCGAGGTTCGAAATCGGCGCGGCGTTTCAGCCAGGCCGCATGCACTCCGTCGCCGGCTCGATACACGTCGCACGCATAGACGCGCTCGAGACTGAACAAGGCGTCGCACATATATTCGGCGCAGGCTTCGCGAAGCTGGCGCGCGAAAGCCTTCGGCCCTCCCGCATTTCCCAAACGCTCGATTGTTCCCGGCCATTCATGCGCCGGCCAATCCGGCGTCGTGTAGAGCACGCACGCGTGCCCCGCTTCAATCGCAGCGTCTGCAAAACGCCGGAGATAAGCCTCGGCTCCGCCGGTGCGCGAATAGCCGCGGCGGACAAGGCCGATTTTCATTGGGGCTCAGCCACGGATGGACACGGATGCAACACGGATAGGGAGGGGCGAAAGACCGCGCATTCTGAATCCGTGTTGCATCCGTGTCCATCCGTGGCTTTTCATCCCAGCGTTTCCGCCTAGACTGCGCGTCCTTTGGAACTGCCCGCACAACTGCCCGACGTCACTTCCGTCCGCCTCAGCGCGGTGGTGCCGCGCATGGACTGGCCATGAGAATCCTCGCGCTCCAGCTCAAGCGCATCGGCGATCTGGTGCTGACGACGCCGGCGCTCGCGGCGTTGCGGGCGGCGTGGCCGGAGGCGCACATCGCGCTGGCCGTCGCGCCGGGGTGCGCGCCGCTGCTGGGAGCGGTGCCGTCGATCAATGCGGGCGTGGTGCTCGGGCGCGGGCGCGGGTTTGCGCCGTGGCAGCAGGTGCTCACGGGGGCGTGGGATCTGTGCCTCGATTTCACCGGCACGGATCGCTCGGCGCTGGCGGCGGGGCTTTCGCGGGCGAAGACGCGGGTCGCTTTCGAGTTGGTGAAAAAAAGGAAACTGCGCGCGGTCGCTTTCAACCGCTTCGTCGATTCACCGGTGCGCGAGCGGCATACGGTGGATCACTATATGGACTTGGTGGACGAGGTGATCGGAGGCGGCTCGATCCGCACCGAGCCGGAGTTGGCGCTGCCCGCAGCGGCGCAGGCGGAGGCGGTGCGGCTGACTGGCGGCGCGGAGTTTGCGGTCATTCATCCGGGCACGGCGCGGGCGGAGAAATACTGGGTGCCGGAGCGGTGGGCGGAGGTCATCGCGCAGCTCCGCGCGCGGCACGGGCTGGAGTGCGTGCTCACGGGCGGCGCGGATGAATTCGAGCACGCGCACCTTGCCGCAATCCAGTCCGCGCTCGCGAAACCCGCGCGCGATCTCGCGGGCAAAATCGACCTGCCCACGTTCGCCGCCGTCATCGCCCGCGCGCGGCTGTGCGTGAGCTGCGATACCGGCGCGGTGCATCTCGCCGCCGCGTCGCGCACACCGCAGGTCGCGCTTTTCGGGCCGACCAATCCCTTCCACTGGCGACCGCGCCACGACCGCGCGCTCGTCCTTTCCGCCGCGCAGCCGCACGCGCCGCTCACCGCTTTTCACCCGCGCATGAAGGGCGCGCCGATGGAGCGCATCTCGACGGAGCTGGTCATCGGTGCTATTGCCCAGCTCATCCCGCCGCCCTGATTCACCGTGCCCGAGCCGTCCGCCACACCCAAAGCCAAGCCGCATTTCACCATGCGCGACGCGTGGCGGCCCTACGCCCAGCTCCTGCCGTTTCTGCGCCCGTATCGCGGGCGATTTTACGCCGGCCTGCTCTGCGGCGCGCTCGCGGGTGTGGTCAATGGCGGCTACGGCCTGGTGATCAAAAAGGTGATGGATTACGCCATTCCCAGCGGCGGCGGGAAGATGGCCGCGCTGCACGCCAGCTCCGCCGCCGGGCCGGGCATCGACGGCGTGCTGTGGATCTGCGCGCTCATCCCGGCGATGGTCATCGCGCGCAGCGTCTTCGCCTATCTCAATGCCTACTGCATGGCGTGGGTGAGCTTGAAATTGCTCGTCGATATTCGCACGAAGCTCTTCAGCCACATCCTCGCGCAGTCGCTGGATTTCTTTTCCAAAAGCCGCTCCGGCCAGCTCCTGCAGCGCGTGAACAACGACGCGCGCATGGCCCAGCAGGCGCTGACCAGCGTGAGCAGCGACGTGGTCACGCAGCCCTTCACGGTCATCTCCGCGATCGCCACGCTGCTCTACCTCGACTGGAAATTCACCATCGGCAGCCTCGTCCTTTTCCCCGTCTGCCTCATCCCGATCATCGTCTATGGCCGCAAAGTGCGGCGCGCGGGACGCGATGAGGAAAACGAGGCGGGCGCGATGATGGTCATCATGCAGGAGGCGTTCGCGGGGATTCGCGTGATCAAATCGCTGGCGCGCGAGCAGGACGAAGCGCGGGACTTTGAGCAGTCGAGCCGCCATCAATTTCGGAACTCGATGCGCGTGCGCAAGGCCGTGGAAATTGTCGGGCCGATGATCGAATCGGTCGCCGCGCTCGGCGTCGGGCTGGCGCTGTTTTACGTGTGGTACTCCGGCACGCCGGCGTCGAAATTCGTCGGCCTGCTGGCGGGCACTTTCATGCTCTACGACCCGGTGAAGAAGCTGAGCAAGGTGAACGGCCAGATGCAAAAATGCCTCGCCTCGACGACGCGGATTTTCGAGCTGATGGCGCTCCAGCCGACCGTGCAGGACGCGCCCGGCGCGACGGCGCTGGACAAGGTGCGCGGGGAAATCACCTTCGATCACACCACCTTCGGCTACCGCGCCGAGCAGCCCGCGGTGACGGACATTCACCTCACCATCGCACCGGGCACGACCTGCGCGCTCGTGGGCGCGAGCGGTGCGGGAAAGAGCACGCTGCTCTCGCTGATCCTGCGCTTTTACGATCCGCAATCCGGCGCGGTGCTGATTGATGGGCGCGACATCCGCGCCGTCACCCAGGCGTCGCTCCGCGAGCAGGTCAGCATCGTCACGCAGGAGACGTTTCTTTTTCACACCACCATCGCCGCGAACATCCGCTACGGCCGCCTCGACGCGACCGACGCCGAGGTGCAGGAAGCCGCGCGCCAGGCCTTCGCGCACGACTTCATCCTCCTCCAGCCGCACGGCTACGAGACCGTCATCGGCGACAAAGGCTGCAACCTCTCCGGCGGCCAGCAGCAGCGCCTTTCCATCGCCCGCGCGCTGCTCAAAAACGCGCCGATCCTGCTCCTCGACGAGGCCACGAGCGCGCTCGACACCGAGTCGGAAAAGGAAATCCAGCGCGCGCTCGACGTGCTCGCCAAAGGCCGCACCGTCATCGCCATTGCGCACCGCCTTTCCACGATCCTCAATGCCGACCAAATCGTGGTTCTCGAAAGCGGACGCATCAAGGAAGTGGGCACGCATCGCGAGCTGTTTGAAAAAAGCGGCTATTACCGCCGGCTCTACGATCTGCAATTCAACCGCCATCACGGCGAGGATGTCCCGCTGGCGGAACTCGCCGCCGCATCCTAGACTCCGCGCCTCGTGAAAACGCCCGCCCTCATTTTCGCCCTCGCTTTTCTCCCGCTCGTCTCCGCCCGCGCGCAGGGCACGATCAAGGCCACCACCCGCCTGCGGCCCGATGGCACGACGGCGACCACGGTCATCAATCCCGACACGCGTACTTCCGAGGAGACGATCGCGGAAGCCGGCGGGAAAGTGCTGAGCAAGACGATCTATTTTCTGAACGAGCAGAACTTTGCCCGTGGCGCCACGCACCTCGATGCGCAGGGCAAGGTGCGCTACAAGGAGTCCTACAAATTCGACTACACCGGGCGGGTCACCGAATCGACACTCTTTGGCCCAAAGAACGAGCCGCTGGGCCGGCGCGTCTTTGTCTATGAGGGGAAGACGCAGGCGCGCATCGAGGACTACGACGCGAATGGCAATCTCGTCTCCGGCGGAAGGAAGCCCGGCACGACGCGCGGCGGCCCGCCGGAGGTGCGGCGGGCGCAGCCGGTGCGGTGACTAGCGGAGGAGTTTTTGGCTCGCGAGGATAAAGTCGTGGTAACTGAGAGAAGTCGGCGAGCGCTGGTAGGCAACATTCATCGCCCACCGTTCATCTGGCGAGGCGAGTAGGCAGATGGCGTAAACCAGCCTGTCCGACACGCTGAGATGCGGCAGCGCTCTTAATTTGTCGGCGGTGGCGTGCAGGCGGCGGAGACTTTTTTCCACAGGCCGACTCTGGGTGATGACTGGTGCTGAAACAAGGTGGGATTGGGCAGAGGCACCTTTCGAAAAGACGCCGTCATTCTGAACGGAGCGCCGCGTGGGCGCAGGCGGGGCGGCTCTTCGCTCCGTTCCGGTCGCAAAGCCTCCCGGAACTCCACTCAGAATGACGGCGTTTTTTTCGAACCGACCCGTCACCCGGGATTGCCTCGGCACTGGCCCGTCTCTAGCTTCGCCTGCCCGCATGCTTTTCTCCTCGCGCATTTTGTCAAAGCTCGCCGTCGTCCCGTTGCTGGCGGTCGTTTTCTTCGCCGCGGGCTGCGAGCGGAAGGAGCCGGTGGCGGAGCGGAAATTCAAGCTGCTCGTGGAGGAAAACGCGCGGCTCGTGGATGCGGTGGTTGCGCTCGATTCGGCGAAAGCGGGCACGAAGTTCGCGGGCGCGGATTCTTCCCCACAAGCCGCGCAGCAGCTCGCGGCGGAGAATGACCGGCTGCGCGAAATCCTCGCGGGCAGCGACCGCGCGAAGGCGCTCGCGGCGAACAAGACGCTGCGCGAGGAAATCGAGCGGCAGGTCGTGGCCATTCGCGGGCTCGAGTTCAAGACGCCGGTCGATTACCAGGTGCTGAGCCGCAAGCAGATCAAGCAGACCATGGCCGGCAAACTCGCCGAAGTTTTTTCCGAGCAGGAATTCAAGGACATGACCGAGGCCATGGCGGCGCTCGGGCTGCTGCCCGCGGGCTATCCGCTGCGCGAGAAATACATCGACCTCCTCGGCGAGCAGGTTGCCGCGTTTTACGACCAGCACGCGCACAAACTTTTCATGTACGAGGACGCCTCGCTCGACAATGCGCAGAACCGCGTGGTCCTGGCGCACGAACTCACGCACGCCTTGCAGGACCAGCATTTCGGGCTCAAGCGCCTGCCGCTCGAAATCAAAAACAACGACGACCGCGCCGTCGCCGCGAGCGCGCTGGTCGAGGGCGAGGCGACGCTGGTGATGAGCGAATACATGCTCAAAAACATGTCCAAGCAGATGCTCAAGGACAGCATGGTTTCGTCCTTCACGCAGAACATGAAGCAGCTCGAAACCGCGCCGCGCTATCTGCGCGAGATGCTCGTCTTTCCGTATCTGCGCGGGCAGGAATTCTGCGCCGTGCTCTTCGGGCAGGCGGGCTACGAGGGCGTGTCGAAAGCCTACGCGCAGCCGCCCAGCTCGACCGCGCAGATTCTGCATCCGCAGAAATTTCTCACGCGCGAGGAGCCGGTCGCCATCGAGTGGGCGGACTTGAAAGTGAAGGGCGAAGCACCCATCGCCGACAACTGCGTGGGCGAAATGGGAATGCGGATTCTTTTCGCCGAATGGCTGGATGCGCCGACCGGCGAGAAAGCGGCCGCGGGCTGGCGCGGCGACCGGTATTTGTATTTCGCCAGTGGCCAGGCGCTCGTCTGGAAAACCGCGTGGGCCAATGCGCAGGAGGCCGCGGAGTTTTTCGACGCGGAGAAAAGGCTCCTCGAAAAACGCCACGCGCTGAAAGACCCGCGCGCCGCCGAACGCAGCTACGAAGCCGATGCGCCGCGCGTCATCCGTCTGCGGCAGACGGACGCGAATGAAGTCATCCTCATCGACGCTGCGGACGCGGCATGGGCGCAGGCGCTCGCCGAGCGGTTTTGATTTCTGGCAGCATCTAAAAAACTGCCGTCATTCTGAACGGAGTTTCGCCGTGGGCGCAGGCGGGGGCGAAACGTAGTGAAGAGCCGTTCCGGTCGCAAAGCCTCCCGAAACTCCACTCAGAATGACGGCGCTATTTCAAACCAATCCACCCACCTTCTCGCATTGCGTTGCGCCCGCCCGCTGCGCCCGCATAGGCTGGCGGGATGCGAGTCAATTATACGGACAAGACGAAAATCCCGCCAGAGCCGCGCTTGGATTTGAGGCGCATCTTAGGACGGCTGCGGAGACCCTGTGCGACACGCTGCCGCCGAAGCTGCTGAGCGGAAAGTTGAGGGTGACCGATATTTTCAACACTTAGCAAAACTGATCT
Organism: Chthoniobacter sp.; assembly: GCA_043779205.1. Taxonomy (GTDB): domain Bacteria; phylum Verrucomicrobiota; class Verrucomicrobiia; order Chthoniobacterales; family Chthoniobacteraceae; genus Chthoniobacter. Next base: position 5,957 of record JAYWEP010000084.1, on the reverse strand, counting down.
ATGAGTGAACCAAAGACTTGCTTCAAAAAAGTGGATTATGACCTCGGAGGTCTGCTCCACTACATTGAGATTGGCGACATTGCGCTGCCAGACATCCAGCGCCCGTTCGTCTGGTCCAACGCCAAGGTGCGCGACCTGTTTGATTCCATGTATCGCGGCTTCCCCGTCGGGTATTTTCTCTTTTGGGAGAATGTCACGGGGGGAGCCACCAAGCAGATCGGTGTCGGCAGTAAGCAGCACACGGTGGCACGCCTGTTGATCGTGGATGGCCAACAGCGACTAACATCACTCTTCGCAGTTTTCCGGGGTCGCAAGGTGTTGGATGATGATTACAAGGAGCGCCAGATCGAGGTGGCGTTCCGCCCGCGCGACGGGAAGTTTGAGGTTGCTGACGCTGCCATCCGTCGCGACCCCGAGTGGATCGCCAACATCTCCAATATCTGGGCATCGGGAAAGCCGAGCTACCAGATGGTCAAAGGATTCCTGAAACAACTGGAGACCAAGGGGCCATTGAGTGATGACGATGAAGAGCTGATTAGTCACAATCTCGACCGTCTTTTCGATCTCCAGAAATACCCGTTCACCGCACTGGAAATCGCGTCATCGGTCGATGAGGAACAAGTCGCGGATATTTTTGTTCGTATCAACAGCGAGGGCGTCCGATTGAACCAGGCAGATTTCATCCTGACGTTGATGTCGGTGTTCTGGGACGAGGGTCGGATGGCGCTCGAAACTTTCTGCCGTCAATCTCGGCAGGCACCTTCTCCGGGTGTTCCCGCATCACCGTTCAATCACTTCATCCAACCTGATCCGGATCAACTCTTGCGCGTAGCGGTGGCGTTTGGGTTTCAGCGCGGTCGACTCAAGAGCGTCTATCAGGTTTTGCGCGGCAAAGACATGGACACCGGGGAATACTCGCCGGAACGCCGTGACCAGCAGTTCGCGGCATTGCGCGCTGCCCAAGAAGAAGTGCTGAACCTGACTTATTGGCATCAGTTTTTGTCTTGCCTCATTGGTGCGGGGTTCCGCAGTGGAGACATGATCTCGTCACAAAACGCTATGTTGTATGCGTATGCGTTTTATCTCGTCGGGAGGAAGCGATTCGGCCTGCCCGAGCATCAACTGCAGCGGTTGATCGGGCGCTGGTTCTTTGCCGCCAGCTTGACCGGCCGCTACACGAGTTCGCCCGAAACGGTGATGGATGGAGACCTAAACCGGCTCAAGGAAGTGAAAGATGCAGCCGGGTTTGTGACTACCTTGGAGGGAATCATGGCGAATGACCTTACCAATGATTTTTGGACGGTGACGCTGCCGTCCAATCTCGACAGTTCTTCGGCCCGCAACCCGGAGCTGTTTGCTTACACGGCTGCACAAAACCGCCTGGGCGCTCCTGTGCTCTTTTCCCACAAGAAGGTGTCGGACCTGCTCGATCCTTCGATCAAGACCAAGAAGAAACCACTGGAGAGGCATCACCTGTTTCCTCGGGCATGGCTGGAACAAGAGGGAGTGAAGGATTTGAAGCGCATCAATCAGGTTGGAAATTTTGCTCTCCTGGAATGGCCCGACAACATCGACATCAGCGACGACTCGCCGACGGTGTATGTGCCCAAACTTCAGGCGCGATTCCCAGAGGAAGAGTGGAGTCGCATGCATGCGTGTCATGCACTGCCGGAAGGCTGGCATACGATGTCTTACGACACGTTTCTGATTGAGCGCCGTAAGCTCATGGCCGCAATCATCCGGAATGGATTTGAATCGCTGAAGTGACCCATGTCCCTCAACGAATCCATGGCCGAAGATAGGATCCTAACGTCGGCCGGTAAGCCAGGCTACAAGCCCGCAGCCATTAGCCTTTTCGCTGGCGCGGGTGGTTGCTCACTAGGCTTCCAGCAGGCGGGTTTTGATGTGCGGTTTGCCACAGACATTGACCGCGATGCAGTTGAATCCTACCGCCGCAACGTTGCGGGAACACCATGTGAAGCGGCCGATGTCCGCGATCTCGGGCCGGAGATGCTGCTGGACAGGATCGGCCTGCGCTCTGGTGAACTCGACATCCTGCTGGGCGGCCCGCCTTGTCAGGGGTTTAGCAGTGCCGGGGTGAAGTCGGGCGAAGACCCGCGCAATTCGCTGGTTCGACACTATGTCCGGCTGCTTGAAGGCATCCGCCCGAAATGGTTCGTCATGGAGAATGTCGAGGGGCTATTGACGAATGACGGCGGGTTGCATGTGCGCGACGCGGTGGAGGCGTTCCTTCAGGCGGGTTACTCGGTCAATCTCGAGAAGGTTTATGCACAGGGATACGGCGTGCCCCAGCGGCGCAAGCGCGTGCTGATCGTCGGCAATCGGATGGGGCATGACTTTGTCTTTCCCGAGGCGGTCACGCTGTTTTCAGGGAGCATCTTTCGGAAGGGTGAAATTACCTTCTCGACCGCAACGGGCGACCTGCCACCCGCGACGACGGAAGCAGGCAGGCCGCTCTCACACATCGGGCCGCCGACGAATGAATTGCAGGCTTATCTGCGGGGTAAGGCGGAGACGGTCACAGACCATTTCTCGCCAGCGTTATCGGGAATCCAACTGGAGCGGGTGCGTGGCTTGACGCCGGGGCAGACCATGAAGGACTTGCCGGAGCATTTGCAGCACGAGTCCTTTCGCCGACGGGCCTTTCGCCGCGTGATGGACGGCACGCCCGTCGAGCGACGCGGGGGCGCTCCGTCCGGCCTCAAGCGTCTCTTTGCGGATGAACCCAGCCTGACCATCACCAGCGCAGCGACCCGTGAGTTCGTGCATCCCACCGAAGACCGGCTGCTCACGTTGCGGGAGTGCGCCCGGTTGCAGACTTTTCCGGATTCCTTTGTCTTCGCCGGGAGCGCGGCCAGTCGCATCCAGCAAATCGGCAATGCCATTCCTCCGATGCTCGCCCGGACGGTGGCAGAACATATCGCGAAAAACTATGGCTTTAAGGTGCGTTACGACAACTCAGCACATCCGAAGCTCCGTTTCCGTCTGACCCGCTCCGAAGGAATGAGCCCGGCGCTGGCCCGCACCGAATTCGTGCTCAACGAGTTGGTGGAATCGGAGGAAGAACAACTCGTCTTACTCGAAAAACCGAAAGCCTGACCATGCCGATACCTGTCGAAATCAAAAAGCTATTCAGCGGCGCACGCATCCTCGGCAATGGAGATGACCGCGTAACGCTATCGGAAAACGAGTTATTTTGCCTCCTCGCGCAGTGCTGCCACGACCTCTCAATCCAAACGGCAGTCTCACAACTGCCGCCCCTTTCCGTTTTTCCTCCCAGCCCGGATTACTACCGTCTGCCTTTGGCGTGGTTTCAAACTCCACAGGTCGGGTGCCCGTCGGCTCCGGCGCTGGTCGAAAGTCTGGCGGCGTGCATCGCACACGAACCCGACTTCGGACTCTACTTCGCGAACTTCGCCGCGCTCCACAAGCGCCGGCGTAAGTATCAGCGCATCCTATCCACCCAGCCCCGTCCGACGATGAACCAGATAGGGCCGCGAAGCCTATTGGAATTCGGCGGTGTGCAGGATGAACTGCTTGCGGCCTGGCTCGTCTGGCGGAAATGGATTTTCGACGTGGACAACCGCGCGGCACAGGAAACCGGCTACCTGTTCGAGCCAGTCTTGGCGAGCTGCCTGGGCGGTGAAGCGGTGGGTTCACGTAATTCCCCGGTGAAGCGTCTCAACGAGAGAGGAGAGCCAACGGATGAAGGCCGCCAGATTGATTGCTATGACGGTGAAAGCCAACTGGCTTACGAATTCAAACTGCGCGTCACGATCGCCGCCAGTGGGCAAGGTCGCTTTGGCGAAGAGCTATCATTCCCGGTTGAGTGCCGGGCGGCTGGCCTGACGCCGGTTCTCGTAGTGCTCGATCCCACACTTTCGCCCCGCCTCACTGAGTTGATCGCCAAGTTCGCGGCAAACGGAGGCAGGCATTATGTCGGTGCCGACGCTTGGGCACACATGGATTCCAAGGCCGGCAAGACGATGGCCGTGTTTCTGGAACGGTATATCAGACCTCCGCTGACTGAAATGGCGACGCATGAGGATACCGGGCCTGAACCCGTTCAGCTTTCATGGTCGCCAGACGAGATTTGCATTCGCGGAAACAACGCAAGTATCCGCATCCCACGATGAGTTTGAACCGACCCTCGTTGCCCCAGGCTGGAATGGCGACGGGCCTTTAGCCCTTACGGTTCCGGTTCAAAGCGGATGATCTGCGCCTCGGGTTGCTGCGGAATTTGCAGACGGAGAAACGGTTTCCCGGCGGCGACGTGGCAGGCAGAGCAGGAGTTGAGGGTCTGCTCCTACTTTGCGCGGAAGGCCTCGGAGTCCTTGGCGGCGATGGTCGCCTGCAACTCTTTGAGCACCGACTTGTCCATCGGGTCGAGGAGGTCGGCCAGCTTGAGTTCCTGACCCTGGGGCGTCTTGCGCACCGGGATGATGCGCACCGCCCAGCGCAAGTGCGAGCGGGATTCCGCGAGATAGAAATCCGCCAGCGGCCAGTTCTGCTCCTTGGCGGCGAACCAGAGATTGGGGGTAGGGGCTCAGTTTGGCGAGCCGCGGGTGGAGCGTCGGCTCTATGAGCCGATCTTTCTTGCGAGGCCGCCGCTCTCCCTCGGCTCATGGAGCCGACGCTACAGCCACACTGAGCCACTACCGAGATTGGTGAAATGGCAGGCCACATCCTTCATCGCGTGGGACCGGTCGGGCACCATCCCCTTGCCCTTAACGGAATGGATTTTCCGCAACCGCGTTACGCGTGCTTCTTGTTAAAGCGCGCCACCTCGCGATCCGACTCGCGCTTCTCCGCCTTGTCCTTGAGGTCCTGCCGCTTGTCCTCCGCCTCCTTCCCCTTCCCCACGCCGATCTCGAGCTTCACCCGCGCGCCCTTCCAATACATGCGCAGCACCGGCAGCGTATTGCCGCGGATTTGCGTGAGCCCGAAGAGCCGCTCGATCTCCCCCTTGTGCAGCAGCAGCCGCCGCGAGCGCTTCGGCTCATGCTGCGCGAAACTCGCCCGCACATACGCCTGGATGTCCACATCGTAGGCAAACACCTGCCCATTCTCCACCCGCGCATACGCCCCGTTGATATTCGCCAGCCCGCCGCGGATCGACTTCACCTCCGTCCCCTTCAGCTCCATCCCGGCCTCAAACCGCTCCGAAATATGATACTCCCGCAGCGCCTTGCGATTGATCGAAATATCCGCCACCCGACCCGGCGGCTTTTTCTCCCGGCCCTGCGGCGCGCTGGCCACGGGTGCCTACCGTCCCTTCTTCCCCGGCACCGTCAGAGCCACCACCGGCGCGGGCTCCCACGTCAGCTTGCCCTGGATAACCTCGGTCAGCGCGATGTCCGAAAAACCCATGCGCGGCCCCGTCTCGATCATCGGCCGATGCCCCGCCGAGAGCTGGCGCACCCGCTTGGAAATGACATTGACCAGAATCTGCTGGCTGGGGATGAGTTTGAGGGCTTCGTCAACGAGGGAGCTGGTCATAGGGCGAAAGGGAGCGATCACTGGGAAAAAGGAGCGCGACTATGGTGGGCGAGGCGGGGTCTGTCAACGGGAGAGTTTGGGGAAAACCACGGGAGCACGGAGTTTTGAAAACCCAGCGGTTGAAACCACTTACCTGCACTAATGGACACTGATGAAAAAATATCGGCGGGGCGCGCACCCACCATTCGGAGCGAGCGGAATCGGCTCCGCCTTCCTCCCATTAGTGTTCATTGGTGCCCATTAGTGGTTCGAAAATCCGCAAATATCCGCTCGCCTTCCCGCGCAGCCCCGCCCTACAACGCCCGCCCACCCTTTCACCCCACACCACACCACCACACTAATGAGCAGAAAAATTCGCATGGGCATGGTCGGCGGCGGGCGCGGCGCTTTCATCGGCGCAGTGCATCGCATCGCCGCCAATATCGACGGCCAGATCG
>JAYWEP010000083.1:0-5377 GCA_043779205.1 Chthoniobacter sp. | reverse complement strand
CGACTTTGGGAGGGGTCACGGCCCACGACGATCTAAGCGCCGGCCACGCGTTTCATTCCAAATGGATCGCCGCGATGCGCTCCATGACGCGCTCGCTGAGGCGCTGGTAAAGGTCGCGCCCTTCGCCGGTGAGGTCGGCCTTGGTAAAGAAGATGGGTTCGCCGACGACGAGGGTGATGGGGGTGAAGAGGCGCGGTTTTCCGCCGCGCGGGAAGGCCTCGCGCGCGCCGAAGATGCGCATGGGGACGACGGGCGCGAGGGTTTTGGCGATGACGAGGCCGAGGCCGGGAAGGGCGGGGAGGAAGTCGCCGTCGAGGGTGCGGGAGCCTTCGGGGAAGATGACGGTGCTGTGGCCGGCGCGGATGAGTTTGATGACGGTCTTGAGGGCGCTCATGTCGGCGCGGTCCTGATCGACGGGGACGACATTGAGGTGCGGCAGGATGGGGCCGAGGATGGGCCAGTCGAGGAGGGTCTTGCGGGCGAGGTAATGGATTTCGCGATGGCAGGCGATGCCGGCGAGCGGTGGGTCGAGATAGCTCTCGTGGTTCATCGCGAGGATGGCACCGCCTTCCTCGATGATGCGTTCGCGATTCACCACGCGGAAGTCAAAGAAGGTGCGGGAGAGGAACTGCGCGAGGCGGTAGAAGGACTGGTAGTGAACACCCATGGTGGGGAAGGTATGAAGGATGAAGAATGAAGGATGAGTAAGAGCGCCGCCGAGGGCTTCCATCGCTTCCTCTTCCTCCTAATCTTCCTGTTTCTGGAATTGAGGAAGATTAGGAGGAAGAGGAAGAGGAAGAGACAAGTCCTGGCAGCCGCGCGAACTCATACCTCATACCTCATCACTGTTCCCTCTTCCAAAAGCTTCAACCCTTTCATCTTCAAGCGTCCCACGATCTCGCCCGCGACCCCATCCACGGTCAGATTAGAGCTATCAATAACGTGGGCATCCTCGGCGATGACCAATGGCGAAGTCCGGCGCGTGGAATCGACTTTGTCGCGCGCGGCCACGGAGTCCTGGAGGCCCTGCGCGGCGCGGCGGCGGGCGCGGACTTCGGGGGAGGCGTCGATGTAGAATTTGTAGGGCGTGTCGGGAAAGACGGCGGAACCGATGTCGCGGCCTTCCATGACGATGTCGTGGTCGCGGGCGTAGGCGCGCTGTTTGGCCACGAGGACGCGGCGCACTTCGACGATGGTGGCGATGGCGGAGACGTTGGCGTTCACGTCGTCGGAGACGAGGTGCGGCGTCGGGTCGATGCCGTCGAGGTGGATGGTGGATTCACCATCGGCGACGCCGCATTCGATCTCGGTGAAATGGAGGAGCTGGTGGACGCGGGTGGCGTCGGCGGTGGGTACGCCTTTGGAGACGGCGAGCCAGGTCAGGGCGCGGTACATCGCGCCCGTGTTGACATAGACAAAGCCGAGACGGCGGGCGAGGGCGCGGGCGACGCTGCTTTTGCCGGAGGCGGCGGGCCCATCAATGGCGATGACGAGGTGCGCGGCCACGAGTCAGTGCGTGGGGAGGGAGGTGACGACGTGGGTTTGCTCGCCGGTGGGTTCGCGGAGGAGGGTTTCGAGGGTCTGGTAAAAACCGGGGTAGGAGGTGGCCACGCACGCGGTGCCGGTGATCGTGGTTTCACCCTCGGCAAACATGCCGGCGATGGCGAAGGCCATGGCGATGCGGTGGTCGCCGAAGCTGTCGAGCCGCGCGCCGCGCAGGGGCGTGCCGCCGATGATTTCGAGGCCGTCCTCGGTCTCGGCGACCTGCGCGCCCATGGCCCGGAGATTCATGGCGATGGCCGCGAGCCGGTCGGTTTCCTTGACGCGCAGTTCGTTGGCGTCGGCGATGATGGTCTTGCCGTGGGCGAGCGCGGCGGCGACGGCGAGGATGGGAATTTCGTCGATGACGTTGGCGATTTCCGCGCCGCGAATCTCGGTGCCTTTGAGTCGCGCGCCCTGGATGTCGATGACACCGACGGGCTCGGCCTGCGGGTTGTCGATGACCTCGCGGATGGCCGCGCCCATGCGGATGAGGACGGCGAGGACGCCGGTGCGGGTGTCATTGAGGCCCACGTTTTTCACGAGCAGGCGCGAGTGCGGCTGCGCGGCGGCGGCCACGAGCCAGAAGGCGGCGCTGGAAATATCGCCCGGCACCTGGAACTCGCGGGACTCGGGCGTTTGCTCGCCGAAGAGCGAAACGGTGAGGCCCTGCTTTTGCGGGCGGACGAGGAAATACTCGAGCATCCGCTCGGTGTGGTCGCGGCTCTGGGTGGGTTCGGTGACGCTGGTTTTGCCTTTGGCAAACATGCCCGCGAGGAGCACGGCGCTTTTCACCTGCGCGCTGGCGACGGGGCTGACGTACTGGATCGGCTGGAGGTTGCCGCCTTCGATGGCGAGCGGCGGGCGTCCGTCCTTGCCCTCGGCGGTGAGCTTCGCACCCATGCGGGTGAGCGGTTCGATGACGCGCTTCATCGGGCGTTTTGAAAGCGAGGCATCGCCGATGAGCCGGCTGCGAAAGGGCTGCCCGGCAAGGACGCCAGCCATCAGGCGCATGGTGGTGCCGGAGTTGCCGCAGTCGATTTCGCGCACCGGCGCGGTGAAGGCCCGCCTCACGCCATGCACGATGAGGGTGGTCTCGTCGGCGACCTCGATTTTCACACCGAGGGCGCGCATGGCGCCGACGGTGGCGAGGCAGTCCTCGCTCGGCAGGAAACCTTTGATCACGCACGGGCCGTTGCTCATCGCGGCAAGGATCACGGCGCGGTGCGAGATGCTCTTGTCGCCGGGGACTTCGAGCTCGGTTTGGATGGTGGGGGCGCGGCGGATTTTCCAGTCGGACATCGGTTATTGGAGGGGCCGCAGGCGGTCGCGCTGGGCTTTGGCTTCGGTGAGAAATTCGGTCATCGGTTGATCGTGTTCGAGGAGTGTGATGATTCCGCGCAGTTTTTCAATCATCGCTTCGGCGGACTTGCGGACGGCGTGACGATTGGTGCGCAGAATCTCCGCCCACATCGCGGGCGGGCCGGCGGCGACGCGCGTGGTGTCGCGGAAACCGGGGCCGCTGAACTCGAAGGCGCGCGCGTTTTCCGCGAGCACGGTCTGGACGAGCGTGGCGGCGAGGAGATGCGGGAGGTGGCTGACGAGGGCGGTGATTTCGTCGTGTTCGGCGGGTGAAACTTGGAGGACGCGGCAGCCGAGCGTTTTCCAAAATGCGCGAATTTCGGCGACGGCATCCGCATCGGAATCAGCGTCAGGCGTGACGATGCAGGCGGCATCTTCAAACAGCTCGGCCCGCGCCGCGCCGATGCCGGTTTGCTCGGAACCGGCCATCGGATGACTGCCGACGAAACGCGCGCGCCCGTGGAAAATCGCGCCGAGTTCCGCGACGACGGACGCTTTCACGCTGCCGACATCGGTGACGATCGCGCGCGGCGAAATGGCGTCCGCAATTTCGCGCGCGAGCGCGGGCATCGCGCCGATGGGCACGCAGAGCACCACCAGATCGGCCGCCGCGACGATGCTGCGCAAATCCGTGGAAGCCGCATCCGCGATGCCGAGCGCGGCAATCTCCGCGACCGCCTCCGCACGCCGCGCCCACAGCCCCGTGCGGAAGCCGCCGGCCCGCCGCGCAGCGAGCGCGATGGAGCCGCCGAGCAGGCCGGGGCCGACGATGGCGAGGGATTTCATGGGAAAGACGGAAGGCGGAAGACGGAAAGCGGAAGAGAATGGTGAGGCCGAGATGAAGCCGCAATTGCTTCACCATCTTCTTCCGCCTTCCGCCTTCCGCCTTCCGCCTTTCCCCCTACGGGACGAGGAAGCTCTTGCCCGAATACGGATCCTTCACCTCGGTGCCGGGCGGGAAGCCGCGCACGTCGATGTATTTGAGCTGATCGGACGGGCTGAAAACGAACCCCGGTTTGCCCGGCACGGATTTGCCGTAAGGAATCTCGCCGACCTGCTTCGGCGGCTCCGGCACGGGATTGACGGTGGGCTCATTCGGCGTGGGCTTGTCGTGCTTCTCGGGCTTCTCGACTTCGTCGCCCGGCTCCGGCTTGGGCTTGTCCGTGTTCGTCGGATTGGTCGGATGAAAACCGCCCTTCTTGGTTGGATGATGGTTGCTTTCTTCACACGCGCTGAAAAGGGCGAGGGTGACTGCGAGGGATGCCGGAAGAAGGATGCGCTTCATAAGTTGGCGAGGCATTTACCGAAGCGGCGCGCGGGTGACAATGGAAAAATCCGGCCCTCGCGCGGTTTGCGCCGGTTCGTGAAAAAGCCGGAGTCCGCGGCCGCAAACTCCTAGCGCACCAGGCTCGGGGACGGCGTGGATGGCGGGTGAAAGGTGCCGCGCGGATTGTTGCCCGCCCCGCCGTCGAGCTTCGTGCGTGTGGGCTCGCTCATCCACGCGCCGGGCTTCGGCGTGATGGGCTTGGGAGCCGGCGGCGGGGTGGCGGGATGCTCGATCTCATTGATCGCCGCGCGGGAGAGAAAGCGGTAGCGCAGCGGTTCGTGCCAGCCGACGAAGATCAGCGCGGCCACGATCGCGAAGTAAAGCAGCCAGCCGCCGATTTTAGCGGCCATGTTTTCCGCCTCCCTTGTCAGAATGCGCTTCGTCCATCGACGTCTTATTCCATAGCCAGGAATTATCTCGTGACGGCGTCGCTTGCGGAACGGCGGGCGCGGGTACCGCAGAGGAAGACGAGGCAGGAGTCGCATCCGCCGTCGTAGCCGGTGAGGTCGCGAGGACGGGTGGTGGATCTCCGACCACGCTGCTGAAATGGGCTTTGTAGGGCTGATTCCAGCCAATGACGATCAGCACAATGAGGAGGATAAAGGCTGCAAGCTCTTTCATGGACGGCAGCGTTTTCCACGCCTCCCACCATGTCAAGTGCCGCCCGCAGACCGCTCCGAGAGCCGCACGATTTCCGCGTACTCCGCCGCCGTCAGCGGCAGCACGGAGAGGCGCGATTGCCGCACCAGCTTGATCTCGCGGAGCTTCGGGCTGGCCTTGATTTCATCGAGCGTCACGGGCCGCTTCAGCGCCCGCACCGGCGTCAGGTCCACGCACGACCAGTCGCCCTCCGTCGCCGTCGCGTCGGGATACGCCTCGGCGGCCACCTGCGCCACGCCCACGATCTCTTTCCCCACCACGCTGTGATAGAAAAGCACCGCGTCGCCCTTCCGCATCGCGCGCAGATTCAGCCGCGCCTGAAAATTCCGCACGCCCGTCCACGCGGCGCGTCCGTCCTTCACGAAATCCGCCCACGAGTAGGCGGTGGGCTCCTGCTTCACGATCCAGAATTGCGCGGTCTTGCTCATCCCCGCAGTCAGCCGCAACGCCGCGCGGGCTCAAGCGAAAAAGCACTTTTCCTGCACCGGC
>JAYWEP010000082.1:0-51679 GCA_043779205.1 Chthoniobacter sp. | reverse complement strand
CGCCCACGTTCGCCGAAGCTCGGCGGGCGGGGCGCACGCGGCACAAACGCGGACGAGGGCGTCCGCGCCACGCTCACCGAATCCGCCCTCATCCGCCTCATGATCGGCCGCGAAGTCTCCACCATCTACCCACCCGCCGAGAGCGCCCCCGGCGAGGTCGTGCTCTCGCTGAAAAACCTCGGCTCCCGCGCCGGCGGCGTGCATGCCATCACCCTCGATGTCCGCGCCGGCGAAATCGTCGGACTCGCCGGACTCGTCGGCGCGGGGCGCACCGAACTGGCCCGTGTCCTCTTCGGCCTCACGCCCGCCGATGCCGGTGAAATCAGCCTTCGCGGCCAGCCCATCCGCATTTCGTCCCCGCGCGAAGCCGTCGCCCACGGCATCGCCTACGTTCCCGAGGACCGTCGCCGCCATGGCGTCATCCTCGAAATGCCCATCGCCGCCAACATGACGCTCGCCGTCCATTCCACCCTCTTCCCCGGCGCATGGCTGCGCTTTGGCGCAGAGCGCAAACTCGCCCTCGATTTCATCCGCGACCTCGCCATCAAGACCGCCGGCCCCGACGCCCCCGGCGGCTCCCTCAGCGGCGGCAACCAGCAGAAAGTCGCCCTCGCCCGCTGGCTCGCCACCCAGCCGCGCGTCCTCATCCTCGACGAGCCCACCCAAGGCGTCGATGTCGGCGCAAAAGCCGAGATTCACAAAATCATCCGCGGCTTGGCGAAGGAGGGTCTCGCCGTCCTCATGATCTCCAGCGACCTCCCCGAAATCCTCGGCATGAGCGACCGCATCGCCGTCCTCCGCAGCGGCACCATCACCGCCATTTTCGACGGAAAACCGGACGCCCATGACGTGATGGCCGCGGCCCTCGGGCAACTCGCCGGAAAGGAAGCGGCGTAGATGGGCCGCTACTTCCGCGAACTCACCGTCGCCTTCGCGCTCCTCGCGCTGCTGCTCGTGCTTGCGGTTTTTGCGCCCGCGTTTTTTGAAGCGCAGCCGCTCCTCTCGCGGCTCACCCGCGAGGCTCCCACGCTCATCGTCGCGTGCGGCATGGCGCTCGTCATCATCTCGCGGCAGATCGACATTTCCGTCGGCTCGCTCTTCGGCGTGTGCGGCGTGTGCGCGGGACTTTTGGCGGCGGAGCAATGGCCGGTCGCGCTCGTGGTGCCTGCGGCCATCGGCCTCGGCGCGCTGCTCGGAGCGGTCAATGGCGCGCTCGTCGCCGGGCTGCGGCTGCCGAGCATCGTCGTCACGCTGGCCACGATGGTCATCGCGCGCGAAGGACTGCGCTGGCAGCGGCAGGGCGCGTTTGTGAATCTGCCCGACGGCCTGCAATGGTTCGGCCTCACCCAGCGCGCCGGGCAGTTCACGCTCATCGGTCTCGCGCTCGTCATCCTCGCCGCGCTCGCGTGGGCGATGAAAAATCTCGCCGCCGGCCGCTTCATCCACGCCACCGGCTCCGACGCGGAAGCCGCGCGCCTCGCCGGCATCCGCCCGCAGTTTACCACTTTCGCCGTCTTTGTTTTCATGGGCGCACTCACCGGCCTCGCTGCCGTGATGAACCTCGTCCAATCCCCCCAAGTCGATCCGAAATCCGGCGCGGGCCTCGAGCTGAAAGCCATCGCCGCCGCAGTCGTCGGCGGCGTCGCCGTCTCCGGCGGACGCGGCCATCTGTGGGGCGTCTTCACCGGCGTCCTCCTGCTCGCCTGCATCAATCCCGCGCTCACCTACCTCCACGTCGAGGCCTATTGGGAAAAGGCCATCCAAGGCGCAATCATCCTCCTCGCCGTCGTCGCCGACGGCATCCGCACCCGCCGCCAAGCGCGCTGATTTTCGCTATGTCCGCGCCGCTCTCTCACGCCTCGTTCCCAAGCTCCAGCTTGGGAACGCACTTGTCTTCGAAGCTCCGCTTCGCCGCGCCGCGTACGAAGGCGACGTCATTCGGACTTCGCTGCCCGACGAAGCAGAGCTTCGCAGACACTCGCGTTCCCAAGCTGGAGCTTGGGAACGAGATTCCGTTATGACCGCCTCCACACTTTCCAAAGCGAAAGCCGCGCTCTTCCGCCACGAGAGCATCCTCCTCACGGTGCTGCTCGCGGAGTGGTTCTACTTCGACTCCGTCGGCCGCCGCTTCGGCTCGCTGGACAACACCTTCGACATCCTCCGGCACTCCGCGGAAATCGGCCTGCTCGCGCTCGTGATGACGCCGATCATCCTCACCGCCGGCATTGATCTGTCCGTCGGTTCGCTGCTCGGATTGTGCGCCATCCTCTTCGGAAAAATGTGGCGCGACGCCCACATGGATCCCGCGCTCGCGGCCGTCTGCACGCTCGGCATCGGCGCGCTCGCGGGTGGCTTGAATGCGGCGCTGATCACCGGCCTGCGACTGCCGCCGCTCATCGTGACGCTCGGCACTTACTCGCTTTTCCGCGGACTGGCGGAAGCGATCACGCGCGGCGTGGATACTTTCACCGGCTTCCCGCAATCGTTCCTGAATCTAGGCCAGGAGCGGCTCGGCGGGCTGCCGACGCAGGTCTGGGTCTTCCTCGCGGTGGCCCTCGGCGTGTGGCTGCTCGTACATCGGACGACCTTCGGCCGCTCGTTCCGCGCGATCGGTTTCGCGCCGGAGGGCGCGCGCTACGCGGGCCTCCCCGTCGAGCGGCGGCTGGCGCTGGCGTATGTCCTCGCGGGCGTGGTCGCGGCGCTGGCGGCGATCATTTACACCGCGCGACTCGGACAGGCGAAAGCGGACGCGGGCACCGGCTACGAGCTGTTCGCGATCACCGCCGTGGTGCTCGGCGGGACGAGCATTTTCGGCGGCACCGGCTCCGTGCATGGCACGCTCCTCGGCGTCGCCGCCGTCGCCGTGCTGAACAACGGCCTCATCCACGCCCGCCAGCCGCGCGAAGTCGCCGGCCTGCTCACCGGTGCGCTGCTCCTCCTCGCGCTGAGCAGCGGCGCGCTCCCAAAGCTGCTCGCCAATTTCCGTCCGCCGCAACAACCTCCCCGTTCCATCAACCCTCCACCCACCACTCCATGAAACGCCTCCTCACACTCGCCCTCGCCGCCGCTTTCGCGCTCGTCTCCGGCTGCAACAAAGCCCCGGAAACCGGCTCCAGCACAGCATCCGGCGACAAGAAGCTGACCATCGCGCTGATGCCCAAGAGCAAGGGCAACGCCTATTTCATCTCCTGCAAAGCGGGCGCGGACGAGGCGGCTAAGGAAGTCGGCGCGGAACTGCTGTTCGACGGCCCGACCGATCCCGACCCGGCAAAGCAGAACGAGATCATCGAGAACTGGATCACCCTCGGGGTCGATGTCATCGCCGTGGCCTGCGAGAACAAGGAGGGCATTTCCACCGCGCTGAAAAAGGCGCGCGGCAAGGGCATCAAGGTCATCACCTATGACTCCGACGCGAACGCCGACGCGCGCGACTTCTTCGTCAACCAGGCGACGCCCGAGGGCATCGGCTTCACCCTCATGGACGAAGCCGGGCGGCTGCTCGGCGGCGAGGGCGAGTTTGCGATCATCACCGCCTCGCTCACGGCCTCGAACATGAACGAGTGGCAGAAGCACATCGAAGCCCGCCGCGTGGCGAAATATCCGAACATGAAAATGGTCGCGCTCCGCCCGTGCGACGACCTCAAGGACAAGGCCCAAGCCGAGGCGGTGAACCTCCTCAGCGCGAATCCGAACCTCAAACTCATCATGGCCATCTGCTCGCCCGCCGTGCCCGGCGCAGCCGAAGCGGTGAAGCAGGCGGGCAAGACCGGCGTGGTGAAAGTCATCGGCCTCGGCCTGCCGAGTGAGAACAAAAAATACGTCCACGAAGGCGTGACCCAGAGCGTGATCCTCTGGAAGACCACCGACCTCGGTTACCTCACGATCAAGGCCGCATCGGACCTCGCGACCGGCAAGCTCAAACCCGGCGCGACCGAATACGACGCCGGCCGGCTCGGCAAACTCAAGGTCGATGGCGACAGCATCGTCCTCGGCCAGCCCTTCATCTTCAACAAATCGAACATCGACGGCTTCGATTTCTGAGGAGCTTCGTCAGCCTGCTGCTCCGCGCGCTGCAGGGGAAGCTGTCAGCTTCCCCTGCAGCGCGCGCGGAGCGCGCTCCCTTCCTCCGCGCCGTCATTCTGAACGGAGTTTCGCCGCGGGCGCAGGCGGGGGCGAAACGCAGTGAAGAATGACGGCGTGGTTTCTATTTCAGCACGATCCGGGGCTCGATCCACGTTGCCCACGCGAATTGATTGCGGTCGAGCGGGTCGATGAGGAAGTCGAAGGCGGCTTCTTTCCCGGCCCAAGGCGCGAGGTCGATCCCGGCGCGCGCGGATTCTTTGCCGGCGAGTTTTCTGTCGAAGACGGTCTGGCCGCCGATCTTCACGGCGAAGCCCGCGCCGCGGCTCTCGGCGTGGTTGAGCAGCGCGGTGAAACGCAGCACACAGGGCTGTCCGGCGGGCACCGCGACGCGCCACGTCGCCCGGCTGAGACCCCGCGGATTCGGGTGCTGCTGGATGCCCGAGGCCAGCCGGTCGCCGTCGCCAGGCACTTTCGTGAGTTCAAAGGCGAGGGTGTTTTCGAGCTGTGCGGCGCGGCGGTTGGCGACGAAGTCGAAGACGATTCCGGCGCTCATGCGATCGGGTGGGACCGGGGTGGTGTCGAGCCGTGCGGCGACAATGTCCGACCAGTCCTTTCGCCCGACGATGGGCAGGGCAAAGGCGAAGGCGGTGTCTTCGTCCGGCGTGCCCGCCTGGCGCACTGTGTCCCAGATTTTCCGTGCGCGGCCCATGCCGCTTTTGTTCGGGCTGCCATCGTGCTCGCGGAGGCCGCAGTGGAGCCCGCCTTCGTCGGGGTGATCGACATGGCGGTGGTAGAAAAAGCACTCGATGCCCGGCAGCGCCTGCACTTTTTTCCAAGCGAGGGCGTAGGCGGCGGCCTGCTGCGTTTCGCCGTCGGCACCGGGCGGGCAGTGGAAGCCCTGCTCGGTGAGCGCGATGCGCCGCGGACGGCCTGCATAAAGGAACCGCGGCTGGCTGAGGTAGGCGGGCAGCACCTCGAGATTGTGGAAAGTGAGGCGATCCGCATCGAAGCGCAGCGGGGCCGTTTTATCCTGCCAGAAGCGCGGGTCGCCGAGATTTTCCGGGTACGGATGAAAGGCGACGTGCCACGGAAAATCGCCTTCGCGGTGGGCGCGCGTGTTGAGCCCTTCGAGCACCTCGAGCCCGCCGAATCCCCGGCGCACGTCCTCGGCGGCAGGCAGCACCCAATGATGATCGAGCGAGACGTAGAGCGGAAAATCCGCATGCACGCTGCGAGTCGCGAGGTCGGCGACGCGCAGGGCGGTGGCGTATTCGCGGAGCAAGATTCCCGGCTCGACCGCGCCGAGGTGGTACCAGCTCCAGTGGCTCTGCACTTCATTGCCGATGATGAGCCCGGCGAGCGTGCCATAGGCCGCGTCCTCCCGCGTGTAGCGGTCGGCGAGCCAGTGGAGGATCGCGCGGTAGTAGAAAAGGCCGTCCGCCGTGGCGGTGTTGAAAGCGGCGACGACGCCGGCCGATTCCGACGCGGCGGTGAGCGGATGAACGAGCGGCGAGCCCGAGTTTTTCTCCGCGCCGACGTAGTTCAAAAAAATGCCGGTGACGCGCAGGCCGGCTTTTTTTCGGGCAAGCAGCGAGGCATCGAGTGCGGCGACCTGGCCCGCGCGCAGGCCCACTTTTCGCCCTTCAAACTCGAAGCTCATGGCCGGCTCGGCGCTCTGCCAGTCGAGCAGGGCGTTGAGGCTGATGTTGAGATTCACCTGGCCGATGCCGAGCGCCGCGCAGTCGGCGAGATCGACGGCGCAACTCATCCCTTTCTTGCTGATGCCGGAGCCGAGCGCCTGCGTCCGGCGCGGGAGCGCGGAGAAATCCGTGACGCACTGCGCGTCGCCGAGCGGCTGGTGGGTGGTGGCGTCGGCGAGTTGAAATTTCGCGTAGAGCCGGTCGCGCGCGCCGTCGAAGCGCGGGACTTCCGCCACGCCGGCGGCGGCTTCGGTGACCGTGAGCGTGCGCGTCTCGCGCATGAGGTCGGCGCTGGTGTGCAGCGGCAGTTCGCGGATTTCCACGCGCCCGGTCTTCGGCTGCGCCCAGCGGAGGCGCAGCGTCTGCTCGGCGACGCCGATTTTCAGACCGGGATCAGCGGCGTGCAGGGCGGCTGAGAGAGCGGTGAGTAGCGCAGAGAGGATGACGAGGAGGCGGAGCACAGGTGACAGAGGAATCAGTTTCAACGAGTCGTGAAGCTGTTTGTTTCGTAGATTCTTAGCCGGACGATTCAGGATGTCCGATCGTCTATTGGAAAAAACGCAGAGACGCGGAGGCGCAGAGGACGCAAAGGCCGGCAGCAGAGATCCGCACCGAATGGTTTGCGGAGATTGGGAGGCCGTTTTCTCCGCGTCCTTTGCGCCTCTGCGCCTCTGCGTTTTGAAACAACTCCGACGGGCGGCCTATTGGATCACCGGCGTCGCGCCTTTCAAAAACTTCAGCGCGAAGAGCAGGCCGCCGGGGACGAGTTCGTAGAGCGCGGCGTCGTGGAAGAGGATGAGGTACTGCCGCAGCTCGTAGCCGCAGAGCGCAGCCACGAGCACCGTGAGCGCGAGCGGCTGGCGCGGGCCGAAACGCTGGGTGAGCTGCGCGAGCTGGGTGTAGGCGAGCAGGCGCAGGGGCATGTCCCAGATGGTGGTGTAGCGGAGGTTCATGCCGTATTTCACATTGCACATGAGCACGTAGCTGCAGGCCATGAAGGCCGCGAGATAGAGCAGCGGCCGGCTTTCGCGGGCGGTGGAGAAAAGCGCGCCGACGGCGAGGAGGAGCACGATGGGACTGACGAGCATGTAGTCGATGAAGTAGCGGTACCACGGCCCGTCGCCGGTGCGGATGGCGTAGTCGAGCGTCTGCGCCTTGGCCACGAGGAGCTGGTAGATGTGGATGAAATTCTCCGTCCCGCCGGCGAGCGCGACGAGCAGGGTGAGCCCGACGAGCGGCCCGGCGATCATGCACAGGAGCAGCTTCGGCGTGACCGTGCCCCATTTCCCCCAGCGGTTCAGCGCGATCACGCCGCCGAGCGCGAGGAAGACGAAGAAGGCGTTTTCTTTCGTCATCACCATGCAGGCGAGGCTCGCGGTGAGACCAGCGAGCCAGCCCGCGTGGTTCGGGGCGCGGAGGTTTTCCCACAGCAGCCAGAGGCACATGAGCGCCCAGAAGGCGAAGAAACCGTCGATCATCCGGTGCTGCGCGAGATGGATCTGCACGGGCGCAAAACACATCAACGCGAGCGTGCCGAGCATCGCGCCATCGCCGCGCAGACGCCGGGCGAAAAGCGCGGACGGGATGAGCGTGAGGATGGCGAAAAGGCACGCGACGGCTTTGAGCGCGGAGAGTGCGACGGCGTTGGCGGCGGGGCCGGGCTGATCCAGTCCGCCGGGGCCGAAGAGCTGGCTCCAGACGCTCCCACAAAAGATGTAGAGAAAGCGCGTGGGCGGCAGTTCGCAGATTCCGCCTTTGCTCTGCTCCTCGAGGAAGTAATCGCAGAACGCCGGATACGCGGTGATGCCCTTGGCATTGAGCAGCACGACGTAGCGCTGATAGAGATGCTCATCGAATCCAACCCCGGTGAAACCCGCCGTCGGATAGATGCGGAGGAAAACGCCGAGCGCGAGCAGGAGCAGGGCCAGAAGCCAGACGCGGCCAGGTGTTCGGAGTGGGGCCGCATCGCAAGGGGTCGGGGTCGTCTCAGACATGAGATGAAAATGGAAAGCAAGCGCCGCGCCCGATTGCCCGCGGATTGGCACGGCATTTTCTCTTCTCCACGGCGTACACGCTCCAGACGCCCATCCCTCTTTCGCCACAACTGCCCATCGTGTCCCAGCTCACCCGCCTTCTTTTTCCGAGCTGCCTGCTGGCGGGGATCGCCGTCGTGCTTTTTTGCTTCGCGCCATTTTCCGGCAGCGATACGGCGGCGGAATCGCTGCTCTTTGAGATCCGGCTTTCGGCGTCCGCGGACGGTGCGTTGCGCCTGTTTTACGACCGCGGCGGCGGTTTTCTGGCGCACGACTTTTCCTCGGTCACGGTCAAAGCCGCGCCGTATCAAGTGGGTCGCTTCCTGGTTCCGCCGGGCACTTATCGGGCGTTCCGCCTCGTCGCGTCCGGGCCTCCGGGGAGCGTCGGAATCGAAGGCGCGCGCATCGCAGATTTGGAGGGGAAAGAGCTGGCGCACTTTGATGAAGGGCAGTTTCAGCCGGCCCGCGAGGGCGCGCTGGCGGAGATCGTCTGCACGCCGCCGCTCGTGCTGCGCTCCCCGCTGGCATCCAGTTCCGCACAGGCGGGTTTGCTCTTCGCCGCGGTCGCGCTGGTCAGTGCGCTGGTGCTGTGGCGCTTCGGTTCGCGATTGAAAAACTGGTGCGCCTCCATCGGCGCAACGCTCCCCCAAGTCGCCGGGGCCGCGCGTCGTCGTCCGGCGCTGACGCTCTTCGCGGTGGCCGCCATCGCCGCCATCGTGAGCTGTCATCCCGTGGTCTTTTTCGGCAAGAGCTTCCTCTCCCCAAACAACGGCGCGCCCTGTCTCTATGCGGGTTTCCCGACGCTGCCCGGCGCGTCGGCGGAGAAAATCGAGAACCCAAAAATGTCCGATGTCGGCGCGATGCTCTGGGCGCACATGCCCTACTCGGTGCTGGAAAATCGCGCGATCTTCCGCGACGGCGAGCTGCCCCTCCGCATCCGCGACAATTCGTGCGGCGTGCCGCTGCTCGGCCAGGGCCAGTCGATGCTGGGCGATCCGCTCCACTGGATTCCGCTCTGCGCCGGCGGCGCATCCTGGGCGTGGGACGTGAAATTCATCCTCGCGAAAATCCTCTTCGCCTTCGGCATCGGCCTGCTCGTGCGCGCGGCGGTCGGGCGGCTCGGCATCGCCGCGGTGCTCGCGGCCTCGTCGGCCTTCATCGGATTCTTCGCCTACCGCTTTACGCACCCGGCGTTCTTCAGCCTCAGCTATGCGCCGTGGATCTTGCTGGCGTGGTTGCAAATCTCCCGCGCTCCCGTGTGGCGCGCGTCCGTGCGGTGGGTCGCGCTGCTCATGGCCGCGAATTGGATGGAGCTGAACAGCGGCACGGCCAAGGAGGCGAGCATGCTCATCGCCGGGCTGAATTTTGCCGGCCTGCTCGCCGTCGTCCTCGGGCCGGAGAGCGTGCCTGCACGGGCGCGGAAGCTCGCCGCGGCCGGGGCCGGACTGCTCATTTTCCTGCTCCTCAGCGCACCGTGCTGGCTCCTCTTTCTCGATGCGCTCCGGCAGGCGTGGACGATCTACGATGTGCCGCACGCCTACCAGATTCAGCCGTCGCTCCTCGTCGGGCTGTTCGACGATCTCTTCTACCGCGAGACCATGCCGCGGGAAAATCACGCGAACCCTTCGGCCAATTTTCTCGTGCTCATCGGTGTCCTTTGGGCGCTCGTCCACGCGCGGCGGCTGGTTGCGGACCGGATGTTTCTCGCGCTGGCGCTGGCGGCGCTGCCGTTCGTCGCGCTCGTCTTCGGTGTGATCCCGCCCACGCTCCTTGTCCGGCTGCCGCTGGTGGGAAACATTTCGCACGTCGATAACACCTTTTCCTGCGTGCTCATCGTGCTGCTTTTTCCGCTCGCGGCATTCGGTTTGCAGACCTGTCGCGACCGCATGGCTGCGGACGGATGGCGCGGCGACTGGCTGCTCACGCTGCTTTTTCTCGGAGTGCTCGGCGCGGCTTACTTTGGCTACATTCAGGTCGAGACCCGCGCGGCCGATGCGCTGATTCGCCAGACCGGCCCGGTGCCGAAAAGCGCGTTCTTCATCCGCTACGCGACCGTCCTGCTCCTCGCCGTGGCGCTGCTGCCCTGGATCGCGCGCCGCCTCCTCCACGCGCGCGCCTGGATGCTCGCGAACGTGCTGCTCGCCGTGCTCGCCGTCTTCGCCCTGCATTTCCGCCACGGCATGTACGTGGCCACGAAGTTCGACGACTACGTGATGAACCCGAAGGATCGCGCGGACTTTCAGGCTCCGTCACCCGCGGTCGAGTACGTGAAAAAGCATCTCCCCGAGCCCGCGCGCGTGGCCGGCTTCGGCGACGTGCTCAGTCCCGGCTTCAATGCCGTGCTCGGCCTGGAATCCGCCGCCGGGCCGGACGCGGTTCAGAACCGCTACTACCGCGAGTTCGTCGAAGCCGCGCATCTGCCCGTGATCTGGAGCTGGCGCGTCTATTTCCGCAAGGACTCCGCGCCCGTGCTGCTGCCTTTCTACGACCTGCTCAATCTCCGCTACTATCTCGGCATGCCCGGCACCGCACCGCTCGCGGTGGCGGGTTTGCAGCGCGTCGGCACGAGCGATCTGGACCTCTACGAAAGCCCCACCGTCTGGCCGCGCGCGTTTTTCACCGACACGCTCGCGCATTACAAAACGACGGAGGATTTCGCGCGCATCGTCTGGGAGTCGGATCGCCATCCGCTCGCCGCGGTGCAGGGCGACGGGATGCCCGCGAATCCTTTGCCCACGGGGCTTCCCGCCCGGCAGGTCGTCGCGGCGACGGGTTATCGGCTGACGGGAAACACGACCGCCTTCGCGCTCAATGCGCCGTCCGCCGGCGTGGCCGTGCTCACCGAGGCGTTTGAGGAGGGAAACTTTCGCGTGACCGTGAACGGCGCACCCGCACCTTACTTTCGCGTGAACCACGCCTTCTGCGGCGTGCCGATTCCGCAGGCCGGGCATTTCACCGTGCGCTTCGAGTACTGGCCGCGCCGGCTCACGCTCGCGCTGTGGCTCTCCGCCGCCGGACTCACCCTGCTCGCCGCCGGAGCCGCATGGCTGCTTGTTTCCAGGCCCGCGTCCACCTTATGAATCGCCTCT
The DNA here is from genome assembly GCA_043779205.1 of Chthoniobacter sp. Classification (GTDB taxonomy): domain Bacteria; phylum Verrucomicrobiota; class Verrucomicrobiia; order Chthoniobacterales; family Chthoniobacteraceae; genus Chthoniobacter. The sequence goes on along the minus strand of JAYWEP010000082.1, from coordinate 40,774 downwards.
TCCGCACGCTCGCTTTTCCCTGCCTCCTCGCGGCCGTCCTGACGCTGTGGATGCGCTGGCAGCCGCTCTCGTCGCCGGACAGCGGGTTCGTCATGGAGCTGCGGCTCATCTCGCCGAAGAGCGGCCAGGCCTGGCTGCGCTTCAATACCGGCGAGGGCTGGAATTTCCGCGACACGCGCCTGTTTTCGATCACCGAGAGCACGCAGCCCAAGACCTATCGCGTGGCGCTGCCGCCGGGCGTCTTCAAAACCTTCCGCATCCTCCCGCCCGATCCTTCCATCCATCAGACGCTCGCCGGCGCGCGCCTCCTCGATGCCGACGGTGCGACGGTCGCCGAGTTCCCCGCGGCGGCCTACACGCCCGCGATCAACGCGATCCCGTTTGCCCTCGACCGCCCGCTGCGCCTGACCGCGGCGTGGGAAAAAACCTGGGCCGAGAGCGCGCTCGATTTTGCCCTGTGCGTGGTCGTCTTCAGTCTCATCGGCACGCTGCTCGCGCGCCACGCCGGGTCTTTCGCGGAAAGGGCGCACGCCCGCTGGAGCAAGGCGGCATCATGGTTCGCAGCCCATCCCTGCGCCACCCTGTTCGCCGTCGCCGCGCTCGCCGTCGCCGCGAGCTGCCATCCGGTGGTCTTTTTTGGAAAGAGCTTCGTCTCGCCGAACAACGGCGTGCTCGCGCTCTACGACGTGCATCCCACGCTGCCCGGCGCCCCCGCCGGGCCGGTCGAGCAATGGAGCGGGAGCGACATCAATGCGACGCCGTGGGCGCATCTCCCGTATTCGATGATCACGCACGAGGCGGTCTTCCGCGACGGCGAGCTGCCGCTCTGGAACCGCTACGGCATGTGCGGCCTCACGCTGCTCGGGCAGGGCATGTCCATGCCGGGCGATCCGCTCCACTGGCTCGCGGTCTGCGCGGACGGTGCGGCGTGGGCGTGGGACGTGCGCTTTCTCCTCGCGAAAACGCTCTTCGCCTTTGGCCTCGGCCTGCTCGTGTGGACGGCCACGCGCCGCCTGCCGATCGCCGCACTGCTTGCGTTTTCCTCCGCGTTCATCGGGTTCTTTTCCTACCGCTTCAATCACCCCGCATTCTTCAGCCTGAGCTACGCGCCGTGGATTCTCCTCTGCTGGCTGCGCGCCGCCGGAGAGCCCACGCCGCGTGCTTCCGCGCGCTGGGCCTTCGCCGTGCTCGCGGCCAACTGGCTCGAACTCAACAGCGGCACCGCGAAGGAAGCCTCGATGCTCATCCTCGGCATGAACGGCACCGGCGCGCTCGCGCTGCTCCTCGGAAAAAATCCCGCGCGCGGCTCCAGATTCGCCGTCATGGCCGCGGGCTGCGCGGCCTTCGTGGCGATGAGCGCGCCGCTCTGGATGCTGCTGCTCGATGCGTTGAAAGGCGGCTTCACCATCTACGACATCCCGAACACGCAGCAGCTCGCGCCGGGGCTCGCGATCGGCCTGTTCGACGATCTTTTTCCCCGCCAGCTCATGCCCAACGAATGGCATGTCGATCCCTCGCTGAATTTCCTCGCGCTCGTCGGCGTGCTCTGGGCGCTGGCGGATGCCCGGCGCGTTTTTGCAAACCGCACCGCGCTGGCGGTGGCGCTGGCGGCGCTGCCCGCGCTCGGGCTGGTCTTTGGCGTGATCCCGCCCGTGTGGATCGACCGGGTGCCGTTCTTCAAAAACATCTCGCATGTCGATGACACGTTTGTCTGCGTGCTCGTCGTCCAGCTCTTTGTCCTCGCTGGCTTCGGCCTGCGGAGCTGCATGGAAAAGATGCGCGCGGAGTCTGTATGGCGCGCGGACTGGCGGGCCACGCTCGCGCTGCTCGGCGCGCTGGCCGCGTTGTATTTCGGCACGGTTCACGCCACGCCGCGGGCGGAGGAGTTTGGGTTGCAATTCCGCCGGCCCACGAGCTTCAGCACCTTCTTCCTCGGCTACGCCGCCGCGCTCCTGGCCGGCGCGGCGCTGCTCCCGTGGCTCGCCCGCCGCGTCGTGCTGCGGCGCGGCTCGCTTCCGGCGAATGCGCTCGGCATCGCGCTCATCCTCATCGCGTTTCATTTTCGCCACGGCATGTGGCTCGACACGAAGTTCGACATCTACGTGATGAACCCGCAGCAGCGGGTCAATTTGCAGGCGCGCTCGCCGGCGGTCGATGTCATCCGCGCGCGGCAGGATGAGCCCGCGCGGGTCATGGGCTTCGGCCAGATTTTGCGGCCCGGTTTCAACATCGTGCATCACCTCGAAACTCCGACCGGCGTCGATGCGATCATGGCCAAGCCGCTCGCGCAATGGTGCGAAGGCTCCGGCCTCAGCGCCGAAGCGATCTGGTGGCCGACGCTCGAAAAAGCCACGCTCCCGCGGGTGCGCGCGCTCTACGACGCGATGAACGTGCGCTACTACCTCGGCTCGCCGGCCACGGCGGAGGAGCCGACGCCGGGCTTGAGGAAAATCGCCAGCGCCGACCTCGAAGTTTTCGAGAGCGAGACCGCGTGGCCGCGCGCGTTTTTCACCGACCGCGTGACCCGCTATCGGGATGAGAAGACGCTCGCCGCATGGGTCGTGGGCGGCGACGGACGGCCTTTCGCCGCGGTGTTGGAAAACGAAGCGCAGGTTCCGGTTTTGCCGCCGGACCAGAGTTCGCGCACGGTCGCCGCCGGGCGCGATTACCGGCTCACGAGCAACACCACGTCTTTCACCGTCGAGGCTCCCGGCGCGGGCCTCGCGGTGCTCACGGAATCCTTCGTGCCCGATAATTTCCGAGCCCTCGTCAACGGCCGACCCGCCCCGATTCTGCGCGTGAATCACATTTTCAAAGCCGTGGCGCTGCCCGCCGCCGGCACCTACCGCATCGAGTTTGCCTACTGGCCGCGCGTGCTCACACCCGCGCTCGGTCTCGCGCTGGCCGGCGTCCTCGGCGCGCTGGGTGGTGCCGCGTGGATGCTAAAAACACGACCCGCCGCCGCCCGCGCTGGCACAATTCCGGCTAAAGCAGATGTGAGAGCATCCCTCACCACCACCTCATGAACGACGGCTCCCACACCCGCACCGACTGCCCCCTCTGCGCCAGCTCCCGGCTGCGCTACGCCTTTTCGCACGAAGGCTACCGCCTCGTCCGCTGCGCCGATTGCGCGCTTCTTTTCTCCAATCCGCAGCCGAGCGACACCGAGCTCTCCGCGATCTACAGCGCCGATTATTTCCTCGGCGCAGAGAGCGACGCGGGCCGCGCCTCCACGCGGGAAATGAAGCGCGCCACCGCGCGGCAATACCTTTCCGAAATCCATCGCTACGCCGGCGAAGCGGGCGGACGGCTGCTGGAGATTGGCTGCGGCGACGGCGACTTTCTCGTCGAGGCCGAGGCCGCGGGCTATCACGTCACCGGCGTGGAGTATGCGCCCGCCGCCTGCGAACAGGCGCGCGCCCGGCTCCAGCGTGGCGAGATCGTTTGCGGCGAACTCGAAAAGGCTGCGCTGGAAGGCGCGCAGTTCGACCTCTGCGTGCTTTCCGATGTCATCGAGCATGTGCGCGATCCGCTTGCGTTTCTCCGCGAGATTCATCGCCTGCTGAAACCGGGCGGCGGCATCTTCATCGCCACGCCTTCGCTCGCCTCGTGGTCGGCAAAACTGCTGCGGCAAAACTGGATGGAGTTCAAACCCGAGCACCTCACCTACTTCGAGCCAAAGACTCTCGAAACCGCGCTTTTCCGCACCGGCTACCACCAGGTCATAGTCCGGACCGGCTGGAAAGTGCTGACCTTTGATTACGTCGCGAAACACTTCGGGCGCTTCCCGGTGCCGGTGGTCACGCCGCTTGTGAACCTTGTTTCCAGGCTGCTTCCCGAGGGGATGCGGAAAAAATACCGCCGCGTGGTCGCGAGCGGCATGATGGTCTTCGCGCGCAAAACCGCGCTGCCGGAACGGCGCTCCGTCTCGGTCGTCATCCCGGCTTTCAATGAGGCGGCGACCATCCAGCCGCTCCTCGATTCCGTCCTGCGCAAAGAAGTGCCGGGACTCGATCTCGAAGTCGTCATCGTCGAGAGCAACTCGACCGACGGCACCCGCGAGCTGGTGCTGAAATATCAGGATCATCCGCGCGTCCGGCTCGTCCTCGAAGACCGCCCGCGCGGCAAGGGCCACGCCGTCCGCACCGGCCTCGCGCACGCCAGCGGCGACTTCATTCTCATCCAGGACGCCGACCTCGAATACGACCTCGAAGATTACGACGCGCTCCTCGAACCGCTCGTCTCGGGCCGCGCCGCCTTCACTCTCGGCGCACGGCATGGCGGCAGCGCGTGGAAGATGCGCGAGTTCACCGGCCAGCGCTGGCTCAGCACCGCGCTCAACGCCGGCCATTGGTTTTTCACCACGCTCGTCAATGTGCTCTTTCTCCAGCGGCTCAAGGATCCGTTCACGATGTTCAAAGTCTTCCGCCGCGATTGCCTCTTCGGTTTGAAGTTCGAGTGCAACCGCTTCGACTTCGACTACGAGCTGCTGATCAAGCTCCTGCGCAAAGGCTACCAGCCCATCGAGCTGCCGGTGAACTACCGCTCGCGCTCGTTCAAGGAGGGCAAAAAAGTGTCGATGTTTGGCGATCCGATCTCGTGGGTGAAAGTATGCTTCAAGCTGCGCTTCACGCGCATTGATCCGATGGCGGAAACCGAGCGCGCCCGCGCCGCCGGCACCGCTTCCATGAAGACTGCGCTATCCGTGGGCGAGCCCGTCGCGGCTCAGGCGTGATGACACGCGCGTTCGTCACCGGCGGGGCCGGCTTTATCGGCAGCAGTCTCGTCGATCGCCTGCTCGCCGACGGTTGCGAGGTCGTGGCATGGGACAACTTCTCGACCGGCCAGGAGCGCTTTCTGGAGCAGGCGAAAAGGCATCCCGCTTTCGAGCTCGTGCGCGGCGACAACCTCGATGCCGACAAGCTCACCGCCGCGATGGCCGACTGCGACATCGTCTTCCATCTCGCTGCGAATGCCGATGTCCGCTTCGGCCTCGAACATCCGGGCCGCGATCTCCAGCAAAACACCATCGCCGTTTTCAACGTGCTCGAAGCGATGCGCGCGAACGGCATCAAGCGCATCGCCTTCTCCTCGACCGGCTCCGTTTATGGCGAAGCCGAAATCGTCCCCACGCCGGAGACCGCGCCCTTCCCCGTGCAGACCTCGCTCTACGGCGCATCGAAGCTCGCGGGCGAAAGCATGATCTCCGCGTACTGCGAGGGCTTCGGCTGCGAGGCTTACATTTTCCGTTTCGTCTCGATCCTCGGCGAGCGCTACACGCACGGCCACGTCTTCGATTTCTACAAGCAGCTCCTCGCCCACCCCGACTACCTCGACGTGCTCGGCGACGGCTCGCAGCGCAAATCGTATCTCCACATCGGCGACTGCCTCGACGCCGTGCTCCACGTCATCCGCGCGGGCACCGCGAGCGAGGCGAAGCACCGCGTGCAAATCTACAACCTCGGCACCTTCGACTACTGCCATGTCAAAAATTCGATCGCGTGGATTTGCGAACGGCTCGGGTTGAAACCGGAGCTGCGTTTCAGCGGCGGCAAGCGTGGCTGGGTCGGCGACAATCCGTTCATCTTCCTCGATACCGCGAAGATTCGCGCGACTGGCTGGCAGCCGAAAATGAGCATCCAGCAGGGCGTGGTGCGCACGGTGGAATGGCTCGCGGAAAACCAGTGGGTGCTCGACCGGAAATGACCGCGACCATGAGCGCCACCGCACCGCAACCGGCTGTCGCGCCGCCCGACGCGATGGATTTTTCCAATGAAGCCGGCACGGCCTGCCGCGTGTGCGGAGGAGCGACGGAGCGGGCCGGGGAAAAATTCGGGACGTTCGCCGGACGCGGATTTCATTTCCGCCATTGCCCGGCGTGCCGTTTCTCGTTTGTGAGCGATCCGTGGACGGACTACGCCGCGATCTACGACGCGCGCTATTACCGCGGCGAGGGAGCGGACCCGTACGTCGATTACTTCTTCGAGCTGGAGCACCCCGGGCAGACCGTGAGGTGCTACGAGTGGGACGGCATTCTCACCGCCGTCTCCGCGCTGCGCCCGGTCGATGCGCAGACGCGCTGGCTGGACTTTGGCTGCGGTCACGGCGGCCTCGTGCGGCACGTCGCCGCGCACGTCGGCTGCGACGTCGTCGGGACGGACACGGGCGAAATCACCGGCCTGGCGCGGAAGAAAGGCATTCCCATTCTCGACGAGGCGGAGCTGGGGCCACTGGAGGGAAAATGCGATGTGGTGACGGCTATCGAAGTCCTCGAACATCTGCCCGACCCGCTCGCCGCATTGCGCCGGATTCGCGCGTTGCTGAAGCCCGGCGGGCTCTTCTTTTTTACCACAGGCAATGCCCGCCCGTTTCGCGGACGATTGACCTCCTGGAGCTACGCGCTGCCGGAAATTCATGTGAGTTGTTTCGAGCCGGAGACACTCGCCGGCGCGCTGCGCGCCGCGGGATTCCGGGCGGAGTTTCGTCCGCCCTATCCGGGGTTGGATCAAATCATCCGGTTCAAACTTTTGAAGCGCCTGGGCTTCCGCCAGCGTTCGCTGGCCGAGCGGATGCTGCCGTGGCCGGTGCTGCTCCCGCTGCTGCGGAAACGGCTCGAAATCGGCGCGCATCCCATCGGCTGGGCGGACTGAAAATACTCCGCTCATGCGCATTGTCATCACCGGCACGAGTTCGGGCATCGGGTGCCACCTCGCGGAGCAACTGGCCGCGGAGGGGCATGAAATCTGGGGCCTCGCGCGCTCGGTGCAGAGCGCGGCGTTTGCGACCTCGGTCGGCGATGTGGCGGATTGGGCGCAGGTGGCAAGCGCACGCAACGCCGTGGCCAAAGCGTGGCCGCAGGTCGATGCACTCATCTGCGCGGCGGCGATTCAGGGCGCGGTGAACCCGGCGATGGAGGCCGATCCGCGAGCGTGGAGCGAGACGGTGCGGGTGAATCTCGACGGGACGTTTTTCGCCATTCGTGCGTTTTGGGAACTGCTCGGCGCGGGTGCGCGTCGCGCGAAAGTCATCTGCTTTTCCGGGGGCGGCGCGACCAAGGCTCGCGCCAATTTTTCGGCGTATGCCGCCGCGAAAACGGGCGTCGTGCGGCTGGTGGAAAACCTCGCCGCGGAATGGAGCGGACTGCCGGTGGAGATCAACGCCATCGCGCCCGGCGCGATCAATACGGCCATGACGCTGGAGACCGTGCAACTCGGGCCGGAGCGGGCGGGCCGCGAGGAGTTTGCCGCCGCGCAGCGCCAGCTCGAAAGCGGCGGACAACCGATCGCGAAGGTGCAGGGGCTCGTGGAATTTTTACTTTCGGAAAGATCCGACGGCATCAGCGGACGTCTGCTGAGCGCGCAATGGGACGACTGGGCCAACCTTGGCGCGCACACGGCGACGCTCGCCGACAGCGAGATATACCAACTGCGCCGCATCGTGCCGGAAGAGCGCGGCGTGAAGTTCTGACATGAAAACGCCTTTCGACATCGCCATCGTCGGCTGCGGACTCATCGGGCGGAAACGCGCGACGCAACTCGCCGGTGGGCGGCTGGTGATGGCGTGCGATCTCGACCACTCCCGCGCGGATGGGCTTGCCGCCTTGGTTCCCGGCTGCCGGGCGACGACCGACCTCGCCACCGTGCTGCGCTCCTCCGCGCAAGTTGTCATCGTTGCCACCGCCAATCACGCGCTCGCGCCGCTCGCGCTCGAAGCGGTGAAGGCGGGCAAGCATGTGCTCATCGAAAAGCCCGGCGCGATCCGCGCGAGCGAATTGGAAACGCTCGCCACCGAGGCCGAGGCGCGCGGCGTGTGCGTGCGCATCGGCTACAACCACCGCTTTCACCCCGCGCTGCGCCAGGCGCGCGAACTCATCGACGGCGGCGCGATTGGCGAACTGATGTTTCTCCGCGGGCGCTACGGCCACGGCGGACGGCTGGGCTACGAAAAGGAATGGCGCTCCGATCCGAAGCTCTCGGGCGGGGGCGAACTCATTGATCAGGGCGTGCATCTCATCGACCTCGCGGGCTGGTTCCTCGGCGATTTCACGAGGATCGAAGGCCACGCGACGGCGAGTTTTTGGGACATGCCGGTGGACGACAACGCCTTTCTCAACCTCCGCACCGCCGCCGGCCAGACCGCGTGGCTGCAGGTGAGCTGCACGGAGTGGAAGAATCTCTTCTCGCTCGAAATCTACGGGCGCACGGGGAAGCTGCACCTCGAAGGTCTCGGCGGCAGCTATGGCGTCGAGCGCCTGGCCTTTTACAAAATGCTGCCGGAGATGGGGCCGCCGGAGACGACCATTTTCGAATATCCGCGCGGCGACGATTCGTGGCGGCTGGAGATGGCGGAGTTCCTCGAAGACATCCGCCTGCGCCGCACGCCGCGGCCCGGCTTGCGCGAAGGGCTGGCGACGCTCCGCGTGGTGGAAACGATTTATCGCAGCAGCGGCTACCTATGATCATCACACGCTCTCCACTTCGCATCTCCCTCGGCGGCGGCGGCACCGACCTGCCGTCCTACTACGAGGAGCACGGCGGCTTCCTCATCGCCGCGGCGATCGACAAGTACGTCTATATCAATGTCCACCGGCGGTTCGAGGAGGGCTTCGTGCTGAAGTATTCGCACCTCGAGGAAGTGCCGTCGGTCGATGAAATCCAGCACCCGATCATCCGCGAGGCGCTGAAACTCGTCGGCGTGACCGAGCGCAATCTGGAGATTTCCTCAATGGCCGACATCCCAGCCGGCACCGGCCTCGGCTCGTCCGGCGCTTTCACGACCGCACTCCTCAAGGCGCTGCACACCATGCGCAAAAACATTGTGCGCCCGGCGGAAATCGCCGCGCAGGCGTGCCAGATCGAGCTGGAGAAACTGCACGAACCCATCGGCAAGCAGGACCAATACATTGCGGCGGTCGGTGGCCTCACGTCGTTCCATTTTATGCCGAGCGGAAAGGTGGAGGTTCTGCCCGTGGAGATCGACGAGGAAACGCTCTTCAATTTGCAGGACAACCTGCTGCTTTTCTTTACCGGCTACACGCGCTCGGCGTCGAAGATTTTGAAAGAGCAAAACGACAGAACCAAGGGCGTGGACAAGGCCATGATCGAGAACTTGCACTTCGTCAAAGAGCTGGGCGTGCAAAGCAAGGATGCGCTGGAGTCCGGCAATCTGCGCGACTTTGCGCGGCTCATGGATGTGCATTGGCAGCGGAAAAAAGAGCGCTCCGGCGGGATGAGCAACGCGCAGATCAATGCGTGGTATGACTTTGCCATGGCGAACGGCGCGCTCGGCGGGAAGCTCATCGGCGCGGGCGGCGGAGGGTTCCTGATGTTTTACTCCGAGCAGACCACGCGGCTGCGGCGGGCGATGCGCGAGCAGGGGCTGCGGGAGGTGCGGCTCCGGTTTGATTTCGAGGGGACGAAGATCGTGGCGCAGGATTGAGGCTGGCGATGAAAGAAGACGGATTTTTAACCGCAGAGGCGCAGAGGACGCAGAGGGGCGCAGAGGACGGAAAAATGCGATCCGCCTTTTATCTCTGCGTATCTCTGCGTCCTCTGCGCCTCTGCGGTAAAACAGAATTTTTCGCCTCAGAATGAGCGCGAATCCGATGCCAGTGGCGATTCTTGCGGGCGGGCTGGCGACGCGCTTGCGGCCGATCACGGAGAAGATTCCGAAGGCGCTCGTCTCGGTCGCGGGCGAGCCGTTTCTGGCGCATCAGTTGCGGCTGCTGCACGGGCGCGGGTTGCGGCGGGCGGTGCTGTGCGTGGGGTATCTGGGGGAGATGATCGAGCGGGAGTTTGGCGATGGAGCGGCGTTTGGGATGGAGCTGGCGTATTCGTTCGATGGGCCGGTGCTGCTCGGCACGGGCGGCGCGCTGCGGCAGGCGCTGCCGCTGCTGGGCGAGGAGTTTTTCACGCTCTATGGCGACTCGTATCTGCCGATCGACTACGCGGCGGTCGCGTCCGCTTTCCGCGCGAGCGGGCAGCCGGGGCTGATGACGGTTTTCAAAAACGAAGGCGCGTGGGACACGAGCAATGTGGAGTTCGAGGACGGGCGCATCGTCCGCTACGACAAGCGCGAGCGCACCCCGGCGATGCGGCATATCGACTACGGGCTCGGCGCGTTTCGCACGTCCGTTTTCGCCGAGCGGCTCGCGGCCACGGCCTTCGATCTGGCGGACGTGCAGCGCGGATTGGTTGCCAAGAGCGCGCTCGCCGGGCATGAAGTTTTTCAGCGTTTTTACGAGAACGGCTCGCCCGCCGGCCTCGCTGAACTCGCCGACCTCCTCGGCGGTCATAGACCGCCGCTACAACAACCCACGCCATGACCTACGCCGCCCAACACCTCGCCGAAACCCGCGACATCGTCGCCGCCCTTGATCCCGCCTTGATGGAACGCATCGTCGAGGGTCTGGCCGCGGTGCGCGAGCGCGGCGGGCGGCTCTTCATCCTCGGCGTCGGCGGCAGCGCGGCCAACGCCTCGCACGCGGTGAATGACTTCCGAAAAATCTGCGGCTTCGAGTGCTACGCGCCGACCGACAACGTCTCCGAACTCACCGCGCGCACGAACGACGAAGGCTGGGCCACGGTCTTCGCCGAATGGCTGCGCGGCAGCCGGCTGAACGCGAAGGACGGGCTGCTCATCTTTTCCGTCGGCGGCGGGAATGTCGAAAAAAACGTCAGCCCGAATCTGGTCGAGGCGCTGAAGCTGGCGAAAACCGTGGGCGCATCGGTCTTCGGCATCTGCGGCAAGGACGGCGGCTACACCGCGCAGGTTGCGGATGCGTGCGTCATCATTCCGACCGTGAACCCGGCGAACATCACGCCGCATTCCGAGGCGTTTCAAGGCGTGGTCTGGCATCTCTTCGTCTCGCATCCGCGGCTGAAAATCGCTCAAACCAAGTGGGAGAGTGTGAAGTGAATTTCAGATTTCAGATTTCAGATTTCAGATTTCAGATTTGAACCGCGATGAAGCGCGCCGTTTTTCTCGACCGCGATGGTGTCATCAACCGCGCAGTGGTGCGCGCCGGGAAGCCGTATCCGCCGGCGTCGGTCGCGGAGTTTGAGCTGCTGCCGGGGGTGGTCGAGGCGTGTGCGGAGTTGAAGGCGGCGGGCTTTCTCCTCGTCGTCGCCACGAACCAGCCGGACGTGGGCCGCGGCACGCAGCGGCGCGAGGACGTGGAGGCCATGCACGCGAAAATGTGCGCCGCGCTGCCGCTCGACCGCGTGGAGGTCTGCTACGATCCCGGCCAGGGCCAGCCGTCCGAGTTTCGCAAACCCGCGCCGGGCATGCTCCTGCGCGCGGCGCGGGAGCTGGGCATCGACCTGCCACGCAGCTTCATGGTCGGCGACCGCTGGCGCGACATCGACTGCGGGGCCGCCGCCGGCTGTCGCACGGTCTTCATCGACTACGGCTACGACGAGCCGCTTCGCTCCGCACCCGACTTTCGCGCGGGCAATCTCCGCGACGCGGCGGCCATCATTATTGCGGCGGTGTAGGTGCGCGGAGAAAGCCGTTGTGGGGCGCGGGAGGTTGCGTAGTCTCTGCGCCCTTTTTCAAAACATGAATCAACCTTTGCCGGGACAACGATGGGTCAGCGACAGCGAGCCGGAGCTGGGGCTCGGGATCATTCTCGAAGCCGGGTTCGGGCGGGTGGAGGTGCTCTTTCCGGCGGCGAGCGAGCGGCGGCAGTATGCGCTGAAGTCCGCGCCGCTGCGGCGGGTGGAGTTCAAGGTGGGCGACCGGATCAAGCTGCACGATGGGCGGCAGGTGGTGGTGGAAACGGTGGAGGGAAGGGCGGGGATGCTGATCTATGGAGGCGGCGGCGCGGAGATCACGGAGGCGGAGCTTTCGGACAAGATCAGCTTTTCCAAACCGGAGGATCGGCTGCTCGGCGGGCAGGTGGATGAGCTGGCGGATTTCGATTTGCGGGTGGAGGCGCTGGAACGGCGGTGCGCGGCGCGGAAATCGCCGGTGCGCGGGTTTGTCGGCGGGCGGGTGTCGCTGATTCCGCATCAGATGTTCATCGCGGGCGAGGTCACGAGCCGGCTTGCGCCGCGGGTACTTTTGGCGGATGAAGTCGGGCTGGGGAAGACGATCGAGGCGGGGCTGATTTTGCACCGGCTGCATCTCACGGGACGGGCGGAGCGGGTTTTGATTTTGGTGCCGGAGCCGCTCATCCACCAGTGGTTCGTGGAGCTGCTGCGGCGTTTCAATCTGCTCTTCAGCATCTTCGACGAGGAGCGGTGCGCGGCGATCGAGAAACTGGACGCGGAGGAGAATCCGTTCCTCGACAGCCAGCTCGTGATTTGCAGCGTGGGCTTGCTCGCGCAGGACGAAAGGCGGGCGGCGCAAGTGCTGGCGGCGGGTTGGGATTTGCTGGTGGTGGATGAGGCGCATCATCTGGAATGGAGCGCGGCGGAACCGAGCGCGCAGTACCAGCTCGTGGCCGCGCTGGCGGCGGCGACGCCCGGCCTGCTGCTGCTCACGGCGACGCCGCAGCAGCTCGGCGTGGAGGGGCACTTCGCCCGCCTGCGGCTGCTCGATCCCGATCGTTATGCGGACCTCGCGGAGTTTCTCGCAGAGGCGGAGCATTACGAGGAGGTGGCGAAAGCGGTGGATCGTCTGCTCGCGGGGAAGCCGCTGACAAAAAAGGAGTCCGATCTTTTCGCAGCGAAATCCCCGCGCATCCGTGCGCGCTGCGATGCCCTGGATGCGGGCGATGCCGGCGCGCGCGAGCTGCTCGTCGCCGACCTGCTCGACGCCTTCGGCACGGGGCGCGTGATGTTTCGCAATACGCGCGCGGCGCTCTCGGGTTTCCCGCAGCGGCAGGCGCGGCTCGTGCCGCTCAAAGGCGCGGACGAGGACGACGTGAAGACGAAGTGGCTGGTCGAGCTGCTCAAGGAATTGGGCGAGGAGAAAGTCCTGCTCATTTGCAAAACGCGGGCGCTCGCGGAGCAAGTGAGCGCGGGGCTCCAGCGGCTGATCAACGTGAAGTGCGCGGTCTTTCACGAGGGGCTGACGCTGCTCCAGCGGGATCGCAATGCGGCCTACTTTTCCGAGGCGGACGGGGCGCGCATCCTCGTCTGCTCTGAGATCGGGAGCGAGGGGCGGAACTTTCAGTTTGCGCATCATCTCGTGCTTTTCGATCTGCCGGAAAACCCGGAACTCGTGGAGCAGCGCATCGGCCGGCTCGACCGCATCGGGCAGACGGACTTGATCAAAATCCACGTCCCCTTTCTCCCCGGCACCGCGGGCGAAGTGCTCGCACGCTGGTATCACGAGGGGCTCGACGCCTTTGAGCACAACCTGCACGGCGCGGCGGAAATCGTCCGCATGCTCGGCGCGGAGCTGGCGCGGCTGCTGGAGAAACCCGACGCGCGCAAGCTCACCGCCTTTCTCAAAACGACCAAAGAGTGCCGCGCCGGTGTGGTGAAGAAACTCGAGCGCGGGCACGACCGTCTGCTCGAGCTGAACTCCTGCCGCGTGGAGCGCGCCGCTGCCATCATCGACGGCATCCGCACGCTCGACGGCGACGCCGCGATCGAGCCGTTCGCGCTCCGGCTTTTCGAGCAGCTCGGCGTGCATATCGAAGACCTCGCCCTGCGCACCTACCTCTTCCGGCCCGACGCGCTCAAGACGGACGCGCTGCCATCGCTCTCCGCCGAAGGCCAGTCCATGACCTTCGACCGCACCCGCGCGCTGAGCCGCGAAGACCTCGGCTTTCTCACCTGGGATCACCCGCTCATCCGCGGCGCGCTCGACGGCCTGCTCGGCACCGAGGCCGGCAATTCCGCCTTCGCCGTCTGGCGCGACGGCGGTCGCGAGACCATCCTCCTCGAAGCCTGCTTCATCGCCGAATGCGCCGCGCCCACCGCGCTCCACGTCGATCGCTTTCTCCCCATGACCCCGATCCGCGTCGTCGTGGACCACGCCCTCGCCGACCTCAGCACCGACGCCGAGCTGGCCGCCGCGCATCTGGAAAAAGGCGACGTCTTCCGCCTCCTCGACCGCGGCGCGGTGAAAAAGAAACTCCTCCCCGCGATGCTCGAAAAAACCCGCACCCTCGCCGACGCACGCCTCGCCGCCCTCACCGCCGCCGCGACCGCGGAGATGTCCCGGCAGTTCACCCACGAACTCCAGCGCCTCCGCGACCTCGCCGAGATCAACGACCACGTCCGCCCCGCCGAAATCGCCGCCACCGAGCAGCAGCAGACCGCCCTCACCACCGCCCTCGCCGCCGCGCACCTCCGGCTCGACGCCGTGCGGCTGATCCTGCGAATGCCGTGAACCTGCGCGCCACGGCGCGAAGCCTCCTCGTTCCGAAGCTCCTGCTTCGGAACGCACATGTCCCCGAAGCTCTGCTTCGCCGGCGCGGATCAACTGCGTGCGCTCCGTCCCGATGCCGGCCCGCGGAAGCAGAGCTTCCAAGACAAGGGCGTGCCCAAGCTGGAGCTTGGGCACGAGGGGCTTAAAGCACGGCAGATTATCCACGGCTGGCCCGCGACGATTTCACTGAGCGGCGTGCCCGACGGACGTTCACCCCAGATGCGTTTGGCGCGCGCGAGGAAATCCGGCTCGTCCGGTTTTGCCTTGGGAACAAGAGTCGCCGTCACGGCTCCGTTACAGAAGATTTCCAGCCGCTCTCCGCGGGCGATGGCCTGGTCGAGAATCGCAGGATCGCGGTGGATGTCATCGAGAGTCGCAGTCATGGCGCGAATACGCGCGGTGGACGCGAAGCCCGCAAGCCCCTCGCGCAGCGCGCCGACTTCCTCGGGCACCTCTGCAAGGAGGCGTGGGGGAAAGGCGATCTTCGCCCATTAAATGTGAACGTCGCCCCACAGGGCGTCGGCAAGCGAGTTCACGAACCGATCTCTCCGCTCGCTTTGTGAATGGAATTTTGGACACCGTTGTTCTGAACTGCTTTAACGCGAGACTCGCATCCGGCACTCCTTTCCATCCACAATCCCCCAAACTACCCACCCTGACCTATGGCCCTTTTTGTCTTCATCACCGATAACTGCCGCGAGGAAGCGTCTGAACATCCGAACTGGTCGGACCGATTGGAGTCATTCGCGAAGGAGCTGGAGAAGAAACAAACGGTGGCCATGTTCGAGCACTTCCCTCCGCCGTATCTGGTGAAGAAGAAATTCGGCGAGTATTCGGGCCGGCTCATCGCGGCGCACGTCATGGTCGGGGAGGAGCGGGATGACAGCGTGGTGGTGCTGCTCTCGGCGCTGGTGCGGGGCGACGGGAAATACGAGGCCTTCAGCAACGATGCGGTCGCGTATGGCCAGCAGCACCTCGAACAGCTCTACCGCGGCGAGGACTGGGCGGCCTATGTGTGGAAGCGCAAGGAGAAGGAACCGCCCAAGCCCAAACCAGACGTGAGCGAGGATGAATATGGCTATCTCCACGGAGCGCTGTCCGCCGTCTCAGCGCGTGTGGACGAAGGGGAAACACCCGCGGAAGAGCTCGTGGCAGAGAGCAGCGAGTGGGTGAAGCGGTGCGGCGAAACAACATTTCAAAACTGGCACTCACATTTGCATAAGGCGGTCGAGCAGGCGGTCTTTGAAGAAACCGGCCACGATCTACCTGGCGGGCGGATGGTGCGTGTGCCGGGCTGCTTGGGTTGGTCGGTGCTGCTGCGGAGTTTTCCCCAGCACCGGCTGCTCTGGCTTGCGGCGCCGGTAGTGGACAACGACCAGGCCGCTCTAAAAACCCTGCGGAAAATGTACGCGCCAGTCCTCACGCAGGAAACCCCATCCTTGGAAACCGTGCTGAAAGCCTCGCGTCGCGCCTACCCCGCGGTGCTCTTGCTGGCACCGGACATGTGGATGAACCTGCAAAGGGAAGTGCAGGCAAACATGGCGCTCTCGCCAGAGGAGTCGCAGGTGCTCCGCTCGGCGCGGCGGCAGCAGGGAGCGGACGGGACTGTGACTGGCGGATTCCCGATGTTCATCAACGGCCGCGCCGGGAGCGGGAAGACGACAATCCTGCAATACCTTTTCGCGGAAATCCTTTTCTACCACCTCACGAAGGGCGAGGCGGCAGCGCCACCCATCTACTTTACCTGCAACCGCGAACTACTGCGTAACTCGCGGGAGTTTGTGGAAAAGTTGTTGAGCTGCAACGCGAGCTATTCGCATCACGATGGCGACCGGGGTGCGCTCGTGAAGGAAAGCAAGGCAGTGCTGGACGGCGCATTCAAAGAATTCCACGAGCACCTGCTTTCCCTCGTCGAACCAACGGAGCGGACAGAGCGGTTTGCGAAAGACAAGTATGTCGGCTATGCGCGATTCAAGCAGCTCTGGACGGCGCGCTTTGGCAAGCTGCCGAAAGCCCGCAAGGAGTTTGGCCCGGATGTGTCATGGCACGTCATCCGCAGTTACATTAAGGGGTTAACCTCGGAAGAATTGACCGACTTCGAGGAATACCAGCGCCTCGACAAAAAGCAGGTGACGGTCACGCACGAAACCTACAAGGCGGTCTATCAAAATGTGTGGACGAATTGGTATCAGCCCGTGAGCCAGACGGACGGATACTGGGATGATCAGGATCTCGCGCGCTATCTCATCGAGGCCGATGACGCCCGGCGCCGTGCCGAGGAAGAGCCAGCGGGAATCGCTCCGGCGCAATCCGCGATCTGCGGCCTACGCGCGGTGCATCCGGCAATTTTTTGCGACGAATCGCAGGATTTCACACGAATCGAATTGGAGGTCATTCTGCGGATGTCGCTGTTCTCGGAGCGCTCGCTGAAACGGGAGGATGTGGCGATGGTGCCGTTTGTTTTTGCGGGCGATCAATTTCAGACTCTTAATCCAACGGGCTTCCGATGGGAGGCGATCAAGGCGTTCTTTGTGGAGAAGTTCATCTTCGCGCTCGCGACGCATCGGCCAAAGACGATCGACCTGAACTACCAGGAACTGACCTATAACTATCGTTCGTCGCGAAGCATCGTGCGGTTCAGCAATTACGTGCAAGCGCTCCGCGCGCGACTTTTTGATCTAACTTCGCTCCAACCCCAACAGCCCTGGGAGGACGAACACAACCCGCCCCCGGTGACCTATTTTCTCGGCGACAACGATGAATTCTGGACGCGGCTGAAAAAAGAAGCGGATGTGGCAATCATCGTTCCGTGCGGCGAAGGCGAGGAACTCGATTACATCAAGCAAGACCCGGTGCTGAGCAAAAAGGTGCAGATCGTGGACAATGCGCCGAATCGCATAGTGCTGAGCGCCGTCGGGGCCAAGGGTCTCGAATTCACGCGCGTGGTCGTCTATGGATTTGGCGACATGGCGGACAGGACGCTTTTGGAGCCGCTCTTCGATTGCAGCAAGTCTTACGCAGATGACCCCGATCGCTCGCTGCCGCTGCAATACTTCATCAATCGCCTTTACGTTGCGGTGAGTCGCGCCAAACGGCGGCTGTTCATCGTGGATTCGGCGGACGGTTTCAAAAAGCTCTGGGACTTTGCCCATGATGAAAAGCTGGAGAAAGCCATCGTCGAGGGCATCAGGAATGGCCGGGAGACATGGGGCAAAGCCATCGCGCGACTGGAGAGCGGACGCACAGATGACCTTTCGCGGGATCGAGCCGCCGACCCGCTGGAGAACGCCGAAACCCTCGCGCGTGACGGGCGCGCACGCGGCAATGCGCTGCACCTCCTTCAAGCGGCGAACATTTACCGAAATAACGGCCACGAGCAGGACGCCATCCGCTGTAAAGCCGATGCAGCGCGCATCGAGGGCAAGTTCATCGAGGCCGCCGGGCATTTCCTCGGCTGCAAGGCTCCGCAACAAGCCACGGAATGTTTTTGGCGCGCAGAACGGCCAGGCTGGGCGGCGCTTTGCAAGGCCGCGGAGAGGCATCCCGAATTGATCGGGCGGCTCGAATACGGCTTCGCGCGCGCAATTGGTGGGAAGCCAACAGTCACTGAGACGACGACCCTCTTCAAACGGCTCGACGAGTTGCTCGCGGATGAGCAAGGCCGTGAGGAAAGCGTGGGCAATCCCTCCTGGGCAGTGGCCGTGCGGGCTTTGCTCGATGCCATCCGCGAGCTTGCTGCGCCAAAAGGGGAATGGCTGAGCGTGTTCGATCTCGTGGAAAAGATCGTCGCCGCAGGCATTCGGGTAGGCACTCCGCCGCGTGCCCAACTCGCCTACCGTGCGGGTGAACTGGAGCAGGCGGTGAAACTCTGGGACGCCGCCGGAGAGCGCGGCTCGCACGAATACAAGATCGCGCGCGCTTTCTCGGCCCCGTATCCCGAGAAGTTGGCGGCACTGCACGAAATCGTGAAGCGCGAGGAAATCATCGCGGAGTATGAGCGGCATACCGGAGTGGCGCTTTCGCCCGACCAATCGCGGTTCGTGGGCCGCGCCTACCTTCATCAGCAGAACTACGACCTCGCGCTGCCGCTGTTGGTGGAAGCGAAAGACACCGCTGGGATTGGCGAACTGATCGCCGGCGCGCAACCGCGCCAGCCCAACCTCGCGCTCAAAGCCAGCATCGCGCAGTTCGCAGTCGTGGCGGCAGCGGACGACTGGCTCAATGCTCTCCCCTACGTGCAAGGCAGGTCATTGCCCTGCGTCGGACGGACTAACTCAGAACTGGGTGCGTGGATGACGCGCCACAAGGAGAACCTCGACCTAGCCTTGATGCGCGCCATGAGTCGCGCCGATTCCATCGTGAAGCTGACGTGGGACGCCAAGCGCGAGAAAGTAACACAGCGTCCTTTCGCAGAGTATCTGCAAAGAACCTTCTTTGTGAAAAATAGTTCGGCAATTGCCGACGAATACGTCGTGGAATTGGGTGCCGCAATCGAACGCTCGGGCAGCCGCATGGGCGCTTTACGCTTTTACGAAACCATCCGCGACGACGGCGCGACGTCCGTTGAGCGGAAGCAGCACGCGCTGGAAAGGTGGGTCGTTTGCAAGGAGCGGCAAGCGCAATTCCTCGCGCAGGACGGCGACGCGAAGGCGGCTGGCCTCCAAAGCGCCGAAGCAAAAAAAGAGCGTGAAAAACTTGGCATGAAACCAGGCGACAAGCTCGATGAGTTTCCGAAGCTCGACCCGCTCGCTGTCTATCTCGCGTCGGTGATGCGTGCATCGGCCAACACCACGACGCCACCAGCAGACAAGGCCGAAGTGCCGGAGACGCCGTACAAGCCCGAGGTTGCTCCCGTCGTCGCGCCGACGGCAAAAGCCCGGAAGGTTCTTGATAAGGGCATTCTCCCGCCAAAGGCGACAGTGACGCCGGCCGAGCCAGCCAAAGATGAAACCCGACTCAAGACAGCACCGCCCGCCGCCATCCAGAAATGGAACATTGGTGGATTGGATTTCGAGTTCTACCGCGACGCCGGGCGGCTGAATATCAACGGGGAAAACGGCCTGCGCGTTTCCGTCCGGCTCGCCAAAGGGAGTTGCAGTAGTGAAGATCTGACGGTGACTCCAGATGACGAGAAACCCAAGAAGTTCAAAGTCGAAGAATGGAACCTCATCGTGGATCTGGATAATGCTCACGCCGTGCTGATCGAACTGCCGGGCGAAAAGCTTCAGTTGAGGGTAATGCTTGGTGAGGCTTGAGGCTCTGGGATGAACTAATTACCCCTCACCGCGAAGCACAGCTTCTCCGCTAAAGTGCGTTCCCAAATCCTCAACTTGGGAACGAGGGAACAAATGCCGAGTTGTTTGCCCGATGACCATTCCGTCGGTGGCGTGGTCGAGCACGGCTTTGTGAAGAGGCTGTCGCGTTGTGGGTCGGTGTTGGCCAAGAGGCTTACGCCAGTTCGATCTTGAGCTTGCGCCCCAAGGCCAGGGCGACTTGCTCCAGAAGTTGGAGTGTGACGGAGGAGTGGTCGGGCGCGAACAGGCGGTCGAGCGTGGCGGGGCTGGTTTTCATGCGGCTCGCCAGCTTCGCGCGGGTGATGCGGCGGCGCAGGGCTGGCATGCGATTGGCTAGTTGAGTCCGGCATGACCTCTCTGCACGCCCTCAAAATCAAAATCTTCGCCGACGGTGCCGACAAGGCGGGGATGCTGGACCTTTATGCCAATCCGCTGATTCAGGGGATGACGACGAACCCGACGCTGATGAAGAAGGCGGGGATCACGGACTACGAGGCGTTCGCGAAGGACGTGCTGCAGACGGTGCGGTCGAAGCCGATTTCCTTTGAGGTGTTTGCGGATGATTTCAAGGAGATGCGCCGGCAGGCGCTGCGGATGCGGGACTGGCAGGAGAATGTGTATGTGAAAATCCCGGTGCTGAGTCCGGCGGGGGAGTCGGCGGTGGGGCTGATTCGCGATCTGGCGCAGGATGGGGTGCGGCTGAATGTGACGGCGATTTTGTCCGAAAGGCAGATCGAGCAGGTGGCCGGGGCGCTGGTCGCGGAGGTGCCGTCGGTGGTGTCGATTTTTGCGGGGCGCATCGCGGACACGGGGCGCGATCCGATGCCGATCGTGCGGGCGAGTCACGCGGTGCTGCGGGGGCTGCCGAAGGCGGAGGTGCTGTGGGCGAGCGTGCGCGAGGTTTTCAATATTTTCCAGGCGGACGAGGCGGGCGCGCAGATCGTGACGGTGCCGCATGATATTCTGCACAAGGCGATCGCGATGGGCGGGCGCGATCTCGATGCGCTGTCGCTGGATACGGTGCAGATGTTTGACCGCGACGCGAAGGCGGCGGGCTACACGCTGGCTACTTCGCCGGCGACTCCGGCGGAAGCGGTGCCGCTGCGGAGGGCGGCTTAGGCGGGGCGGCGATCTTCTCGCGGAGTTCGAGGAATTCCTTTTGCGCCGGGCGCAGTTCGAGCGCCTTTTTGAGCGGGGCTTTGGCGGCGTCGGCCTTGCCGGATTCAAAGCGGACGCGGGCGAGGAGGTAGTAGGTCTTGGCGTCGTCGGGTTCGGCGTCGATGGAGCCGAGGAAAAATTTTTCCGACAAGTCCCAGCGCTTATCTTCCATTGCGAGGACGCCGAGGTTGTTGAGCGCGCTGGCGTGCCGGGGTTTGAACTGCAAGGTGCGGATGTAAAAATCGCGGGCACGGACGCGGTCCTCCTCGTGGGTGTGCGGGGCGATGGCATGGTTGCTTTTCTCGAGCCAGAGGTTGCCGAGGGCGAAGTTGATTTCGGAGTTGTCGGGGACGTAGGCGTAGGCGGTCTCAAAGTTGCGCTGCGCGAGGTCGAGGTCGCCGGAGGCGAGGGAGCGGATGCCGGCGTTGTAGAAATCGAGCGACCACAGGCCGGGATCGGTGCGCGGGATGGAAACGAAGGTGGCCGCGCCGAAGGCCAGCGCCAGATAGGTGCTGACGCCGAGCCAGTGGCCGCGCGCGAGGTTGGCCCAAAGCTGCCAGAGCCCGAGCGCGGCGAGGATCATAAGTCCCGGCACGGCGGCGAGGCGGTAGCGCTCGGTGACAAAGACCGGGAGCAGCGCGCACATGTGCAGCACCACGGCGGCGGCGACCCAGCGGGAGCGGGGGAAAAGCGTGATCGCCGGGAGAAAGCCCGCGAGGCCGAGGGCGGCGATGAGCCCGAAATGCAAGCCCGGAGGGAGGACGCCGTCGTCACTCAGGCGTTTCATCGCGCCGACATCGTCATATTGGAAGGCGTTCCAGAAGTTTCCGAACTTCACGGCCATGAGGCGCAGCCATGCGGGGCGGTTTTCCCGGATGTAGGCGTTGGCTTTCTCCGACCAGAAGCGCGAGACCTCGGCGCGGGTGAGTTTTTTTCCGGCGGTCTTCTCCGCGATGGTGATGGAGTCCTTGAGCAGCCCCTCCTGCGAAGCGCGGAGGCCGGGCGGCATTTTCGGATAGCCGTTCGCCACCGGGTTGTTGCCGATCCAGAAATTGATGCCGCTGTGGGCGGAAAGCATCACGGGTTCGTGGGCGATGAAGTAGTTATGAATCCACGCGGGCGCGGCTCCCACGTAAAGGCCGCCGACGAGCGCGAGCACGGCGGCGGCGATCTTTGGCAGGCGCGCGCGCAGCGGTGCGCCGCGCTCGACGGAGAGAAAAATCGCGGTCAGCAGGAGCGGGACGGCGAAGAGAATCGTGGCGACGAGCATGGCGATCACGCCCGCGAAAACGCCGAGGGCCAGCCACGGTTTCCACCACGAGGAGCGCTGCGTTTTCACCGCCCACCAGACACAGGCGTAATAGGAAAGCACGAGCCAGATCGTAGGCATGAGGATCATGGAAAAGGCCTGCGCCGGGGTGAAGAACATCCACATCAGCGCCGCGCCGAGGCCGATGACATGGGGCCGTGCCGCGGCGAGACGCTCGCCCGCCTCATCCTCGGATGGCGCGAAAACGGTGCGCGCTATTTTGTAGAGCAGCGCGGCGATGCCCGCGTCCATGAGCGCCTGGAGCAGGCCCGCGGCGAAAGGGTCGAGCCCGCCGGAGAGCTTGTAGATGGCGGCGAGGCAGAAGGCGTAGCCGGGCAGGCCGTAGAAGGCTTGGTGATCCGTCCACTGCCCATGCGTGATGCGCAGCGCCCAGTCGCTGTAGAATTTCATGTCATCGCCGTCCGGGATGAAGTGCGGGGAGTGCGAGAACCGGACGAGAACGAGAAGCCGAATCGCAAACGCGAGAAGGAAAACCGCGAAAGCGGGCACGGTGCGGACGGTTTGCAGGAGGCGGCTGGAGGACATGAAGGCTGGGGCAGTTTGGATAGCTCAGAGTAGGAATGAAGAAAATCGTGATTTTGTGGCAATTATCACAAAAGCGGAGGTTCGTGGCATCACCACTGCTAAAGAAGGTTCCAACAGTTGCGATGCAAATCGCAAATCACAACAAACAAAACCAAATAGAAATAATACATAATCCTATGTTGCAGAAACTGAACAAGAATCGCGGGGGCTTTACCCTCGTGGAAATCATGATCGTAGTCGCCATCATCGCCCTCCTTGCGGCGATCGCTGTGCCAAACTTCCTGCGGGCCCGCAAGCGCTCCCAGGCCACCCGCATGCTCGAAGATCTCCGTATCATTGATTCGGCGATCGACCAGTACGCGATCGAAACCAACAAAGCGGGCGGCGCGACCGTCGCTTGGACGGACATCCAGACCTACCTCAAGAGGGGCTCGGTCATCTATAACTCCGGCGGCACTGACCTCCTGACCAACGCCTACAACGGCGGCACCTTCTCGGTGGACGGTCTGCCGAAGCTGTCCTCGACCACGTTCAACAAGCTCTCCGACGTGGCCCCGAGCGACTTCTGGTCGCCCTTCTACTAGGCCGCAGCGCTTAGCCTAAGTTTAGTCAGTTTTCAGCCGTCCTCCTGCTCTGCGGGAGGGCGGCTGATGCTTTTGAGGAAACTGCGTCGGAAACAATCTTAGGAACCCAGGGCAACGCCATGGGTAACGGGCCGCGACAGACCCAGCCCTGACAGTGCGCAAAAACGTGTGCCGCCCTTTCAGCGCTTGTTCGTTTTTCTCCGGGGTTCCCAGGGCGTTACTCCGGGCTGGCTTGTTTTCGCGCCTTCGGTGCTCGCGCCAGCCGAGCGCTCAAAGTGCCTGATACCATCTCTCACAAATAAGCGGACGGTTCAGCAGAATAACGGAATGACGGAATTCAACCAAATTACGGAATGGATGCGCCTGAGAACAATTCCGTCATTTGGCAGAATTCCGTCATTCCGTCGTCCCTCCGACAGTCAGGTTATTTGTTAAAGATGGTATGACAGGCTTTATTCAGCGGTTCCATAGATCGAGATCGCCAATAGCCTCTCACTTATGACTGGCATCGCCGCCGCCGTGAGAACTGATTGCCAAACGTGAGACAAGCAGCCGCATAATTGTGAGAATAACCAAAAGTTTGGCAATCCCCATGCTCTAATCTAAGTCAGCAACTGGCGATCACGGTCATAGCCAAACAGACAAAACTACTAACTTATGCTCAATATCCGCAACAAACGTCGCGGGGGCTTTACCCTCGTGGAAATCATGATTGTGGTGGCCATCATCGCCCTTCTCGCGGCGATCGCTGTGCCGAACTTCCTGCGCGCCCGCAAGCGCTCCCAGGCGACCCGCATGCTCGAAGATCTCCGCGTCATTGACTCGGCGATCGACCAGTACGCGATCGAAACCAACAAGGCTGGAGCCGCGACCGTCGATTGGACGGACATCCAGGCCTACCTCAAAAAGGGCTCGGTCCTCTATAACTCTGGTGGCACCGACCTGCTCCTGAACACCTACAACGGCGGCACCTTCTCGGTGGACGGTCTGCCGAAGCTGTCCTCGACCACGTTCAACAAGCTCTCCGACGTGGCTCCGAGCGACTTTTGGTCGCCGTTTTACTAGAGACCCGGTTTAGCACTCTCCGTATTCAGCCGCCCTCCTGCCTTGCAGGACGGGCGGCTGAACCGTTTCAAAGCGTCACGCGATGCATCGAAGGCACTCGACTAGCTTAGACTGGAGCTGCCTGCCAATGCCGAGCCATAACGATTCTCATTTCTCACTTCTGTCGTTCAAAAATGAAAACCGCTCGAAGGCCTAATCCGTTGGAGCGCTGCGCGCAGTGGAGCGCAAAGCCGTGGGTCGCCTGGCTGATCTGCATGGTCGCCGGTCTGCTGGTTTATGCGCCGGCCTTAAGCGGAGATTTGATCTGGGATGATTACTACCTCGTCCGGGAAAACCCGTTCTTTCGCAGCCCGGTTTTCGGCGCGGAAGTATTTCGCCATTACCTCTTCTTCGACTCATTCTCCACCTACTACCGCCCGCTGCAAAACTGGTCTTACATGTTTGACTACTGGCTCTGGCGCGGAGACCCAGTCGGCTACCACCTGACCAATATCCTGCTGCATAGTCTCAGTGGCATCTTCCTTTTCGAACTCCTGCGGCAACTCCTTCCGGGACTAAGCGCAATCCCCGGCAAAGACGCGAACCGGCACGTCGTTTGGTTCATGGCTCTGCTGATCGCGCTGATCTGGATCGTGCATCCGATTCATAATGCCGCCGTCGCCTATATCTCAGGACGCGCCGACAGCCTCGGCAGTTTCTTCGCCTTGCTCGCCTGGCTGCTGGTCCGCCGGGCGGGAGAGGTGCGTTCGGTGGCAGGCCGGGTGGGTCTGGGAGTCGCCGCCGCGCCGGTCATGTTACTTGCCTTATGTTCCAAGGAAATCGCCCTGCTTTGGCTGGCGCTCTTTGCGGTGCATCTCGTTGCTTTCGACCGGGACTCCGCCTGGCGGGTGAAAGGTGTCGCACTGGCCGGGGCGCTCGGGGTGCTGGGCGCTTATGCTTTTCTCCATGCGCTGCCGGGCGCGCGGGTGCCGGTGGAGGGCGGACCGCCGCTGCCGTTCGACGGGCGCTTTCTCCTGATGCTGCGGGCGCTCGGCGACTACGCGGGCCTGCTCGTCTGGCCGGGCCGGCTCTACATGGAGCGTGCGCTTTCCGATCCCGCGATCTACGGCGGCGTGGCGTCCTGGCGCGAGCATCCGCACTACGAATATCTATCCATCGCGGGGCTGCTGGTGGCGCTGGGTGGAAGCTCCCTCTGCCGGCAGCGCTGGCCCGGCCGGCGGCTGCGGTGTTTTGGCGCGCTCTGGTTCGTTGTGGCCTTTCTCCCGATCTCAAATCTTTTTCCGCTCAATGCCGAAGTCGCCGAGCACTGGATGTATCTCGGGAGCATCGGGGCGCTGCTGCTCGTCGCGGGCTGCGTGCCGGCCCTCCCGCGGCGGGCGCAAATGGCCGCGGGCGCGGGCGCGTTTCTCGCGATGATCGCGCTCGGCGTGCGCACGTCGGTGCGCGCGGGGGATTGGGTGAATGGGGAAACCTTCTGCCTGCGGACCATCGCGGATGGCGGGGCGACGCCACGCATCCTCAGCACGCTCGCGGCGCGCTACGGCGAGCGTGGCGATTTGCAAAAGCAGGAAGCCATCTTGCGAAAGATGATCGCGCGTTTTCCCGATTTCGCGCCGGCGCGGATCAATCTCGGCATCTGCCTTTCCAAACAGGGCCGGGCAGGGGAGGCGGAGACGCTCCTGCGCGTGGACAAAGCGGATGCGGATGAAACCTCGCGCCGCTATCCGCGGACCTGGCCGGCGGCGCTGCATCTCGCGCGCCTCCGCCACGAGGCGCAGCACGATGACGAAGCGCTGGCGGTGCTCGCGGAGGCGCGGGCGCGTTTTCCTGAAACGTGGGAGCTGGTGAAATACGAGAGCGAACTCCGCAAGGCGAGGGCCGGTGCGGCGGCGGCGTGGCCGGCGGTGGCCGACTACGCCGCGGCGCACTGGTGGCATCTCGATTCGTTGGTCACACTCGGCCGGCTGCGCTACAGCGCGGGTGAGCCGGATGCCGCCATCGCCGCGCTCCGCGCCGCCGGCCGGCTCGACATCTACAATGCCGGCCCGCTCACCGACATCGTGCGCATCGAGCTGGAGCGCGGTCGCCCGGAAGCCGCTCTGGCACAGCAACGGGAGGCCATGCGCCGCGAGCCGGAGCAGGCGAGCCACTACCTCATGCTCGGCAGTATTTTTGAAAAACTCGGACGCCGGGCCGAGGCCGACGAGGCCGTGCGCAAGGCGCAAACGCTGGCCGCGGAAGCGCGGCGCAGCTCGTAGCTATGGCGTGGTCTCGCCGGGCCGGCGCTCGCGTCCGCCGAGGTCGAGCTGCTTGAGCACAAAGGTCGGGTCGTCGGGTGGGAGCTTCTTTTTCCATGCGCCCTCGCCGGCGTCGTAGAAAAGCATGAAGGCGGAGTAGAAATGCGGGCGCATCCACGACGGGAAGACAAACGTCCAATCTTCGCCGGCCGCGCCGGGGCCGGCCTGCGGGGCGCACGCACCCTTGATGAAGGGGTAGAGATGCTCGCCGTCCGAGAGCACCAGCATCATCCACGGAAAACGGGTGCGCTCGCCGGTGAACTGCCAGCCGAGGCGGAACTGCATCGCGCCTGGCAGATCGCGCACGAGCTGCATCGAGGTCAGCGTCGTCGTTTCGTCGAAGACGATCGGCGCGGAACCGGCGGGCGGCGCGGGCGCGGGCTCGCCGCGGGTGAGGACGGTGAGCTGATTGCGGCTGTGCGCGCGCCAGGCGTGCGGGCGCAGATACTCGTGGAGCAGACGGTCGCTCGATGCGACCTCGGTCTCTGCGTCGGTGTGCATCCGCGGATGGTAGTAGCCGGCCACGGTGCTGAAAGTCAGCGTGTCGGCGTAGTCGATGATGACGACCTCGCTGGCTGGCGGCGGCGTGTAGGCCGCGGTGCTGAGCGTTTTCAGACCTTTGAGAATGTGATGCAGCGAGACGAGTTGCTCGCGTTTGGCGAGGTGGGAAAGGTAGGGCACCGCGGCGGTCACGCTCGCCGAGTCCGGCACGTCGCGGATCATCTGCGCCTTCCATTCGCGCTCTTCGAGCCGCGCGCTGAGACCCGGCACCTCGGCGACCAATCCCCGCGCCGGTCCCCACCAGACATGCGCGAGGACGCACGCGGCGAGCAGCACGGCGGCGACCGTTTTCTGCGCGCGAATCCGCGTCATCGTCTCCGCCGCCGCGATCCAGAAAAGCGGGATGAACGGCGCGGGATAATGCGCGCCGAGTGACCACTCCGAGTAGCGCCACGAGAGCAGGTGCTGCGCGAGCAGCGGCCCGGCGATCAAGAGCCAGCGCGGGCGGAGGAGCGGCAGGAGCAAAAACGGCACGAGCAGTGCGGGGAGCATATTCCCATGGGTCAGCGCGACGTGCAGGGCTTTGAAAAGGCGCGATGGCTCGGTGAAAAACTTCATCACGATGTCGCCGCCGGACTTTCCGAGATGGCCGTAAAGCTGGAGGTAATCGACGTTGCCCGCGTTCAGCGCCGGGCTGATGACTTTCCCAAAAATCAGCAGCCACGCCGCGGCCACGCCCAGCGGCACGAGGTCCCAGCGCAGCAGCCATGCGCGCCCGCGTTTCCAATCGAGCACCGCCCACACCGCGCAGAAGGCCACGAGCAGCGGGGCCATGTTTTCCTTCACGCCCAGGACCGCGACGAACCACAGCCAGAACCGCCCATGCCGCTCCGCGAGCCGCGCCTCGATGAGGAGCAGGAGCAGCGGCGCGGACAGCGCCTCGGGATGAAATTCGTAGATGCCGATGCTCAGCGTCGCGGGCGTCAGCACCGTCGCCAGCGCGAGGCAGATCGCGGCGGGTCTTTCGATTTCCATGCGCCGCGCGATGCGCCACGCAGTGAACGGCATCGTCGCGAAGGCCAGCGTCTGCACCGCGACGAAGGTCATCGGGTGCGGAAAAATCGCGAAGAGCGGGGTGAGCAGAAAGACGATGGGCTCGGCGTGATTGCCCATGAGCGGCACATTGAGCAGCGAGACCGTCCACTTTCCGCGCAGCGCGAGCCACAGCGCCTGCACGTAAAAGGCGAGGTCGAAAGTGCCGTATTGAAACGTCCACCACTGCCACCACGAAACGAGGAAGACGACCCCCGCAAACAGGCCCGCGCCCCAGACAATTGCGCGCGGAGTTTTGGTGGTGTCGGTGGGCATCGTTCTGGCTGATAGCGAGGGCCGATGGAAAAGACAACGCCTCCCGCGCACCGCAGCGCGCCGCTCGATGCACTCCGTGCGCTGGCGGTGCTGCTCGTGCTGGGCCGGCATTTTCCCGGGGCCGCTCCCGGCGCGGTGCTGCCGGTATGGATGGAGGTGTGGCAGCGCGGCGGATGGATCGGCGTCGATTTGTTTTTCGTGCTCAGCGGCTTCCTCGTGTCGGGCCTGCTCTTCCGCGAATACCGGCGGTTCGGGGAGATTCGCTACGGGCATTTCCTCGCGCGGCGCGGGTTCAAAATCTATCCGGCGTTTTACTTCATGTTCGTAGCGGTGCTGCTCTACGCGGCGCACATGGGACGGGCGTTTGTGGGCTGGCCGGTGGTTTTGTCGGAGGCGCTCTTCGTGCAGAATTACGGGCCGTCGCTTTTTCCGCATACGTGGTCGCTGGCGGTGGAGGAGCATTTCTATCTGCTCCTGCCGCTGCTGCTGCTCGCGGTGCGCGGGGAGAAAAGCGCGCCGTTTGCGAAGCTGCCGCGCGTTTTTCTCACCGTCGCTTTGCTCGCGCTGGCGGCGCGCATCGCCACGGCGCAGATGCTCGATTTCCGGCTGAAGACGCAGCTCTTTCCCACGCATCTGCGGATCGACTCGCTGCTCTTCGGCGTGCTGCTTTCGTGGACCACGCATTTCGCGCCGGTGGCGCTGGATCGTGTGTGGAAGCGCCTCCGCTGGCCGCTCGCCGTCGCCGCGGTGGCGCTGGTGGTGCCGGCGTTCTGCATGGAAATCGGGAGCGGCTGGTATCTGCACACGGTCGGGCTGACGGGTCTCTGGCTCGCGGGTGGGGTGCTGCTGATGTTCGCGCTGCGGTGGAAAAGCGCGTGGCGTCCCCTCGCCTTCATTGGCACCTACTCGTACTCGATCTACCTCTGGCACATTCCCGTCCGTTTCTTCGGCCTCGGCTGGCTGCCGCGCGAGGCCGCGCCGCTCCCCCGCGCCGCGGCGTATCTCGCGCTGAGCATTGTCGTGGGGATCGTTGCGGCGTGGCTCGTCGAGCGCCCTTCACTCGCCCTGCGCGACCGCCGTTTCCCCACGCGCAGCCAACCCACACAGTCATCCTGAGCGGAGCTAGTGTCCTGTCCTCGAAGTCAGTGCCAGAACGGTCATTCCGTAATTTGGTCAAATTCCGTAATTCCGTTTCCTCCGTTCCAGAAAAGGCAGGACGGAATTACGGAATTTTCCAAATTACGGAATAAGGAAGCCGCTCGGACTGGGCGGACAGGACCCTAGAAATAGAAGGGGATGCCGAGCTTCTTGAACTCGGTCTTTTGCTCGCCGAGCCATTTGTCGCCGAGCTTATCAAAGCCGCCCTTTTCGCGGTAGCTGGTGAGGAAGGCGTTCACTTTCGCGCGGAGGTCGTCGTTGCCTTTGCGCAGGCCGATGGCCCAGCTCTCCTGCTGGAAGGGCGCGAGGATGGCGCGTGTGGTGTCGGGGTTTTGCCGCCAGTTTTTGAAGGTGGACATCTGGTCGTAGATGAAGGCCTCGGCCTTGCCCTGCACGACTTCGAGGACGCAGGCGTTTTCCTTGTCGAGGACGAGCGGGCGCGCGGCTTTGAGGGCGCGCAGGGCGTAAAGATGGCCGGTGGTGCCGCGTTTCACGGCGATGCTGCGGCCGGCTTTGTCGGCGTCGGCGATGGAGCGGATGTCGCTTTTCGCGGCGACGAGGAGGCAGAGGCCGGTCTTCAAATACGGCTCCGAAAAATCAATCGACTGCGCGCGTTCGGGGGTGGCGGTCATGGAGGAAATAATGAGGTCGATCCGGCCGGTCTTGAGCGCCGGGATGAGGCCGTCGAACGGGAGGTTCTGGATTTCGACGACCCTGCCGAGCTGCTCGCCGAGCGCCCGCGCGAGATCGACGCTGACGCCGGCGGGCTCGCCGCGCTCGTCGCGCATTTCAAACGGCGGGTAGGCCAGCTCCATGCCGACGAGGAGCTTCTTTTCCTCCGCCAGCGCGGGCCGCGAGACGATGAGGAGCAGCGCGAAAAAAAGTCCGGCGGTGGTTTTCACGAGCGCGAATCTAGGCGGAGCGGGGAGGCTGCCAAGCGGCGATGGCGGTTGTTTTCAACGCAGAGACGCAAAGACGCAGAGGTCGCAGAGAGGCATTCGCACAAGCTTGGATGATTGACTCCGCGTTCTCTGCGCCTCTGCGTCTCTGCGTTGAAAAACGAATCATTGAATGAATCCGCGGCCATTCAGTCCGAAGCTATTACTGCCATGAAACTCAAAGCCCTCCTCTTCCTCCTCCTCGCCGCGCTGCTCCCCCTCGCCGCACCGCGCACCGCGCAGGCCCGTGCGGATGTTTCGTTCGACTATTTTTACGACGCGCTGCTGCCCTACGGAGAGTGGATCGAGGTGGAGGGTTACGGCTTGTGCTGGCACCCGACGGACGTCGATGACGACTGGGTGCCATACTCGGATGGCTATCTGGCTTTCACGGACGCGGGCTGGACGTGGGTGGGCTACGAGGAGTTTGCGGGCATCGTCTATCACTACGGGCGCTGGCTGAAGGTGAAGGTCGCGGGCTGGTGCTGGGTGCCGGATTACGAGTGGGGGCCGGCCTGGCTCTCGTGGCGGATGAGCGACGACTACATCGGCTGGGCGCCGCTGCCGCCGCGCGCCTACTGGCAGCCGGAGATCGGCATCAGCACATGGGCGGACACCGCTTACGACATCGGCCCGGACTTTTACAATTTCTGCCGCGTGCGCGATTTCGGCGCGCCGGTGCTGCGTCCGTTGATCATCAACCGCACGCGCAATGTGACGATCATCCGCAACACGGTGAACATCACGAACATCACCTACAACACCTACGGCGACGTGCCGGTGATCTATAATGGCGGGCCGAGCTACACGGTCATCAGCAGCCGTTGCGAGCATCCGATCCCGACGCTGAAACTCGTGCGCCACACGCATTTCGACCAGGCGGATTTTCGCGGCGGGCCAAGCCGGTTTTCGCCGAATGCGCGCACCGTGGGGAATCAGCTCATCGTCAATGCGCCGATCGTCGCGCCGCCGGAGCGGCCGACGTTTCTGAAAGAAAAGGCGACGAAAGTTTTCGCCGCGGACAAGGTGACGAACGGCTGGGCGGGCGTGAAGAATGGGAAGGTGCGCGATGATTTGCTCCAGCAATTTCACCGCGAAACGAAAGGGCTGACGCCCTACACCGCACCGGCGAAAGCGGTGGTCGCGGCGGATTTGAAAATGGTGCCCGTGCAGGCGGATGCGAACGCGGTGTCGCCGGTCTTCACCGGCAAAGGCGGGCGCGGCAAAGGCGACCGGCAGCCGCCGGTGATCACGGGCAGTCCCGTGGTGCCGGGGCCGTCGGCGAATCCGGTGGCCGACACGGCGAAGCCGTTGAAGGAAAGCGGGGCGGCGATTTCTCCGGGCGCGACGCTGCCGGTCGATCCGCGCGCCGCCGTGCGCATGGAGCGCGAAAAGGAGCGCGGGAAAAATGGCGACGCGAACAACCCGCCCGCCGTGACGGGCGGCCCGCTGAAGCCGTTCAACCAGGATGCGGTGACGAATCCCGTGGTGACGGCTCCGGGCCAGGACAAGGTCATCGACCCTCGTGCCGCTGAGAAAATCGAGCGTCCGAAAATGGGTCGGGAGAAGCAGCAAAATCCCGTGGTGGTCGTTCCGCCGGACACGGAAAAGGCGGTGCTGCCGAATGCGCCGGTCACCGGCACCGTGCCGGCGGAACCGCGCGCAGTCCGCGGGCCGGGGCCGATGAAAGACGCGCCCGCCGGCGGCTTCCATCCGCCCGGGGTGGATCCCGCCGCCGCGCAGGCGCAGGCCGCTGCCGAAGCGGCCAGGGCCGCGCGCGAACAGGCCAACATTCAGCAGCAAAAAATGGACACCGAGAAACTCCGCGGCGTGCAGGTCGAGGCGGACAAGCTCAAGGCCGAGCAGGAGCGCATGGCGCGGCAGCGCGATGCCGAAGCCGGTGCCGCTGCGATCCGCGAAAAGCAGGCCGCCGCGCGCGAGCAGGGGAATGCCCAGCAGCAGAAAATGGATTCCGAAAAACTCCGCGCGGCGCAGGCGGAAATTGAAAAAGTCAAAGCCGAGCAGGAGCGCCTCGCCCGCCAGCGCGACGCTGATGCGAACGCCGCCGGGATGCGGCAGAAACAGGCGGCGGATGCCGCCGCCGCCAATGCCGAGAAAGAAAAAATGCAGACCCAGCAGCAGCAGCGCGCCGTGCAGGCGGAGCGCGAAAAACTTCAGACGGATCAGGAACGCATGAACCGCCAGCGCGAGGCCGCCGCGGCGGCGACAGCGGTTCAGCAAAAACAACTCGAAGCCCAGCGTCAGGCTGATGCGCAGCGCAAGGCCGAAGCGGCGAAACAAGCCGACGTGAAACGCCAGCAGATGGAAGCGCAGGGGCAGGAGCGTCAGCGCCAGCAGCAGGAGCAGATCGCCGAGCAGCGCCGGCAATTGCAGATGGATCAGCAGCGCGCTGCGCAAGAGGCCGCCAAACAACAAGCCGCCGAACGCGCCCGTGAGCAGCAGATGCAGCAGCAGCGCGCCGCGCAAGAGGCCGCCAAACAGCAAGCCGCGGAGCAAAACCGCCAGCAGCAAATGGAAGCCCAACGCGCCGCCCAGGACGCCGCCCGCCAGCAAGCCGCCGAACAACACCGGCAGCAACAAATGGAGCAGCAGCGCGCCGCGCAGGAAGCTGGCAAACAGCAGGCCGAGCAGCAGCGCCGCGCGATGGACGCACAACGCGAGCAAGCCGCGAGGCAGCAGGCGGAAGCCCAGCGAGCGGCCCAGCAACAGGCCACCCAAGCGGCGCAAGCCGCGCAACAACAAGCGGCCCAGGACGCCCGACGGGCCGAGAAAGAGAAGGACAAGGACAAGGACAAGAGCCGTTAAAAGGCTCGGGCAAATCGGTTGGCATCGTCGCGGCCCTGCGGCCCCGCCCGCGTGGGTCGCGCGCCACGGCTCCAAGCGCAGCGCGGCAGCGGTGCTCAATACATTCAGCCGACGCCTGCATTGCTCCTGGCAAACGCGATGACGCTCGGGCTGTCAGGCTCGGCGAGCTAGAATCTCGCGATGTAGCACGCGTCGAAATAGATCATCGCCCGTCGCGCATCTCAAAGATGATCTGCGTGCTGTCAGTGCCGCCGGAGAGCTTCGCCTGAAGCTCCGCGAATCCCGGCAGCAGCTTTCGCGTGAGAAATGGATTCTCCGCGTTCGTGACAGGCACCGGCACGATCTTCGCAACGGCCTGGGCCTTGTCAGTGAGCACGATTGGCTCCTGCTCGGTGGCCTTGCGCACCCACAGGTCGGTGTTCTCGTGCAACTCGCGAATCGAAATGGCGGTCATGCGGACGAGCGTGCCACAACGAGTATGGCGCGGCAAGCGAGTCGGCGAACTCGCCGAGCTACAACCGCCGCATCCCATCAATATCCAGGGAAAGAAGATGCAGCGCCGAGTTTCTTTTGACACGCGCCCTGCGACGAGCGGGCTGGAAGGAACTCAGCCCCGAAAATCGCGGGGTAGAGCGGGGCAACCGCCGAAGTGCCAAGCCATGTGCTGCAACCGTTCTACGCTGCCGCAACTTCAAACTTCTTCGACAGCGCAAGGGCTCGCTCCCGAAAGTCTTGGTCAATGGAACCGGCAAGCAACCTCAATGTTTGTTCGAGCGCGGCGGCGTCCTTAGTCGCCGTCTTATTGTGAAAGTCGGCGGCGGCATCGCGAATGGCCTCCGTGACTTCCGCCGCGAACTTGTTCCCCGTGGCGAGGAAGGCGTAGGTGGACGCCATCTGCACGCTCAACATCCTCCCGGCGAGCGTTTGCAGCACGAGGCTGTTGGGAGTCGAGATTTCCATTAGCGTCGCCAGCGGCACGCCCAATCGCTCGACAGCGGCGGCGAAGAACGCCACTGGGGCCAGCACGCCGATTTGAATGACAGCCATGAGCCGGTCGTGCTCCTCCGCTGTCAGAAAATGAACTGCCGCGCCGCGTTCTTTCCACCATCCGGCGAGCCATGCCGCCCAAGCCTGCGTATTCGCATCGAGCACATGCGAGCCACGGGCGAGCGGGCAGAGCACCACATGCTTCCCGGTCATCTGCTGGATGAGCGGCCCAAAAAGCGGATGGCACCCCACCACACTTGCGCCAGCGGCGGCGGCCATCTCGTGCATCGGCTCGGTCTTCGTGCTGCTGATGTCGAAAATCAACTTGCCGCGCAGACCGCGAAGCGCACGCGGCCCGAAAAGATTTTCCAAGCCCTTGCAAAGTTCAGGAATTGGAACCGCAACCAGCAGCACATCGGACTCTCGTAATACGTGGTAGTTCAGCCTGCGAAGCGTGCGGTCCGACACTCCGGCATCCTTCCCCGTGGCGCGCACATTGTAGCCCGTGAGACGGAACTCGCGTCCAAGCAACTTTCCCATCTGTCCGTTTCCGATGATGCCGATGTTTTTCGGCGCGGGCGTGGCAATGACGAGATTGTGGTGGTTGGTGGAGCGGGTTTTCATCGGGCGTTCTTGGTTTGGTTGTGGATGAAAAGTGGTGCGGCCCGGCCTCGATGTGAGGCCGGGCCGCAAACACATGGTTACTTCAAGTCCCGCCGCACCCGGTAGAGCGTGGCACCCTTTGGATAAGCGACCGCCGGATTGCCGATGTTGGCATCCTTGGCGATGATTGCCGCGAGGTCGTTCACATATCGCGACTGATAGGCGCTCACGATGTTTGCAGCCACCCAGTTGGAATCCGCCCAACGGACGATTCCACTGGAGGCATCGTAGTCCGCGGTGATGGCAAGGCTGTGCAGCCCCTCATCCACGCTGACCTGCGTTCCGTATTGAATCACGTCGCCTTTTTTCACTTGGCGTAGCATCGCTTTGATGGCCTCGAGCTTGTTGATGTCGTCCGGATTCACCTTCAAAATCTCGGTGAATCCGCTGTTCGTGTCCTTCGCCCAATAATACCCAGCAATAGTGCTCGGCATGAAGGGCGCGACGCCGTTCGGAGTTTTTACTCCGGTCTGCGCGACGACGGAGGCAAACGACGTGCTGAGGTATGCCTTGCACTGCCCGCCCCACTGCCCGCTGTTGGCTTGGAAGCGTGCCAACCAGGTATCCACGAGGCGGTCGCTTGGCAGCTTGCCGAGGTTGAAGAAGTAGTCCCGTCCCTGCCATTGATAGTAGGCGACGGTGCTACCCGATGTGCTGCTATACACCGGCATCCGACTCCACAGACGCACCCAGCACGACGCCGGGGCACCCGGCCAAGTGAAGGTCACACTGCTCGACGTGCCCATCGAGCCTCCGTAGTAATCGTTCTGGCCCACCTGGCTACCTAGGTAAATGAAGCTCTCTACCTGTCCGGCGTAGTTCCAGTTCAGCGTGAACGACGGCAACGGCAGAGCAGCGTTCGTCGAGGGTGACGTGATGCTCGCCTGCGCGTGCGCGCGGTCTGTCCCGAGCGCAAACAGCGCGACGATGAAGGCGAGCATGGTGACGCTCGCGCGATGCGCGAGCCCGACAGCGGCGCTGAGCGCCGTGATGGGGGAGGCCGAATGGCCGGGTGTTGTTGTGGATTTCATTTTGTTATGTGCCGCAAACTCTCGCAGCGGAGGCACTGATTCACGGGCGCACGGCTTGAGCAACGGGCATTGGCGGGCGGCGCTGACTTCGTGATTCAGAGGTGCTTCACGCTGATTCCGTCAGGGTTGCAGAGGGCTGCGCAGATTCTTCCGGTCGCACTAGAATGCCGTTGGGAAGCGTAGAATCTGCGGCGCTTTTTGGAATCTGTCCGAGTGCAGTCGAATCTCGAAATTCATCGGCGCAACGTCGATGAATTGCGTTTGTGCTCGGGATGTTGTTCAAACGCCAGCGATGAAACCGAAGTTGAAGAATGCGAAGAAACCGCCGTCGCCGAAGAGCGCGGAGGAGCGTGTCTTTTCCGCGACCTTTGACGCGAACGGGAATCTCGCAGCGGTCAGCTACCGTGGGGCCGTCCCCTCTGGTACGCTCAAAAGGCCGCGCGTCGGGAGCCTTGTGCGCTTGATGTTTGTGGTCGGGAAGGTTTTGGCGGAATCGCGTAGCGGAACCAAACCACCTTTAGTTTCGTTTGAGCGGGACGATGATGGCGAAAAATTCCACAAGGCGGTTTTGCGCAAATCAATGGAGATCGGTTGGTTCAAAACACTGTTCGACATCAAGAACGTGAACGACAGCCCTTTCAACAATGCGTGGGAGGATTTCGGAATCAGCCTCACCCACAAAAATGCGCCGACTGCGGTTTGCATCACGATAGACGGTAAGTCGATTGATTCGAGAAAGTCGGAGCCTGCCGAGTTCAATGCCGTTCCAAAGTCAAAGCCGACTGCTGCTACAACCGGAAAATACGCCGCCGCACTTGGCAAGGTTGTTATGGCTGCGGCAGCAGATTTTCAGAGGCACTTGAACAACTACCACCATCGGGAAGAAGACCCGTTCAAGTATGCCCAGCAAGTGTTGAACGACATTACGAACACGCATGAGCGGACGTGCCTCGATATGCACTTGATGAGCATCATCCCCCCGTCGGCGTGGTATCAGGACAGCAAGTGGAAGCAACATCACGATAGAGTCCGAAAGCTCGCCGAGGATTCAGGAACGGACAATCTCGACCGCCGCCAGCGCCGCATTCATGCGTTCGACGCGGCCTTGTTAGAGAAGCCTGTTGAGTTGGTTCTGCTGTGCGACCTGATGCTTTACGACCTTCGGTATCGGATAGAATCCCGTGTCCTTTCAGTGAAGCAAGACGCAGCCTCCTCACCGCACGGAATCAAGAGCGTAGATGGCGTGCTGCTGATGGACTACGGCATCTTTTCCACAGGCACGGGCCTCTATCGCGTCATCATTTCTGACATTCAACCTTTCGGCGAATCTGCGCCGCCCCCGTTTCAGATTTACCCATTTCCCTTACTCGACTTGCAGGCACTGTATTATTTTAAGCGGCACAACTGGCACAATGCTTGGTGGGGAAAGGGCAAAGGAGTAGAGGTCATTTACACCGTCGATGTCCTCCAGCGATTGCTGAAGCTCCCGGATGATTCCAAACTGACCGGGATGCCCGAACTGTGGTTTTTCAAAAGCCTCAACACTGTAAAAGGAGGCACATTGGCAGCCGTGAAAAGTGCTGTGGAGCGATTGATGAAAGATGCAAAGGCAAAGTGCGGGCCAAGTGGCGAATTGAAGTTCAGGCAGTGGTTCGAAAAAGACGGAACAAAGTTCAGGGACAGTCTCAAAGCGAATGGCTCCAAGTAATGAAGCGGAGGGGCGGCGGGCAAAGCCCACGCTCAAGCATTTGTTTTACCTCACACGGCCATATTCATGGGTGTGCAGCACAGCGGTTGCGGTCGCGGCATGGCTACTTGCGGGTGGGGCCGCGCAGCTTTTGGGATTGTGGATTCCGCTTTTGCTCTCCGCGCTGCTTTGGGTGGGGCTGAATTGGCTGAGTGACAGCATCCAGCGCGACGCGGGGCGGACGCCGCCGTCGCGCACGCTGGTTACGATTGTCGTAGTGGCGTCGCTGGGATTCGCCGCATTTTTCTCGGCCAGTGCGTTTGTGTGGGCGGGCATCCACTACGCGCTCGTGCTCGCGTATGCGC
This sequence comes from Chthoniobacter sp., assembly GCA_043779205.1. Classification (GTDB taxonomy): domain Bacteria; phylum Verrucomicrobiota; class Verrucomicrobiia; order Chthoniobacterales; family Chthoniobacteraceae; genus Chthoniobacter. The sequence continues at coordinate 2,672 of JAYWEP010000082.1, read as the reverse complement.
AAAAGAAGGTCTCTCCGAAAGTAGGAGCCATCAGCTACCTCTTTCGTGGCGGGACAGTGTTTGCCGCGTGTGCGGCGGCGAGTGCGGCGGCAAACGGCGCATGGTCGCCGACGGGCGATGCTTTCTGGTTCATCGCATCCCAATCGCTGGCCCACGCCGCCCGCAATCTAATCGGCGATATTCGTGACATGAAAGATGACCGCTACGAACTCCCGGCAACTCACGGCGCGACCCGCGCCGCGATGGTCGCGGTTGCTTGTCTGCTCGCCGCCGGAGTTGCCGCAGCAATGCTCACGGTTCTTCGCCGTGAAACGATTTCCTTCGTCGTCGTCCTGCTCATTGGTGTCTTTTTGCTGATAAGATACGGCGGACGCATCGGGTATGAGAAAGCCGGACGCCGACTTCATCACGTCATGGTCGTCGCTTTTTCCATCTTCACGCTCTATTGCAGCTTCCATCTCGGCGTCTGGTGGCTGTGGGTCGTGCTCGGATCCGCCTTTTTGGTCGCTTTGCACAGAACCTACAAAGACAACCCAGGAAAGGGCTACCGAGGCAATTTCTGAGCTTCGGAGATCGGCGCGTGTTGTTGACGCCGCATGTTGGCCGGTGTGATACGGCGGGCGCTGAGCGCGCAAACTTCCCGCTAGCCAAGCCCGCACCCCCGTGCCACGTTCGCCGACTTTTTCCCATGAAAACCAACCCCGCGCTCATCCTCACCGCCAGCATCCTCACGGCTTCCACGCTCTTCGCCGCAGATGCACCCAAGAAACCCGCCGCGCCCGCGCCGAAAGCTGCGGCGGAGAAAACTCCCGCCGCTCCGAAGGGCATCGCGCTCACGGATCCCGTCGCCGTGGTCGAGGGGGTCGAAATCAAAAAGGCCGACTTGGAGCAGGCGTTCGCGCGCATGCTCGGCGCGCAGGGCATCCCCACGGACCAACTGCCGCCGGAGCAGCGCATCCAAGGCTACCACATGATTCTCGACGACATGATCATCGAGAAACTCGTCACCAAACGCGCCGCCGAAACCAAAGTCACCGACGAGGAAGTGGCCGCGAAAATGGAAGGTTTCAAAACCAAGTTTGGATCCGAGGCGGGGCTCAAGGAGCAGATCGAAAAGAGCGGCATGACGCTCGACAAGGTGAAGGAAAATGTCCGCGAAGGGTTGCGCCAGGAGCACTGGATCGACTCGCAGATCAAGGGCAAGGATGAGGTCAGCGACGCCGACGCCGAGGACTTTTACAAAAAGAATCCCGACCAGTTCAAACAACCCGAGCAGGTGCGCGCGAGCCACATTCTCATCGCCGTGGAAAAGGACGCGAAGCCGGAGGTCGTGGCGGAAAAAGAGAAGGCTGCGAAAGCCATCGCCGACCGCGTGAAGAAGGGCGAGGCGTTCGACAAACTCGCCAAGGAACTTTCCGAAGACCCGAGCGCCAAACAGAACAGCGGCGACCTCGATTACTTCAGCCGCGATAAGATGGTGCCGGAGTTTGCCGACGCCGCGTTCAAGATGAAAAAGGACGAGATCAGCGATCCCGTGCGCAGCCAGTTTGGCTTTCACGTCATCAAAGTCACCGACCACAAGGACGGCGAAACGGTCACCTTGGAAAAGGCCAGGCCGAAGCTGCTAGGCTACCTCAAACAGCAGAAGCGCCAGGGGGAAATCGAGAAGGTGGTGAAGGCGATTCGTGAAAAGGCCGACGTGAAAATCAACCTGCCCGACGCGCCGAAAGCGCCGGCGGCGGGTGCCGCGCCAGTGGAGGCGGTGACGGAGCCAGTCACGATTCCCGAGCCGCCGAAGCCGGCTGCGCCGCCGAAGCCGTAGCGGCTGGCGGAGCGCCCGCGAGGCGCTGCGCGCGAGGAATGGATGGTCGCGCGAGGTTTGTGGAATAACGCATTGCCGCCCACGGGCCACCTGCGCCACATTCCCGCACCCACTGCGCGGCGTTTCGCGCGGATCGCCTTTTCACCATGCCCCGCAAATCCCGGAAAAACGTCGGCCTGATCGGCCTCGGCATCATCGGCACGCGCGTCGCCGCCGGACTGCGGGCCGCGGGTTTCCAGGTCTATGTGTGGAACCGCAGCGCCAAGCCGTCGCCGAATTTCCTCGGCTCGCCGGCCGAGATCGCACAGGCCGCGGACATCATCCAGATCTTCGTCGCGGATGCCGCCGCGCTCTTTGAGGTGATCGAGGCGATGGCCGACGCGCTCACGCCGGAGCATGTGGTGGTTTGCAGCGCGACGGTCGGTCCCGAGGCGGTGATCGAGGCGGCGCGGTTCGTGCAGTCGCGAGGCGCGAGCTTTCTCGATGCGCCTTTCACCGGCAGCAAAGTCGCCGCGGAAAAGCGCCAGCTCGTCTATTACATCGGCGGCGATGACGCGGTCTTTCAGCGCGCGAAACCGGTGCTCGAAGCCACGAGCAAGGCGATTGTCCGCATCGGCGAGATCGGCCACGCGGCGACCGTCAAGGTCGTGACGAACATGATCTCCGCCGTGACCGTGCAGACGCTCGCCGAGGGGCTCGCCATCGTGCAAAAGGCGGGCTTGGATTCCGCGGTGCTGGCCGCTGCGATCGAGCAAAACGCCTGCCGCTCCGGCGTCGTGGAACTCAAGCTGCCGAAGATGGCCGCGGGCGATTACGAGCCGCATTTTTCGCTCAAGCACATGTTCAAGGA
>JAYWEP010000081.1:0-6466 GCA_043779205.1 Chthoniobacter sp. | reverse complement strand
ACTGTAGGGGAAGCTGGCAGCTTCCCCTACAGCACCGCCGCTATGAAAATCCGCATCCTCATCCCATTCACGCTCGCCCTTTTGCTCCTCGCCGCGCAGCCCGCGCGGGCGCTGGAAAAGTGGCTTTATTACCCGACGAATCTGCTCGTGGACAAAAATGTGGATGAGCTGGAAACCATCTGGCGGCGGGCGGCGGCGGCGGGTTACACGAAGGTGCTGCTGACGGATTCCAAGTTCGCGCACCTCGCGGAAATGGTGGCGCCGAATTTTCCGGGCTACTTCAAGAACATCGAGCGGGTGAAGAAGATCGCGGCGGACTTGAAGATCGAAATCGTGCCGGCGCTTTTTGCGGTGGGTTACTCGAATGACATCCTCGGAAACGATGTGAATCTCATCGAGGCGCAGCCGGTGAAGGCGCTGCCGATGACGGTGCGCGGCGGGGTGGCGCAGGTGGATGATCCGGCGGCTCCGGTGTTTCCGGCGGGCGGTTTCTCGGAGCCGAAAAAATGGTCGTGGAAGGATGACAGCATGATCGCGGAAAACGGCGCGCTGCGGGTGACGGACGGCGGCGGAAAGAATGCGCGCGTGGTGCAGAAGCTGAAGGTGGAGCCGTGGCGGCAGTATCACATCTCGGTGCGGGTGAAGACGCAGGATTTCCACGGCTCGCCGGAGATCAAGGTGCTGCCGGAGAAAGGCGAGGGCGCGTCGCTGAGCTGGAATTATCTCGGCACGAAACCGACGCAGGACTGGACGGTGCATCACGCGGTTTTCAATTCGGCGCAGTTCGCGGAGGTGTCGGTTTATTTCGGCGTGTGGGGCGCGGGGCAGGGGACGCTGCTGTGGAGCGATCCGAAGATCGAGGAGGTGGCGTTTGTGAATCTCGCGCGGCGGCCGGGTGCGCCACTGGCGATCACGACGGCGGATGGCAAGCCGCTCGCGGAGGGGCGCGATTTCGAGGCGCTGAGCGATCCCGGTCTCGGAGCAAAGCCCTGGCGCGGGGAATACGACACCTTTCACGAGCCGCTGCTGCTCAAGGTGAAACTACCCGACGGAACCAAGCTGCTCGCGAGTTACTACCACGGCGCGACGGTGTACGATCATCAGGCGACGATCTGCCTTTCCGAACCGAAGACCTATGCGCTGCTGCGCGACCAGGCGGAGCGCATGCACAAGGCGTGGGGGGCGAAGGCTTACATGATGTCGCACGACGAAATCCGCGTGATGAACTGGTGCGCGGCGTGCGCGGCGCGGCATCTCACGCCGGGGCAGTTGCTCGCGGATAATGTGAAGCGGTGCGCGGCGATTCTGCGCGAGGTCAATCCGGGCGGGCGCATCTATACGTGGAATGACATGTTTGACCCGGCGCACAATGCGGTGAAAGGCCCGTACTATCTCGTGAACGGGCCGATCACCGGCGCGTGGGAGGGGCTGGACCGCGACGTGGCGATCATGCAATGGAATTTCGGGAAGCGCGCGGAGAGCCTGAAGTGGTTTGCGGATCGCGGGGAGAAGCAGGTGATCGCCGGCTATTACGACAGCGACCCGGCGCAGATCGCCGAATGGCTCGCGGCGGCGAAAGCGGTGCCGGGCAGCGTGACGGGCGTGATGTACACGACGTGGCAGAATAACTACCGCGACCTCGAGAAATTCAGCCAGCTCATCGACGCGGCGAAATAGCGGCGGCGCGAAATGCGCGCTCCGCGATTTCGCGGAAAATCCTGTTTGACTTGCGTGCTGCCGCCCGCGAAAAGCCGCGCAAGTTTCACCCCGAAACCGCAACCCAACCAAACCATACTTAATGCGCAAACCCCTCGCCTCCTCCATCGCCCTGACGCTCGGTTTCATCGCCCTGCTCTCGCCGGGCTCGAACCAAGCCGGCCAGCCGCTCTACGGCCCGACCGGGAAAGATACCAAAGACAAGCTCGTCGCTCCCGAGGAACCGGTGCCCGGTGCCATCACCGTGGGCGGGCAGTTTTCCGAGCACCTGCAGACGGTGTATCTGGACTCACTCACGCCGTTCTGGAGGCCGGGCAATGCGGTCGTCTTCCTGGACACGCGCAACAGCTACAATGACAGCCATCAGTATGTGTCCAGCTATGGCCTCGGGGTGCGCTATCTCGTGCCGGATCACGATGTCATCGTCGGCGCTAATGCCTTCTATGACGCCATCGACAGCCAGTTCGACAATCAGTTTCACTCGTTCGGTTTCGGCGGGGAAATCCTGACCCACTGGATCGACGCGCGCTTTAACTACTACCTGCCGGACAGCAGCGACATCCTCTCGGGCAGCGCCCACCGGCATTCGAGAAGGACCACGTTCGGCCCCGTGGGTCAGCAGGGATCCGTGGTGTTCCAAAACGTCACGAGCAGCACGCGCTCGCGGACCTTCAACACCTTCGAGGCGGAACTCGAAGGCTGGAACGCCGAACTCGGCGTGCTCATCCCCGGCGTGGAACGCTACATGGAGACCCGCGTCTTCGGCGGCTATTACCACTACAACAATCCGTTCGGCCATGACTTCGAGGGCTTCAAAACGCGGCTCGAAGCGCACTTCCTGCCCGGCCTGATCGGCAATGTGGAATGGTGGAACGACGGGTATCTCAAAGGCGGCCACTGGTCCGCGGGCCTGCGCGCCACGGTGCCGTTCTCGTTCTTCAATCTGTTCAGCGGACGCAATCCGTTCGAGGGTGCCGGCGAAGCCTTCACGCCGCGCGAGCGCGACTTCCGCGAGCGCCTGAGCGACATGGTCATCCGCTCCCATGACGTGAAGACGGTGAAGTCCGGCGAGATCAAGGAAAGCGACAACACCTCGACCAAGACGAGCACGAACTTTATCGGCACGGTACCAGTCCCGCGGCCCGCACCGAGAGCGACGATTCCTCCAGCCTAGGAGCCCACCGGGCATTTCGTCCCATACTCATTCACTCCAGCCGCTGGCTTGCCTTGTCTCGCCAGCGGCTGGTTTGTTTTCAAAGCGAACCTCGGCTGGTTCCGTTCGCGCCTCGCCCGGCTGCATGCGCGCAATGTTTTTGCGAATGAAAATTTTGACATTCATCCGCCCATCGCAGACAACGCGCTCCGAAGTCTCACCCGCGAAACCCCATCCCAAACAAAACACACCATGCGCAAACCTCTGACCTCGTCCATCGCCCTGACCCTCGGCTTCATCGCCCTGCTGACTCCGGGCTCGAACCAAGCCGGCCAGCCGCTCTACGGCCCGACCGGAAAAGAAAGCAAAGACAAACTCGTGGCTCCCGAGGAGCCGGTGCCCGGAGCCATCACCCTGGGCGGGGAATTTTCCTCCCACCTCCAGAGCGTCTATCTCGACTCGATCACGCCCTTCTGGCATCCGGGAAATGCGACGGTCTTCCTCAATACCCGGAATAACTTCAACGACAGCCACCAATACGTGTCCAGCTATGGACTCGGCGTGCGCTACCTCGTGCCCGACCACGATGTCATCCTCGGCGCCAACGCTTTTTACGACTCCATCGACAGCCAGTTCGACAACCAGTTCCGCTCCTTCGGCTTCGGTGCGGAAGTCCTGACGCACTGGGTCGATGCGCGCTTTAACTACTACCTGCCCGACAGCAATAACATCCTCACCCACACCACCCACAGCACCAGTTTTGGCCACACCGTCACCGGCCCCGTGCAGAACGGCAATCTGATCCAAACCACCACCACCACACGCACCCGCCGGCAGACCTTCCAAACCTTCGAGGCCGAACTCGAAGGCTGGAACGCCGAGCTGGGCTTCCTCGTCCCCGGCCTCGACCGTTACATGGAGACGCGCGTCTTCGGCGGCTACTACCACTACAACAACCCGTTCGCCCACGATTACGAGGGCTTCAAAGCGCGGCTCGAAGCGCACTTCCTGCCCGGTGTGATCGGCGACGTGGAATGGTGGAACGACTCCTATCTCAACGGCGGCCACTGGACCACGGATGTCCGGGTCTCGGTGCCGTTTTCGTTCTTCAATCTCTTCAGCGGACGCAATCCGTTCGAGGGTGCCGGCGACGCCTTCCGTCCGCGCCAGCGCGAATTCAAGGAGCGCCTGAGCGACATGGTCATCCGCTCGCATCGCGTGAAGACGGTGAAGTCCGGCCCGATCGAGGAAAGCGACAGCACCTCGAGCAAGACGCGGACGGATAACGTGGGGATCGTGCCGGTCGTCGGCACCGTGCCGGTATCGACGATCTGCGACAAGGTGATCGTCCCGCCCTGCCTTATGTAGTTTTCTCCCTGCTACCCAGCACCAATCATTTCAGCCGCTGGTCTGCCTCGCGCGGGTCAGCGGCTGTTTTATTTTTTCAATATGCCGAACCGCCCGGCGTGAGTGCCAGCACGCGCATCCATTCGCGGCCCTCGCGCCCCGGATACGCGCGCTGCGGCAGCCATTCCCGGAGCAGCGTGAAACGCGGGGCGAAGAGCGCGTCGAGTTCGGCGAGCGAGACACCGAAAGGCGGGCCGTCGGCGGGATGATCCTGGCCGGGATCGAGGTAAAAGACCGCCAGCAAATGCCCGCCGGGCCGCAGTGCGCCCACCACCGCCTCGACGTAGGCGGCCCGCATCCCCGGATCGATCGCGCAAAAGCAAGTGTGCTCCCACACCCAGTCAAAGCTCCCGCGCAGCCGCGGCGGCAGCGCGAATAAGTCGGCCAGCTCATAACTCTCGCCACCCACACTCGGAATGGTGCGCGCCCCTTTCACCGCCGACGGCGCGATGTCGATGCCGACGACCTCATCCGCCGTCGCCGCCAGCGCCCGCACATCGTGGCCAAACCCGCACCCCGGCACCAGCACACGCCCGCGCAGCGGTTCGCCCGCGAGAAAATCCACCAGGCCGGGACTGGGCGTGCCTTTGTCCCACGGCGTTTCGTTCTTTTGGTAGTTGGCTTCCCAGTCGGTCGGCATGGCGGTGGTTTGGAGAGTGCTACCACTTGCGCGGGCCGAGTGGTAGCGCCTTTCGCCGCTTCCACGCCCATCCGCACTTTCGGTTTGACTCCCCCTTTTCGCCCGCCGAGACTCCGCGCCCTTTCTCCATGCGCCACACCATTTCCGTCCTTGTCGAAAACAAATTCGGCGTGCTCACCCGCATCGCCGGCATGTTCAGCGGGCGCGGCTTCAATATCGACTCGCTCAACGTCGGCCCCACGCTCGACCCCGCCACCTCGCGCATGACCATCGTGGTCAAAGGCGACGACACCACGCTGGAGCAGGTCACCAAGCAGCTCAACAAGCTCATCGACGTGATCGTCATCGAGGATTTCCACGACGACGAAGTGGTCGAGCGCGAACTCGTCCTCATGCGCGTCAGCGTCACCGCCGACACCCGCGCCGAGGTCATGCAGATCGGCGACATTTTCCGCGCGAAGATCATCGACGTGCAGATCAACAACCTCGCCATCGAGATCACCGGCAACGAGTCGAAGATCGACAAGTTTCTCATGCTCATGGGCAAGTTCGGCATCGTCGAACTCACCCGCACCGGCCGCGTCGCCCTCGCCCGCAAGTCGCACTGATTTTTTCCTTCACTCAACACTCAACTCCCAACACTCAACCTCTTTTCCCCAATGAAAGTTTATACCGACAAAGACGCCGATCTCTCCGTTCTCAAAGGCAAAACCTGCGCCGTCCTCGGCTTCGGCTCCCAAGGCCACGCCCACGCGCTGAACCTCAAGGAATCCGGCGTCAAAGTCATCATCGGCCTCTACCCCGGCTCCAAGTCGCGCGCCGTCGCCGCGGAAAAGGGCTTCGAGGTTTTCGACACCGGCGAGGCCGTGAAAAGGGCCGACGTGATCTTCGTGGCGATCCCCGACACGAAGCAGCCCGCCGCCTTTGAAAAGGACATCCGTCCGAACCTCGCGAAGGGCAAGACCCTCGTCTTCAGCCACGGCTTCTCGATCCATTTCAAAACGCTCGTCCCCCCCGCGGACGTGGACGTCATCATGGTCGCGCCGAAAGGCCCCGGCCACATCGTCCGCCGCCAGTACACCGAAGGCAAAGGCGTGCCGACGCTAATCGCCATCTACCAAAACCCGAGCAAGAAGGCCAAGAAGGTCGCACTCGCCTGGGCCAAAGGCATCGGCGGCACGCGCGGCGGCGTCATCGAGACGACCTTCAAGGAGGAAACCGAGACCGATCTTTTCGGCGAGCAGACCGTCCTCTGCGGCGGCGCGAGCGCGCTGGTGCAGGCGGGTTTCGAGGTGCTGACCGAGGCCGGCTACGCGCCCGAGATGGCCTACTTCGAGTGTCTCCACGAGCTGAAGCTCATCTGCGATCTCATGTATGAGAGCGGCATCGCCGGGATGCGTTTCTCGATTTCCGAGACCGCGAAATACGGCGACATCACCCGCGGCCCGCGCGTCGTGAACAAACAGACGAAGGCCGAGATGAAGAAAATCCTGAAGGAAATTCAGAGCGGCCAGTTCACGAAGGAGTGGGTCAAGGAGCACAAGGGCGGC
>JAYWEP010000080.1:0-12486 GCA_043779205.1 Chthoniobacter sp. | reverse complement strand
AGTCGCCGGAGTGGGGCAACCGCAGCGCGAAAACGCTCGGCGGCACGCCGGTGTCGCTCTGTCTTTACGTGCGGGACTGCGATGCGGTTTTCAACCAGGCGGTCGCGGCCGGAGCGACGGTCGAAATGCCAGTCGCGAACATGTTCTGGGGGGACCGCTCGGGTTCGGTTGTCGATCCTTTTGGGCTGAAGTGGATGATCCTCACGCACATCGAGGACCTCTCGCCGGAGGAGATCGGGCGCCGCGGGGCGGATTGCATGAGCGAAAAGAAATAACCGCGGGGCGCGCTTCACTTTCCCGTCATCGGCCAGAGGAGCGGTGGCGTTGTTCAATCAGAACGACTCCGCGAGTTCCTCGGCGGGATAGGTCCAGATTTCGCTGAGCGTCGGGTGGTAGTGGGGGACGCGCGCGAGGTCGCCGGCGGTCGCGCCGAAGTGCATGGCGACGGTGATTTCGTGGATCAGCTCGGACGCCTCCGGCCCGACGCACGCCGCGCCGAGAATGCGCCGCGTGTCGCGCGCGACGATGAGCTTCACAAAGCCGTCCGTCTCGCCGCGCACCATCGCCTTGCCGCAGTCGGCGAAGAGATACTTCGCGGCACTCACGGCGATCCCCTGCCCCGCGCATTCGCGCTCGGTGAGGCCGACGCTCGCGACTTGCGGGTGCGTGAAGACGGCGAAGAGCTTGAGCGCGTAGTCGATAGATTCGAGTTCGCCACCGAGTTTGCCGAGCACGCGCGCGGCGTTGCGCGCGGCGAGTTCGCCTTGCTGGATGGCGATGTGGACGACCTCATGCGGCCCGCACACATCGCCCGCCGCGAAGAGGTGCGCCGCGCCGCATTGCTGGCGCGCGTCGGCTTCGATGTGGCCTTTGCGGATCGCGACTGCGGCGCGTTCGAGCGCGAGACCGGCGAGATTCGGTTTGCGGCCGAGCGCGCAGAGGATTTCATCCGCCTCCACGGAGTCGTCCTGCCCGTCGTGCGTGAACTCCACGCGCTTCTTCGTTCCCTCGCGCCGCACACCGCGCAGCGCGGTCTCGCGGATGATGCGGATGCCTCGCTTTTCCATCGCCCCGACGAGCGCTTCCGCCACGTCGGCGTCCGTTTCTTTGAGCACCTGCGCGCTGCGCTGGATGACCGTGACGCGCGAGCCGACGCCGGCATAAAAGCTCGCCAGCTCCAGCGCGATCGCGCCGCCGCCGAGGACGATGACCGACTCGGGAATGCGCTCGGCATCGAGGACGTGATCGCTCGTCAGGAAGCCGGTGTCCGCGAGGCCGGGAATCTCCGGCGTCACAATCTGCGAGCCCGTGGCGATGAGAAACGCGCGGCCTTCCAGCCGCCGCAAACCGCCCTCGCGCAGCCGCACCTCGACGTGCTGCGCATCGGTGAAACCCGCCGCCCCCCGAATGAACTCGAAGCGCCCGCCTTCCAACTGCCCGCGCCGGTAATCCGCAAATTCACCGATCAACCGCCGCTTGCGCGCGCGAATCGCCCCGCCGTCCGCGCCCAGATATTCCGCGCGCAGGCCGAACTCACCCGCCCCGCGAATCGCCTCCGCGCGGTGCCCGCTTTCGAGCAGCGTCTTGCTCGGCATGCACCCGCGCAAAATGCACAGCCCGCCAACGTCCGCGCCGCCCTCGATGACCGCGACTTTCAACCCGAGCCCCGCCGCCGTGCTCGCGCCCGCATAGCCCGCGCTGCCGCCGCCGATCACGATGAAATCGCAGGCGTCATTCATGGCGGGAGCATGGCCTCATCGACGGAATACAAACGGAAAAAGACACGCCCATCCGTCGCTTGCGCGGGCGCGGTGCGGGCGCGCAGGAAGGGCGGCGCATTGTGCGGATTCTCCGCGAGGATCAGACCGAGCGGCGTCGCGGGCGGCGCAGTGGCGAGCAGCGCGGCGGATGTGCCGATCATGCGCGCGGCGTCGTCGGCGACCACCCACGCGACGCGGCGCTTTTGCAAAATCGCCGCGGCTGCCTCCGGCGTTTCGGCGAGGTAAAAGCGGGCGGTATCGACGATGCCGGGGAGGCTCTGGTGCGAGCTGCCCGCCACGCCGGGAAGCCCCGTCCAGTAAGCGATGGCGGGCGACTGCCACCACGGTGCGAGGAACGCCCCGCGGTCCATGATGCTCACGGTCTGGCGCAGCGCGGTGTGTTCCAGCCGGAGCATCTCGCGCCGCTGCTGCGCGGCGTCGTCGGGAAAAAGCTGCGCGTCCCAATCCTGCGCGACCGGGTAAATGGAAACGACGAAAGCGGGCCACGCGATCCACCAGCGGCGCAGCACGGCGAGCTGCCACGGCAGCGACATGGCGAAGACCAGCGCGAAGAAATATCCCCAGCGCAATTGCCAGCACGTCAGCGCGAACGTGACGAGCAGCAGCCCGAGGAGAAACGCCGCGGGCCGGTACGCCGGGTGCGCGCCCGTGCTGGCGCGCGCGGCTTTCATTTTCATCCACACGGCGAGGCCGAGCGTGAGCGGTGCGAGCGCGGCGGCCCAGCCGCACCATTGCCAGAGCAGCGGGCCGGCGAGATCGAGGTGCGCGAGTTCGCCGATGCTGCGGCTCCAATTCGGGAAATACGCGCGCACGGTTTCATCCGGCAAAGAAAAGTGCCATCCGTCGATGAACAGCGATGCGGCATAAACCGCCGCCGCCGCGGCCCAGCCCCACCAGCGTTCGCGCCAGCGAAACTGCTCGCGATCGAACAAGGCGATGAGGAGAAAAATCACGCCGAACAGGACGAGCGGCTCGTACAGCGAAACCCACATCGAAAGCCCGCCCGCGAGGCCGCTGATGCCCGACCATTTCGCGATGTGGCGATTCGGCGGGCGCGCATGCGTTTCCCATTCGCGCACCGTCTGCATCAGCCGCGTTTCCGCGCCGATGATGATCGCGAGCAGGAAAATGATGAGCGACTGGTGATCGGGCCGGCCCAGGACGGTGCCATGCACGGCGATCGGTGAGATGGCAAAAAAGAGCGGCGCCGCAGGCGCGGCATGGCCGCGGACGAGCGAAGAGTGCCGCGCCGCCGACCACGCCCACACCGCGAGCCAGCCGCAAGTGAGCGCGCCCAGCAGCGGCGAGATGAGCGCGCCGGAAAGATCCAGGGTCTGTCCGCGCAGCACGCTGGTCCTGCCCGAATCGAAAATCGCAAACCCGGCATCGAGGATCTTTTTCCCGGCCACGATGAGGTAGTCCAGCGGCGCGGTCGTGTGCGATTTCACGCCCTGCGGGAAGTTCTCGAAATCGTGCTGCTTGACGATCATTCCCGGATGCTCGGCGACCATCCGCGCGCGGGTCATTCGCGAGTAGCAATCGGCATCGACAAAATAGATGCGACCCTCGATGAAAACGTCGCGCAGATTGTGGCAGCGCACGGCGAAAGTGAGGACGCAAAATAGGAGGAGCGCGGCGAGCCGGAGGGTGCTTTTCACAGGCGAGGATTCATTCGCATCGGGCAGGCGGTGTCCACACAATATCTTGTGGTCGGACTTTTTGCTGAGCCCTAGCGCTTGGGGAAAAGCGTCGAAAATCAGGGCAAAAAACCCCTTGTGGGGAGCTACCCGTCTCCCTAGGATTCCGGCTCACATTTTCCCCATCCAAAATATGGCCGATCCCGACGCTCCAAAATCCGAAACCGCCTCCAAAAAAACCAACTACAACGCCGACGATCTCAGCTCCCTCAAAGGGCTCGAAGCGGTGCGCAAAAAGCCGGGCATGTACATCGGCGGAACCGACGAGCGCGCGCTGCATCATTGCGTGTCGGAAGTGCTCGATAATTCGGTCGATGAATTCCTCGCCGGGCACTGCACGCACATCGACGTGAACATTCACAGCGACGGGTCCATTTCCATCCGCGACAACGGGCGCGGCATCCCCGTGGACATCAACAAGGAGGAGAACATGCCGGGCGTGGAACTCGTGCTCACGCGGCTGCACTCGGGCGGCAAGTACGGGCAGGGCAACTACGAGTATTCGGGCGGTACGCACGGCGTCGGCGCGAAGTGCGTCAACGCGGTTTCGGAGTGGTTCAAGGTGGAAGTAACACGCGATGGGAAGATTCACGCGATGTCGTTCGAGCGCGGGACGACGAAACAGAAGCTGCATGTCATCGCCGAGGTGAAGTCGAAGAAACACACCGGCACACTCATCACCTTCATGCCGGACACGGAGATTTTTCTGGAGACGATTGAGTTCAAAGCCGAGCGCATCATCACGCGGCTGAATGATCTCGCTTATATCAATGCGCCGCTGTCGTTCACCTTCCTCGACGAGCGGCACGAGGGGGCAAAGCCGGTGCATATCGTGCATCCGCGCGGCGTGGAGGAATACGTCGGGCGGCTCGTGGAGAACAAGACGCTCGTGCATCCGAAGCCGATCATGATCAAAGGCACGCGTGACAAGGTCATCGTCGAGATCGGACTGCATTACACGGACACTTATAATGAGCAGTTGCTTTGCTATACCAATGCCGTGCCTAACCCGGACGGCGGCACCCATAGCAGCGGCTTCCGCGGCTCGCTGACGCGGGCCATCAATCAGTATGCGAAGAATAACTCCCTGCTCAAGGACAAGGACGTGCCGATCACGGGTAACGATGTCCTTGAGGGTTTGGCCGCCGTGGTCAGCGTGAAGCATCCCGACCCGCGCTTTGAGTCCCAGACGAAGGTGAAACTGATCTCACCCGAGGTGGACGGGATCGTCGGCTCGATCAGCTACGAAGGGCTGATGCTGCACTTTGACCAGAACCCGAACGTCGGGAAACGCATTGTCGATAAGTGCCTCCTGGCCGCCCGCGCCCGCGACGCGGCGCGCAAGGCCCGCGAGACCGTGCGCAAAGGCGCGCTCACCGGCGGCGGTCTGCCCGGCAAGCTGGCCGATTGTTCCGAGCGCGATCCGGCGCTGACCGAGCTTTACGTCGTCGAGGGCGACTCCGCAGGTGGCTCCGCTAAGCAGGGACGCGACCGGCGTTTCCAGGCGATCCTGCCGATCAAGGGTAAGATCATCAACGTCGAGAAAGCGCGGCTCGACAAGGTGCTGCAAAACACCGAAGTGCAGACGCTCATCACCGCCATCGGCACCGGCATCGGCACAGCCAGCGGCGAGAAAGGAGACAAGGAACAGGAAGGCACCTTTAACATCGCGAAGCTCCGCTACGGCCGCATCATCATCATGACCGACGCCGACGTGGACGGCTCCCACATCCGCACCCTGCTGCTTACTTTCTTCTATCGGCAAATGCCGGAGCTGGTGAAGCAGGGCAAGATCTACATCGCCCAGCCGCCGCTCTATCTCATCAAGCGCAAGAAGCGCGAGGAGTACGTGGACGACGACGCGCAGCTCAACAAAATCCTCATCGGCCTCGGGGCCGACGAGGTGAAGGTAAAAAACCTTGCCGACGGCAAAATCTTCACCGCCACCCAGCTCAAGGACATGCTCGACCTGCTGGAGCGCCTCGCCAAATTCAGCGACGCCATCCGGCGGCACGGCGGCGATTTCGAGTCCTATCTCGCCGACCGCGATCCCAAGACCGGCAAGCTCCCGACCTTCATGGTCAAAGTCCGCGAGGGTAACACCGAGTGGGCAAGTTACTTCCCCGGCGAAGCCGAAGTGCGCGCCTTCCACGAGGGAAACCGCGACCTCAATCTTTACGACGACCCCGTGCCCGAACCCGTGGAAGGTGAAATCGTCCCCACCGAGCCCGTCGCGAAGGCCAAGAAAGAAAAGCTCGATCCCGCGAACCGCCGCCGCGCCAAGCTCATCGAGCTGCACGAATCCACCTCCGCGCAAAAGCTCATCGACGAACTCGCCAAGAAGGGCCTGAAAATCGAGCACTACGCCGACAGCGACGCACCCATCTTCGAACTCATCGAAGGCGAAGGCGACAAAGCCATCACCCACCCGCTCTTTGCCATCCCCGACATCCTCATCAAAGTCCTCGAAATCGGCAAACGCGGCCTCTCCATCCAGCGCTTCAAAGGTCTCGGCGAGATGAACCCCAAGCAGCTCTACGAGACCACGATGAACCCCGAAAAGCGCAAGATGCTCAAAGTGGACCTGAACGAAGACAACGCCGTCGAAGCCGACCGCATGTTCACCATCCTCATGGGCGACATCGTCGAACCCCGCCGCCAATTCATCGAAGACAACGCCCTGAACGCACGGCTGGATGTGTAACTAGTGAAGAACAATCCTTTGCCTCGGATCGACCTGTCGCCGGAAGTGCGGGAGCAACTGCTCCCGTTCTGTCGCCTAGCGGCTGGCGAGATATGGGATGACCCGGAGGGTTTGCATCGTGTTGGCTGCATCGATGCGGCGGATGGAGCAGCCGTATCGCGTTTGATGTTCGGGCAGCGCGGAGTGTTAGCGATTCAAGACCCGCCCTATAACTTGGTCGCATTCCAGCAAACCGACGACATTGGCGCTTACATTCGTTGGTGCCGCTGCTGGGTGGAACATTCGCTGTGCGCGCTCGCTCCGGATTGCTCGCTTTATGTCTGGCTTGGTGCGGATCAAAACAAGGGATTTCAACCATTACCCGACTTCATGGTGATGATGCGTGACCTGCCTCTCCGCCCTCGGAGTTTCATTACCATGCGTAATCAGCGAGGTTATGGAACCCAACATAACTGGATGGCCGTGCGTCAAGAGTTGCTCTTCTATGTCCGCGGCGATGCTCCATTTCACATCGAAGCGGAATATACAGACATCCCAAAAATTCTCCGCGGCTATTATAAGGAAGTGAATGGTAAGCAAACAGAGAACTCGGAGCGCAGCCGCTCCGAATTTATTCGCGCCGGGAATGTCTGGGTGGACATCCAGCAAGTCTTTTATCGCATGGAGGAGAATGTTTCCGGTTGCTACGCGCAAAAGCCGCTCAAGTGCATCGAGCGAATCGTCGCGGCCAGCTCTTCACCGGGCGACATTATCCTCGATTTCTTTGCGCATTCCGGCACAACGCTGCTCGCCGCCGAGCGTCTAGGACGACGCTGCTTCACCGCCGATCTTGACCCGATCTTTTGCGAAATTGCCATCCGCCGCATTGAGCATTACCGCCAAACGCGCAAACTCGGCTGGCAAAACGGCCACGCCTTTGAAGCGGAGTTGAGCAGCCATTCGGAGTTGCAGCCCGCACTCCTGTGATATGGAAAGACTGAACGCAGAACTCCAGCAACTCCTTGATCGCCTGCCAAACGTGGCCGCCATCCGCGAACGACTAGAGACGCTGGCATCCGTCTATCCTTTCAACGACTACGAGTTCATCATCGCGCATTTGCTGGCCGCAGACGCACTCCTGATCGACGACTACCAACTCCTTCGCGACGAATACATCGCGCGCAATCTCTACCTCTATGTATTCGAGATCAGCGCGCCGAGAGGTTTCGGTGAGACATGGGCGCAAGGACACTTGAAGGAACTGGTGCCGGAGCTTGTGAAACCGACGGCGAAGATCGATCCAAGGTACGCCGGACAATACGACTTCCTGCTCGAAGCTGGCATTCGCATCGAAGTGAAAGCTTCGCGCGCGGTCGCCTTTCAAACTGACGAACCGCTTTATCTTAAGGCACTTTCCTCCGATTCCACGAAGCAGTTCGATATGAATTTCCAGCAGATCAAACCCGCCTGCTGCGATGTCTTTATTTGGATCGGTGTCTGGCGTGATGTCATCCGATATTGGGTTCTCGCTTCGCGAGAAGTGGAGGGAAGCAAATACTTCTCCTCGGGACAGCACCGCGGGAATGTAGGCGAGGGGCAGCTTCATTTGAACCGAGATAACGCCGTCGATTTTGCCCGGTTTGAAGCGCGCTCGAACACTCTCCTTTCGGCTATTCGTGAAGCGTATATCCGCCAACAGAACCTAACGAAATGAAGCCTGAAACCTTTCCTCTCGCCCGTGGCATTCCGATGGAGTTGCTCACGGAACGCGGACTCAATCGCGCGTTCATTAAAGTCGTCGATGAACATCGTCGCGACGGACGCCCGGTGGTCACTCGCCGTGAAGGCAAAGTCGTTCTACTTCCGGCTGAGGAATTGATTGCCGATGTGAAGGCCGCTCGTGAGCGCATCGCCCAACTCGACGCCGAGATTCACGGCTACGAACACCCTTTTTCCGTCAACGAAACGCCGCGATGAAAAAGAAGCCTGTTCCACTTTATCGGAAGAAAAACTTGCGGGATGTGACTACGCGTGACTACAGTGCGGATATGAAAGCTACTGAATCAATGATGATCCGTGGAAACGACGATGAAACGCAGTCCTCGGTCGTGCGGGAATTCAGCGAGGTGCCGGGCGTGGGACACACCATCAGCGTGCGGGCGGCGAAGGCGCATTTGTCCGGATTGCTGGATGAAGTCGCGGCGGGGCGCGAGGTGGTCATCACGAGCGACGGTGTGCCGAAGGCGCGGCTGGTGCCGATGGCGGAGCGTCCGCGGAAAGTCTTCACGGGAACGCGTGAGCATCTCAAAAAGATGCCGCCGTGGCGGGGAGGACCGACCGCCGATGAGATCATTCGCGAGGACCGGGACGCGCGAGGTTAAAGCATGTTTCTGGACACCGCGATCATCGTTAAACTGCTCGTGACAGAAGCTGATAGTGGCTTTTTTCAGGACGCGCTGGCTGGCGTGCCGCTGTCGGCTTCGGAATTGTCGCTGACGGAGACTTGGTCCACCTTGCTCGCGAAAGAGCGCAAGGGTGTGATCTCAGCAAAGCAGCGGGCCGTCGCCTGGCGCGTGTTTCGGGAGCGGGTGGAGTCGGAAGAAATTCTGCTCCACCCGCTGACCTCCGCCGTGCTGCGCAGGGCCAATCATGTCTTGGAACGCTGCTACCCGGCGGTGGCGTTGCGGACGCTCGACGCCATCCACACGGCGGCCTGCGACCTGTCGCAGGACTTCCCGCTTTGCACGACGGACAAGCGGATGCGCGACGCTGCGGGCGTGCTTGGCATTCCTGTTTTCCCCACCGACGATCCCAGCTAACACCCAACGCTTTCCCCAACCCAACCGATGTATAACCAAAACGAAAAAGTCGAAAAAGTGAACGTGGCCGAGGAGATGTCGAAGTCCTTTCTCGACTACTCCATGTCGGTCATCATCTCCCGGGCGCTGCCGGATGCGCGCGATGGGCTGAAGCCTTCGCAGCGGCGCATTCTGTTTGCGATGAACGAACTCGGCGTGCAGCCGAATCGGAAGCATCTCAAGTGCGCGAAGATCGTGGGCGAGACGATGGGTAACTATCACCCGCATGGCGATCAGGCGATCTACCCGACACTCGTCCACATGGCGCAGCCTTGGGCGATGCGCGAGATGCTCATCGATGGGCAGGGTAACTTCGGCTCGGTCGAGGGCGACCCACCGGCGTCGATGCGGTACACCGAGGCGCGCTTGCAGCATCTCGGCGCGGCGCTGATGGAGGACATGGACAAGGGCACGGTCGATTTCGTGCCTAACTATGATGAGACACGCGTGGAACCGACGGTGTTTCCGGCGGCGTTTCCTAACTTGCTGGTCAATGGCGGCACCGGCATCGCGGTCGGCATGGCGACGAACATGCCGCCGCATAACTTGAGCGAGTGCATCAATGGCATCTGCGCGCAGATCGAAGACCCGGACATCACCATCGACGGGCTGATGGCGCATGTGAAAGGGCCGGACTTTCCGACAGGTTGCATTCTTCAGGGGACGGCGGGCATCAGGCAATACTTCGAGACGGGCCGCGGGCAGGTGCGGGTGCGCGGGCGGGTGGGTGTGGCGGAGGTGAAGGGTGGGCGCGAGCAGATCATCATCACGGAGATTCCGTATAACGTGAACCGGGCGGAGTTGGTGAAGCGCATTGCCGATCTGACCAACGACAAAGTTCTTACCGGCATCAGCGATGTGCGCGATGAGAGCGCGGAGGACACGCGGGTAGTTATCGACTTGAAGCGCGATGGCAACCCGAAGGTCATCATCAACAACCTCTACAAGCACACCGCGCTCGAATCGTCCTTTAGTGTCAATGCGCTCGCCATCGACCACGGCAAGCCGCGCCTGCTTCCGCTGAAAGACGCCATCGCCTGCTACATTGAGCATCGCCGCGAGGTCATCCTGCGGCGCACGCGCTTCCTGCTAAATGCGGCGGAGGTCGAAGCCGAGAAGCTCGAAGGCTACCTCATCGCCCTCGCGAACCTCGATGACTTCATCAAGATCATCCGCGACTCGCGCGACCGCGACGACGCGAAGGCCAAGCTCATGGCGCTCTCGTGGACACGCAAAGCCGTGGAGCAACTCGGCATCCTCATCCGCGACGAGGCGCGGCTCACCGAGGGTAAGTATAAGTTCACTGAGAAGCAGGTCGGCCACATTCTCGACCTGCGCCTTTACCAACTCACTGGCCTCGAGCGCGACAGCATCAAGAACGAATACGATGCGCTCATTGAGACGATCAAGGACCTGATGGACATCATCGCGAAAGAGCATCGTGTGCTGAAAATCATCACGAGCGAGCTGCGCGAGCTGCAGAAGAAATACGGCAACGAGCGCCGCACGCAGATTGTCCCGGCGGAAGGCGAGATCAGCATCGAAGACCTTATTGCGGACGAAGGCTGCATCATCACGATTACGCACAACGGCTTCATCAAACGTACCGCCGTCTCCGCCTACCGCGCCCAGCGGCGCGGCGGCAAAGGCGTCATTGGCATGACCGCACGCGAGGCGGATAACGAAGAGGATAACGATTTCGTCGAGCATCTCTTTACCGCGACCACGCACGACTACCTCGTCTTTTTCACTCACGACGGGCGCTGCTATGTCGAGCGGGTGTTTGAAATCCCCGAAGGCTCGCGCGCGTCGAAAGGGCGCTCGATCGCAAACATCCTCGAACTCCGCAGCGAGGAAAAGATCGCCGCCACCATTCGCATCCAGGGCCAGAAGAAGGAAGAGGACACTTGGACCGACAAGCTGCACATCGTCTTCGCCACGCGCAGCGGCATCGTGAAAAAGTCGAACCTCAGCGACTTCAAAAACATCCGGAAAGGCGGCCTCATCGCGATCAAGATCGAGGACGGCGACCGCCTTATCGACTGCAAGCTGACCGTAGGCCATCAGGAGATCGTCCTCGTCACCCACCAGGGCATGAGCATCCGTTTCAGCGAGGAGGAAATGCGCGACCAGGGCCGCGACACCGTCGGCGTCTGGGGCATCCGCCCGGACAAAGGCGACTACGTGGTGGGCACCGCGCTGGTCGATCCGAATGCGAAGCTGCTCGTCGCCGGAGAGAACGGCCTCGGCAAACGCACGCCGTTCGATGACGACAAGGGGCCGGTCTATCGCCTCCAATCCCGGGGTGGCAAAGGTGTCATCACCATGAAGACCAATGAGAAGACCGGCGGCGTCGCCGGTGCGCTCACCGTGCGCGACACGGATGAACTCATGCTCATCACAAACAAGGGCAAGATGGTCCGCACCAAAGTCGCCGGCATCCGCGAGACCGGACGCAACGCGCAAGGCGTAATCCTGATCAACATGCGCGAAGGCGAAATGCTCTCGGGCATCGCGCCGGTCGTGAGTAACGAAGACGACGACACCGCGGAAGGCGGCGCTTGATTGCGCGCGATTGCCCCCGATATTCCGCGCATGACCAGTCCGAGCACAGCCGCTTACGGGATGACTGCGGAGAAGTTTTTCCGCCTGCCGGAAGGGCCCCCATACTTTCAACTCATTGACGGAGATTTGTATATGTCCCCCAGTCCGCGCCGCGACCACCAGAATATCCTGCTCAATCTCGCGAGCGATCTGCGCTTTTATTTGCGTCAGAATCCGCTTGGAAAAATCTATGTCGCACCGAGCGATGTGCTTTTTACGGACGACAGAATCCTCAACCCTGATCTTTATTTCGTGTGCGAAGAGCGGCGCGCGATTCTGACTGACTACGGCGCTTCAGGCGCACCCGACCTAGTCGTCGAAATCCTTTCACCGAGCACGGCAACGCTGGATTTGGGGCGCAAGCGCGAGATTTATGCGGAGAGCGGTGTGGAGGAATTTTGGGTCGTCTCGCCGAAGACGCGCACGGTCGAGGTTTATCGGCTGCGGGAAAATCCCGCTGAACCCATGTCGGTACTGGCAGACACGGACGCGCTGACGAGCGCGCTTTTTCCCGGCTGGAGCCTGGCCGTCGCGGACGTGTTTCGCGAATAGCCGCTCAGTTTCCCGTGAGCTGCAGGCGCAGGAAGTGCCGCCCGGTCGGCGAGCTTTCGAGCGAGATGTTGTCCTGCCACTTCTGCGCTCCCGAGGTATTTCCGCGGCTTTCGGGAAGTCTCTTGGCCACGGCAGCGGGGCGGATTTTCTCGCCAAGGCTCGCAACCATCCCCTCTCCGAGAGGCACGCTATTCCCCGGTGACATCCGCTAGTGGCCTGCCCCCGGTTTTTGATCCACTCGCTATGAGAGTTTCTGTTGGTTTTCGGGGTTTGGGTTGGTGGTGTTTCGGTGGGCGGGAAGGGCGCAGCCT
>JAYWEP010000079.1:0-13774 GCA_043779205.1 Chthoniobacter sp. | reverse complement strand
GGTTGATTGTCCTAATCTCCGGGCATCTCGTTCTTTCATCTCAAAGACTTAGCACACTACGCCCACCTTGCTATCTAATAGTTCGCCGGGTTAATAGTGTCCATCAGTGCCCATTAGCGGTTAGCTCAGTACGGATGCGCGATCACCCGCCGCTCGGGGCTCGTCGCGCCCGCCGCCTTGTAGATATTGCCGGGCGAGACGTTCTTCAGCTCGTAGCCTTTGAGGACAAACTCGGGGTAGAAGCCATTGCTCGCCGGCTCATAGACGCGCTGGCCGGAGAAGTCGCCGAAGAGCTTGTATTCGTAGTTGTTGTCGCTCCCGAGTTTGCCCAGCTCGCGGTCGGGCGCGAGCTTGGTGTTTTCGTTCATCATCACCAGAACCGCGCTGCTCCACGGCTGCCCCGGCTTGCGCAGCCAGCCCCAGAATTTGTAGTCCACTTTGTAATAGCGCCGGCCAATGACGTAGCTGCCGGGCTGCTCGGCTTGGATTTCCGCGAGCATGGCCGTGCGCGAAGCGCCCTGCGGATCGGCCGTGGCGCAGCCGCCGAAGATGGCGAGGGTGCAGACGAGAGGCAGGAGTTTGAGAAAGAGGCGCATGGGCGGAGTTTTCACGGGAGGCCGATTTTGGCGAGGAAAGGCGCGAGCCATTCGGCGAGCGCGGATTCTTTCAGCGAGTCTGGTTCGGGGAGCGAGCCAAAGAGCCGCCACGCTTCGGTGTGCCCGACGGATTCGCCGGGCGCGAGGGTGCGCAGCGGGCTGAGGGTTTCCATTTCGAGCATCTGCGCATTGGAGAAGGTCTCGAAGTTGCAGCCGAAATCGGGATAGGTCGCGCCTTCCTCGAAGGCGACCGTCTTGATGAACAGCGCGCTGCGCATGAGGTAGCCGACCCAGCCCATGCGATGCCGCAGGCCGAGCTTCGTCGGCGGCGTGTGCGCCGTCTGCCGCAGCGTGATGAACTCGCGGCCCCAGCGCCAGCGGTCGTCGGAGGTGTCGGTGTACGGCCAGAGCACGAGCATCCGATTGGGCAGCAGGTCGCGCGGGTGCTCGCCGAGCGGCGGCCGGGGGATGATCTCCAGCCCGCCGGGTTCCATGACGGTGATGCCCCACGTCGCCAGCGTCGCCGGCTCCGCGCCGAGATTGGTGGCGCGGTGCGCGAGCGTGACCGCCGAGGTCTCCGCGGCGAGCGTGATGGTCAGCTCCTTCTTGATCCCGCCCACGATGCTCTCCAGCCGCACCCCGTCGGGCAGCACCTCGGAAATGACCGGGACATTGTCCGGCAGATAGGTGCGCTCATTTTCCGGCGAGAGCCAGAGGCGATGCCCGCCGCGCCCCACGAAATGATCCTCGCCGCTTTTGCCCAGCTCCTCCGCGTTCGTCTTGAGCACGTTCTTTCCGCCCGGCAGATGCTGGTAGGAAATGATCCGCGGCCCAACGTCGAGCGTGACGATCAGTTCGGCGTGTTCGTTCGCTATGCGGAGGCAGTTCGCCCATCCGCCAAATTCCGTTTTTTCAATTTTCATGGCTTTGCTTTTGCACCTTGGCGAGCAGCGCGGGCTGCCGCTGGAGATGGTGGGTCAGCGTCTCGATGGCGCGGAGGGTCGGGGGACTGATGTGGTGTTCCATGCCTTCGACATCGTGATAGATGACCTCGTCATCGAGTCCAAGGAGTTTGAGGAAATCCGTGAGCAACTGGTGCCGCCGCGTGATGTTCCGCGCCAGTGCCTCGCCCGCCGTGGTCAGGATGAGGCCGCGGTATTTCTCGTAGTTCAGCAGCCCCTCGGCATCCAGCCGCTGCACCATGTTGGTCACGCTGGCCTGCGAGATTTTCAGGCTCTGCGCGATATCGACCACGCGGGCGTAGCCCTTCGTATTGATCAGCTCGAGAATGCGCTCGAGGTAATCCTCCACCGCCTGCGAGGCGGCGGGTGTGGCGGTGGCTTTGGCGGCGGGCATTTGCGGGCGAGGCTAGGAGGCGGCGGAAAGCCGGTCAAGGAAACTGAATTTTGCCTGTTGACACATTTCTAGGATCGGACAATAAAGTTAGCCCGACCTAAATTTGAGCACTCCCACTTCATCCGAACCCACCCTGGATCCCGCGCCCGCCGGCGGCTGGCGGCGGCAAAGCGGGGACTCGCTCCCGGAGGTCTTCCGCTCCGTGCCGGTGCCGGCCGGAGCCTCGTTTTGGAAAAAAATCGCCGCCTTCGCCGGCCCCGGTTTTCTCGTCTCCGTGGGCTACATGGACCCCGGCAACTGGGCCACCGACCTCGCCGGCGGCGCGCATTACGGCTACACCCTCCTCTCGGTCATCCTCATCTCGAACCTGATGGCCATCCTGCTCCAGCACCTCTGCGTGAAGCTCGGCGTCGTCACCGGCCGCGACCTCGCGCAGGCCTGCCGCGATTCGTATTCGCGGCCCGCCGTCTGGGCGCTCTGGCTGCTCTGCGAACTCGCCATCGCCGCCTGCGATCTCGCGGAAGTCGTCGGCTCCGCCATCGGTTTGCAGCTCCTCTTCGGCATCCCGCTGGTCTGGGGCTGCGTCATCACTTCGCTCGACGTGCTCATCGTCCTCTTCCTGCAAAACAAAGGTTTCCGCTACGTCGAGGCGCTGGTCATCGCCGTCATCCTCACCATCGGCGGCTGCTTTCTCGCCGAGCTGATTTTTGCGAAACCCGACCTCGGCGGCATCGCGTTCGGCTTCATTCCTTCGGCGGGGATTTTGCAAGACCGCGAGATGCTCTTCGTCGCCATCGGCATCCTCGGCGCGACGGTCATGCCGCATAATCTCTACCTCCACAGCTCGATCGTGCAGACGCGCAACTTCGAGCGCACGCCCGCGGGCAAAGCCGAGGCCATCAAGTTCGCCAGCATCGACTCGACCTTCGCGCTCATGTTCGCGCTCTTCATCAACGGCGGCATCCTCATCCTCGCCGCCGCCGCGTTTCATTTCACCGGTCATCAGGATGTGGCGGAAATCCAGAGCGCCTACCAGCTCCTCAGCCCCACGCTCGGCGTCGGCATCGCCAGCACGCTCTTCGCGCTCGCCCTCCTCGCCAGCGGGCAAAACTCCACGCTCACCGGCACGCTCGCCGGGCAGATCGTCATGGAAGGCTTCCTCAACATCCGCCTCGCGCCGTGGCTCCGCCGGCTCATCACGCGGCTCATCGCCATCGTCCCGGCGGTCTGCGTCATCGGTTTTTTCGGCGAAGGCCGCACCACCGATCTGCTCATCTGGAGCCAGGTCATCCTCAGCATGCAGCTCGGCTTCGCCGTCATCCCGCTGCTCCTTTTCACGGGCAACCGCGTGAAGATGGGAGCGTTCGTGAACCCGCTCTGGATCAAGGTTCTCGCGTGGACGACGGCGGTGGTCATCGTCGTCCTCAACGTGAAGCTCCTGTTCGATTTCTTCGCCCCGAAAGCGTGGCAGGACGCGCTCGGGTTCTGAAAGCACTTACCGAAACTCGTTTAGCGATGATTTTTTTGACCACGGATTGCACGGATTACACGGATTTTGAATTTCCTAAAATCCGTGTAATCCGCGAAATCCGTGGTCAAAAAGCCTTCCGTTTGGAATTTCGGTCCACTCTCTAAAAAATCCCCGCCATGTACCGCAAAATCCTCGTCGCCCTCGACACCACCCCATCCGACCACGAGCTGCTCCCGCACGTCACGCAGCTCGCCCTTTTGACGAAAAGCCAGCTCCTCCTCCTGCACGTCGCCGACGGCTGGGTCGCCCGCAATTTCGACCAGCTCAACCTCGCCGAATCCGAGGAGATGCAGGGCGACTGGCGCTACCTCGAAGACACCGCCGCCCGCCTCCGCGCCGAGACCGGCCTGACCATCGAGACCCGCCTCGCGCTCGGCAGCCCGCCCGCGCAAATCCTGAAAGTCGCCGAGACCGACGCCTGCGATCTCATCGCCTTCGCCTCGCACGGGCACCGCCTCGTCGGCGACATCATCCACGGCAGCACCATCGAAGCCGTGCGGCATCGGGCGCACATCCCCATCCTCGTCGTCCCGCCGAAAAAGTAGCGGTCAGCAATCGCGTGCCAGCAGCAGGCCGCTGGCCTGCTGGTTGAATCCGAGCGTGGAGACGAGCGCGGTTTTCAAAGCCTCGCCGCGCGGCACGCAGCCGGGCACCTCGCTCTTCGTCAGCGCGAGCGCGCCGACGATCACCTGCATCAGCGCGCTCGCACCGAGCGCTTCACCGAATGCTTGTTTTGGAAAGTAGGCCGCCGCCCGCGGGCAGTGCTGCGCGATCGCCGCGCTTTCGACGCGATCCGCGAAGGTGCCATTCGCGCAGCCGATGACGACATCGACGGCGGACTCGCGAACCAAGTCCGCGAACACGCGATCCAGCGCCGCCGCCGCTTCCGCTCGCCGGAAGACGGACACGCCGTCGTGCAGCGCCGCGATCTTCACCCGCCCCTCCCGCGCGAGCACCAACGCCGCCGCGCCTTCCGCGAGCAGCGCGCCGCGCGAACCCGCCTCCGCACCGCGCGCCAGCCGCCATTCGCGATACGCCGCGCACAGCACCCAATCCATCTCTTCGCTCCCGACGACCACAACCTGCGCGAGGTCGCTGGTGTCCAGCAATTGCTCCGCAAACTTCAGCGCCGCGAGTCCGACCGACGCGTCGCCGACGAGCGTGTAGCTCGCGCCGTCGATGCCGAGCTGCGCCGCGAAATGACTGGCCGGCGCGTTATAGACCGTCTCGGGAAAAAGCAGCGGGCTCGCCGCGTTCGCGCCCTGCTTCACGACCTGCTCGTAGAACCGGCGCGTGTAAGCCACGCCGCCGCTCGAGATAGCGAAAACCACCGCCGTTCGCGCCGCCAGCTCCGGCGTCATCTCCACGCCCGCATCCGCCAGCGCCGCGAGTCCCGCGGCGACGGCGAAATACGAAATCGCGCTCGACCGCCGCAGCCGCGGATTGCGCCCCAGCGCCTCGACCAGCTTCATCGGCACCGGCGCATAGGCGAGCGCGCGACCCGTCTCGGGATTCGCGATCGCTTTCACCTCCGCCGTGTCGCCCGCCATCAGCCGCGCCCACACGTCATCCAGCCCCGCACCCAGCGGCGTCACCCAGCCCATTCCGGCGAGGTGCGCGCTCACGGCTCGGCCCTTTCCAAAACAATCGACGCATTCGTGCCCCCGAAGCCGAACGAGTTCGACACCACGCAGCGCACCCGCGCCTCGCGCGATTTATTCGCGACGATGTTCAGCGTCCACGCGGGATCGGGTTCCGCGTAGTTGATATTCGGCGGGAGAAACTGCCCGCGCAGCGCGAGCACGGAGAACGCCGCCTCGATCGCGCCCGCCGCGCCGAGCGCGTGGCCCATCATGGATTTCGTCGAGCTGACAGGCACCCGGTCGCCGAAAATCTGCGCGATGGCCGTGCCTTCCGTCGCGTCGTTGAACGCCGTCGCCGTGCCGTGCGCATTGATGTAATCGACCTCGCCCGCCGTGCGCCGCGCATCCGCGAGCGCCCGCTCCATCGCCTGCCGCGGGCCGATGCCGCTGGGATGCGGCTGCGTGAGATGATGATTGTCCGTCGAAATCCCGTAGCCCGTGACCTCCGCGAGGATCCGCGCGCCGCGCCGCCGCGCCGACTCCATTTCCTCCAGCGCCAGAATCGCCGCGCCCTCGCCGAGCACGAGGCCGGTGCGGTTTTTGTCGAAAGGGCGGATCTTTTCCGTGGTCGAAGCTTGGAGCGAATCGAAGCCCGCGAAGACCATCTCCGCAATCACGTCATACCCGCCGCACCACACGCGCTCATGTTTCCCCGCGCGCACCAGCCGAAACGCATGCCCCACCGCATTCGTCCCGGACGCGCACGCATTCGCGATGATCTGGCTCGGGCACGAAAACCCGCACGCCTCCAGCGCATCGAGCACCGCCTTCTGCGGCAGATAATTCGCCAGCCACGCCGCCCGTTCGCGCGGCCGCACCTTCGCCACCTGCGCCCGGTAAAATTGCTCTCCGAAACTCATCCCCCCGCTCGTCGTCCCCACGACAAAAAGCTCCGGCACAAACCCCGCGTCCTGCCCCTGCGCCTCCCGCGCCGCCGCGATCATCATGTGGCTGGCGCGATGCAGTCTCGTCTTCCGCCTTCCGCCTTCCGCCCTCCGCCTTTCCTCCACCTGCCCCGCCGTCCGGCACCGCGTCCGGCTCACGTCGAAACGCGTCACCGGCGTCACCGCGTCGCGCCCTTCGCGCAGCGCGCGCGCCGTTTCCTCCGCCCCCGCGCCGAGCGGACTGACCACACCCATCGCCGTGATAGCGACGCGGCGCAGGGTGGGGTTTTCATCCGTGGACATGAGCGGCAATTTTTTCGGTGAGCGCAGGACAATCCGCAACCGGCATTTCTATTTGTTGCCCGCGCGCCTTCCCCGTAAGCACGGGCGGATGAAAGACCTCACCGACCTCGAACCGCCGAAGCGCCGCCAGAAAGCGCGCGCGCGTTTCCTGTGGTTCCTCGCCGGCTCGGTGATGAATTACCTGCTCATCGCCACGCCTTTCAAATGGCTGCAGGCGGCGCACCCCGGCCTGCCGCTCCTCGCCGTCTCGGCATGCAGCATCGGCGTCAGCGCGAGTTTCTTTTTCGTCTGGAATTACTTCATCAATTTCCGCGGCGACAGCCGCAAACGCGACGCCCTCCCGCGCTATCTCGGAGCCGTGCTGCTCATGTCCGCGCTCTCCACGGGTCTGCTCACCCTGCTCAAGCAGCACGACAACCACATGGCTTTCAGCATCGGCGGTTTCGCGCTCGATCTCGACATCGTGGCCACGCAGTTCTTCCTCAGCGGGCTGAAATTTTTCCTCTATCACAAGTGGGTCTTCCCACTGCCGAAGGAGACGCCGCAGACGTAGGATGCCGTGGCGCAGGCGTCCGTCCGCGTTATTTGTGGAAAGCCTTTTCGAGATCCCAGATTTGGATGGAGCCATCCACGCTCGCCGCCGCGAGATGCCGTCCGTCCAGCGTGAAGGCAATCGCCGAAATGCGCCCGCGCGCGCTGGCCTGGATGCCGAGCCGGCGTCCGCTTTTCATGTCCCACACGGAGCAGCCCGCCCAGCCCTCGAACCCGTTGTAGGCGGAGCAGGCCAGCCTGGAACCGTCCGCCGACCAGGCTTTCCAGTCGCCCATCCGGCGGGTCAGCAGGCCGCGGGCGTCGGCCACGGGCAGGGTCATCTCCGCGGTGCCGGAGTTCGTGTCGAGGATCGCGACTTCGTTGCCGTCGATTTTTTCATTCATGGCAAACCAGCGTCCGTCGGGTGAAAACGCGGTCACCCGCCCGTCCCGGCCGTAGGCCGAAATTTTCCATTCACCGGTTTTTTCGTCGGTCTCGAGATCGAAGCTGCGGAGCTGCAGGTCGGTGGCAATGCTGAACCGCCGCCCGTCCGGGCGCAGCGCGATGTCGCGGATATATTCGTAGTTTTCAAAGGGGCCGAGCGTCAACTGGCGGACCCGTTTGCCGGGCTCCCGCGCATCGGCTCCGAACTCGATCAGGCTGGCGAAACGGTCGGTGGCGACGACGAGTTTTTGCCCCGCAGCATCGAAGCAAAGATGGGTTTCGTGAAGCGGGCGGGGCGGCTCCGTCAGGTGAAACATGCGCTTGTGGGCGGGTTCCGCGGCGTCGGCGGGCAGGCCGCTCGCGCCGCCGGGCACGTGGCCAAAATCCCACCAGAAAACTTCCGCGCCATTGCCGGCGACGAGGAGCGTGTCTTTGGGATGAAAGACCATGTCCTTGAAATGATTTCCCGCGGTCGGATACGGGATGCGCGCCCGGACCTGCCCCGCGCGCCAGTCCCAGAGCAGGATTTGGTCGCCGTCATTCGAGGCGAGCAGGGTGCCATCCGGGGAGAATAAAACCTGACGGATGGCGTGGCGGTGGGCGGGCGGATGCGCGGGGAGGCGGGGCATCCAGGTCTTCGTGGCGAGCAGTTCGATCCCGGAGTGCAGGGCGGTCACGACCGTCTCGCCGTCGGCGGAAAAATGGGCGGCCTCAGCTCCCGCCTGGAGTTTGCGGAGCACCGCGCGTTTTTCCAAATCGTAGATGGTGCAGGCGGCCAGCGTGGCGACGAAAAGGAACTGGCCATCGGGGGAAATGTCCAAGCCGCTGATGGAAAGATCGGGGTCGTAGGCGTCCTCCACGCTGCCGCTGAGGATGGATTCGAGCCGCTCGCCGCGGGTTCTTTTCACCACCTCGAAATGCAGTTCATTGTAGAACGCGAAGACGGGCGCATGATCCGCCACGGCGATCTGCTCCGTGCCGGAGGTGTCCTTGAGAATCTCGGAATCCAGTTCGACGCGCCGTCCATCGGATGCCCGAAAAATTTGCGCGCCGCCGCGATTCCTTTCCGGGATGGTCGCCATCAGCCGCGTATTCTCCAGCCACGCGAGCCCGCGGGCAAAATGGTTTTCGGATTCCGGCACGCTGACCCGCCAAAGCTCGCGGCTGCTCGTCGCGTCAAAGACGGCGACGAAATTACCGGAGCGGGCACCCGGGATGGAGCCGAGGACGGCGAGCATTTTCCCGTCGGGCGAAAAGCTCGAAGCGCCCGGCATCCCGAGATCGTCGCGCGTCCACAGCGCGGAGCGCTCCGGCCATTTCCAGACGCCGAAGAGACTCTTAGACCTTTCGTTTTCCAAATGATCATGAATCCCGGCCAGGAGACGCCCGTCGGCGGAGAGATCGAAGCCCTGGCCGAGCAGCGGGAGCCGCATTTTCACCCGCCCCGTCGTCACATCGAGGATCGAGATGCGCGCTTCATTTTCATGCATCGCAAAAATCTCCGTCCCGTCCGGCGACAGGCGCACCGCGGCGACTTCCGCCGCGATGCGGAACGGGGCATCGCCCAAAGTCTGCACCACCGCCGCATCCGCGCCGGGCGGCGGCAGCGCCGGCAATGGCGCGTCTTCCGCGCGGGCGGCCAGGGCCGAAAAAAGCTGCGCCGCAAGCGCGATGGGCAGCGCGCCGCCGCGCCAGGCTTGCCAGGCACGACGAAGCGGGGTTGTCATACCGGCGGGGTTTTTCATGCGCGCCATCCTTCCGAAATTCACACGCCGTAGCAATGCTCTGCTGCCGATCCTCATGGCCGCCGCCGCGTTGGTTTTCCCCGCGTGCCCGCTTTCTGCCGACGCGCTCTCCGACGCGTGCCGCCGCAGCGATGCCGAGGAAGTCCGCGCCCTTTTGCCCAAGGACGCGGCCAGCCTCAACGCCCTCGCCGGCAGCCCGCGCCGCGCCGCCCTGCACTGGGCGGTGCGGGGCCGCGCGAGCCAAAAGGAAGCGCGCCTCGCCGTCGTGCGCGCGCTGCTGGACCGCGGGGCCGACGTGAATGCGGCGGACGAAAACGGGGAAACCATTTTGCAGGCAGCCTGCCAATCGGGCTGGGATGAGGCGCTGCTCGATCTCCTGCTGGCCCGCGGCGCGGTGCTCGACCGCGACGGTGCGAAAAAAGGCAACGGAGCCCACGGCGGAGCGCCGCTGCATCGCGCGACGGCCCGCGGCGATGTCCTGCTCGTGGAGTTTCTGCTCAGCCGCGGCGCGGATCCAAACGTCGCGCACCACGGCCGAGGCGACACACCGCTGATGACCGTGTTTGGCGCACCGGGCGACCTCTTCCGCTGGAATGATTTTGCGGATGAGCACCGTCGCAGCGACTCGATCCGCATCCTCAAGCTGCTGCTGGAAAAAGGGGCCGACCTGAAACGCGCAAATGCCGAGGGCGCGCTGCCGATCCACTGCGCCGCGGGCGCGCAGCATCTGGCCGCCATCCGGCTGCTGCTCGCCGCTGGCGCGTCCGCCGCCGCGTCCGCCACGGACGGACGGTGCTGCACTTTGCCGCCGGCAACCCCGCGAAAGGGGAGCGCGAAATTTTTGCCGAGCTGCTCGCCGCCTCGAAACTGGAGATCGACACCGCCGACAAAAACCGCCGCACCCCACTCCATGCCGCCGTCGCCAGCGCCTCGAACCAGGCCGTCCAGTCGCTGCTCCTGCTCGGCGCAAATCCCGCGCTGCGCGACTCCCACGCGCAGCGCCCGGTCGATCTGGACAAATACCTCCCGCTCGAAGCCCCGACGATGGACATGCTCCGCCGCTACACGCCGCCGGAGGAACCGCCGCCCGCACCGCCGGTGACCATCGTCCCGTCCGCGCCCGTGACTTAGTCGGGACTAAGGTGCGGAAACCCCGCTACGCCGCGACCGCCACGCGCCGCAGTTTGCCGATGACTTTCGGCAAAACCTCCAGCGCCTTTTCCACCTCGCCGCCCGTGTTGAAACGGCTGAACGAGAAGCGCAGGCTGGCCCGTGCGCGGTCGTCGGAAAAGCCCATCGCCTTCAGCACATGCGAGGCATGCACCGAGCCGGTGGTGCAGGCGGAGCCGCTGGAGCAGCAGATGTGGTGCTGATCGAGCAGCATCAG
This sequence comes from Chthoniobacter sp., assembly GCA_043779205.1. Taxonomy (GTDB): domain Bacteria; phylum Verrucomicrobiota; class Verrucomicrobiia; order Chthoniobacterales; family Chthoniobacteraceae; genus Chthoniobacter. Next base: position 3,354 of record JAYWEP010000079.1, on the reverse strand, counting down.
CGCGCCTTCGGAGTCGATGCCCTCGAACGCCATGTTCGACGTATTCGGCAGCCGGTGATCGCAATCGCCGTTGACCCGCGCGCCTTCGATCCGCGCGAGCATGCCGTTTTCAAACGCATCGCGCAAGCCGCGCACGGTCGTCGCCTCGTGCTCCATGAACTCGCCCGCGATTTCGCACCCTTTGCCGAGCGCCACGATGCCCGCCACGTTCTGCGTCCCCGCGCGCTTGCCGTTCTCCTGGCTGCCGCCGATGAGATACGGCGCAAACTTCGTCCGCCGGTTCACGTAGAGCACGCCGACGCCTTTCGGGCAGTGCAGCTTGTGGCCGGAGAGGGAGAGGAAATTGATCTTCGACTCGCGCAGCGCGAGCGGGATTTTGCCGACGGCCTGCACCGCGTCGGTGTGAAAGAGCGCGCCCTTTTTCCGCACGATCTCGGCGATCTCGTGGATGGGAAAAAGCACGCCGGTCTCGTTGTTCGCCCACATCACCGTGACGAGCGCCGTGTCCGGGCGCACCGCGCGCTCCAGCTCCGCGAGGTCGATCTGGCCGCGATCATCCACGCCGAGCCAGGTGATTTCGTGCCCGCGTTTCGCCAGCGTCTCGCAGTGCTTCAGCGTGGCGGAATGCTCCACCCGCGTCGTCACGATATGCTGCCGGTCGCGATCCATGAGCAGCGCGGAATTGATCGCCGCGTTCGTCGATTCCGTCCCGCAGCTCGTGAAAATGATCTCCGACGGCTCGCACCCGACCAGCCCCGCGACCCGCTCCCGCGCTTGCTCCAGCGCCTTCCCCACCTGCTGCCCGAAGCGGTAGCCGCTCGACGGATTGCCATACAGCTCGGTGAGAAACGGCAGCATTTCCTCGACGACGGCGGGATCCACCCTCGTGGTCGCGTTGTTGTCGAGATAGATGATGTCGCTCGTCTTCATGGCTGGCTGGAAAAGGCGCGCACCCTACCGCAAGCCCCGGAGCGCGCCAACGGAAGATTGCGTCATAGGGTGCGCACTGTGGAGTGCGGCGATTCATCGCCGCTGTCGGTGGGCGGCGGAGCCGTGCGGTGGGCGGGTGCGACGCGCCATCCCGGCTCCGCGCCGCGGAACCACAGCGCCGATGAATCGGCGCACTCCAAAATTTTGCGCGCCTGGCTCCTGTTGCAGTGCCGGGCGTTTTCCCATAAGCGGGAGGCATGTGGAGAAACCTGCGCGCCGTCCTTTTCAGCATGGCGCTGCTGTGCCCGTGTGCGGCACCTGCCGGCGGGCTTGATCGGTGGCGTGAGTTGGTCGTCGCCGATCCCGGCGGCGCGCGAAAGGCGGACGGCATCCGCGTGACCTATCTCGGCGTGAACGGCTACCTGCTCGAAGCGGGCGGGCGCGCATTGCTCGTCGATCCGTATTTCACGCGCGCGCCGCTGGGTGCCGTCGCTTTCAATGCGCCGATCGCCTCCGACCCGAAGCTCGTCGCCGCCGCGCTCGTGCCGCTGCCGCGCCGGATCGACGCGCTGCTCGCCACGCACGGGCACTTCGATCATCTCCTCGATGCGCCCGAGATCATGCGCAGCACCGGCGCGCGGCTGGTCGGCTCCGCCACTGCCGTGAATCTCGTCACCGCCCACGGCCTCTCGCCGCTGCGCTGCGCGGTCGTCGCGCCGGGCGATGTGCTGCGTCTCGGCCCGTGGAAAGTGCGCGTGCTCGGCGCGGAGCATGACCGGCTGCTCTGGATGCAGCCTTTCCCCGGCGAGAAAACCGCGCCCGCGCCGCGCCCGCGACGGCCGGCGGATTGGGTCATGGGTGAGCCGCTGGCCTTCCTCATCGAAGCCGCGGGCCAGCGCATCTACATCGATTCCGGCGGGGTTCCCGGTGCGGAGTTGCCTCCCGCGGACATCGCGCCCGTCGATCTCGCGATCATCGGCGTGGCGCTGAATGACAGCCGCCGCCGTCTCGCGCCGCTGGTCCGGGCGCTCCGCCCTCGCTATCTGCTGCCGAGCCATCAGGACGATTTTTTCCGCCCGCTCGCGCGCGGTTTTTCGTTCGGCCTGCTCACCGGTTTTCCCGCCGTCCAGCGGGCGTCCGCCGCGGGAAAAATCTCCGGCCGGCTCATCCTGCTCGACTACTACCGGCCATGGACCCTGCGCTGAGCCTCACCGAACGCGAGCGCCGGTGCCGCAGCCGCGCCATCCTCGTCGTCTCCCTCGCGCCCGTGGCGCCGCAGCTTCTCGGCAGCCTCTTCAATATTTTCTACAACGCGACGGTCATCGAGCCGCTGCTCCGCACGCCGGAGATGAAGCAGCGTTTCATCCACACGGTCATCGCCTTCAACCTGCTCATCTATCCCCTCGCCGTCGCCTGGTGGCTGCGGGTTGTGTTCCAATTGCGCGGACCCTTTCGCCAGCTCTGCGCGGGCGCGGCGGTGGAGGAGGAAAAGCTCGCGGTCGCGCGGCGGCGGCTCATCCATCTGCCGTGGCGCGGCGCGCTCGTCTCGGGCGTGGCGTGGCTGCTTTGCATTCCGGTTTTCCTCATCGCCCTCGGCACCACGAGCGCGGGGCTGGGTGCGCAATTGCTCTGGCATCTGCCCACGTCTTTTCTCGTCGCGGCATTCATCGCGGTGACGCACAGCTTTTTCCTCATCGAACTCGCGAGCCACTGGGGGCTTTATCCAGTCTTCTTCCGCGACGCGCGCGCGGATCGCATGACCGGGGTTTTCGCCGTGTCGCTCAAAGCGCGCGGCCTCATGTGGGCGGTCTCCGCGGGCATCTGCCCGATCGGCTCGCTGCTGCTCCTGAGCTTCGCGCCGGCCTCGCCGGGGATGACGCCATGGTTCGCGGCGTTCGTCGGTACGGTCGGCATCGCGTTCGGGCTGGCGACGGCGATCCTCATCAGCCGACTCGTCTCGGAACCCATCGAGCACCTCCGGCTCGCCGCGCAAGCCGTGGCCGAAGGGCGGCTCGATGTCGAGGTGCCGCTGCGGCGCGCGGATGAGTTCGGCCTGCTCATCGGCGAGTTTAACCACATGATCGTGGAGCTGCGCGAAAAGGAGCGCCTGCGCCGCACCTTCGGCCTGCACGTCGGGCGGCAGGCGGCGGAGCAAATCCTCTCGCGCGATCCGGGGCTGGGCGGCACGGAGGAAATCGTGACGGTGATGTTTGTGGACATCCGCGGCTTCACCTCACGCAGCGCCGGGTTGTCGCCGCAGGCGGTGGTCGCGGGGCTGAATGAGTTCCTCGGCGTGATGGTCCATGTGGTCGAGAGCGACCACGCGGGCATGATCAACAAATTCCTCGGTGACGGTTTCATGGCGCTCTTCGGCGTCGGTGGCACAGACGGCCATGCGGACGAGGCGCTGCGTGCCGCGCGCGC
>JAYWEP010000078.1:0-10038 GCA_043779205.1 Chthoniobacter sp. | reverse complement strand
CGAAGAAGGCCGTCGAGCGCGGCCTCACGGTGAACCCCGCAGTGAAAACTTCGCTCGGGCCGGGCTCGCGCGTGGTCACCGACTATCTGAACAAGACCGGCCTCTCGCAGTATCTCGACGCGCTCGGATTTCAGACCGTCGGCTACGGCTGCACCACGTGCATCGGCAACTCCGGCCCGCTTCATCCCGCGCTGGAGGACGCGATCACGAAGAACGATCTCATCACCGCAAGCGTGCTCTCGGGCAACCGGAACTTTGAGGCGCGCGTCCATCAAAACATCAAGGCGAACTTCCTCATGTCGCCGCCGCTCGTCGTCGCCTTCGCGCTCGCCGGGCGCGTCGATATCGACCTCACGACCGAGCCCATCACCATCGCCGCAGATGGCACACCCGTTTTCCTCCGCGACCTCTGGCCGAGCCTCGCCGAGATCAACCACGCCATGCAGAGCGCGCTCAGCCCGGAGGTCTTCCGCCGGCTTTACACCGACTTCGCCACGCAGAATCCGAAGTGGAACGAAATCCCCGGCACCGTCGGCGACGTCTATGCGTGGGATGAAAATTCGACCTACATCCAGGAGCCGCCGTTCTTTGCAAATTTCAGCATGGAGCCCGGCCACATCCACGAGATCCGCAGCGCGCGCCCGCTCGGCATCTTCGGCGACAGCGTGACGACCGACCACATTTCGCCCGCCGGCGCGATCAAGAAAACCTCGCCCGCCGGTGCCTACCTCACCCAGCACGGCGTCGAGCACGACGACTTCAACAGCTACGGCTCGCGCCGCGGCAACGACCGCATCATGACCCGCGGCACCTTTGCCAATGTGCGCATCAAAAATCTCATGGCCCCCGGCACCGAGGGCGGCGTGACCCGGCTCCAGCCGACCGGCGAGCAGATGCCCATCTACGACGCGGCGATCAAATACCAAAGCTCCGGCGTGCCGCTGATCATCCTCGCCGGCCAGGAGTACGGCACCGGCTCATCGCGCGACTGGGCGGCGAAAGGCACCGCGCTCCTCGGGGTCAAAGCCGTGATCGCGCAGAGCTTCGAGCGCATCCACCGCAGCAATCTCTGCGGCATGGGCCTCGTACCCCTGCAATTCCCCGAGGGCGTCAATGCCGCGTCGCTGAAACTCGACGGCACCGAGACCTTCGACGTGCTCGGCCTGAGCGACGACCTCAAGCCGATGAGCGACGTGACCCTCGTCATCCACCGCGCCGACGGCACCGTGATGAAGCAGCCCGTCCGCTGCCGCATCGACACCGCCATCGAGGTCGATTACGTCCGCCACGGCGGCATCCTGCCGTACGTGCTGCGGCAGTTGCTCGGGGCGTAGAAAACGCTCGCGCCAACACCCTTTGGAGTGCGGGGGGAAGCGACAGCGCCACGCCGCTTTCGGATGGTTCTCCGGGTAGGCACGGTTCGCGATCGAGATGCGCATCGTGCCGGCGAAAGCGGTGTCGCGCTGTCGCTTGCCACCGCACTTCAAAAAGCTACTTTCGCGTCGCGAGGTATTCGATCACGTCGCGCAACTCCGCCCGCGTCAGCATCTCGCCCATCCCCGGCAGCATCGGCGACGGCGCGGACTGGCGTTCCTTGATCTGCGCGAGCGGCACGGTCTGCACCTGCACCTTCCCCTGCGCGTCGAGCACCTTGAGCTTCACGCCCGCGGCGTCCTGTCCGGCAAAGGTTCCCGCGGCCACGTCGCCATTCGTCAGCATGAGCACCACCGTCTCAAAACCCTCGGCGATTTTCTTGCTCGGCCAGACGACGGACTCGAGCAGGTACTCGCGGTCTTTCGTCGCGCCGATGTGCGTGAGTTCCGGCCCGACCACGCTGTCGCCGATCTCGCACTTGTGGCAGCGCAGGCACTCGGTCTGCGCTTTCTCGCGGAAAATTTTCCGCCCATTGTCAGCGTTCCCGCCCAGCAGGGCCGTGCGGTATTTCGCGAGGTCGTCGGTCGCGGGGAGTGCGGCTTCGTACTTCGCCAGCTTGTCTTTCAGCTCCGCCGCTTCGCGCTTCTTCGCGGCCTCGATGACGTCGAGCTGGATTTCGCCGGGCAGTTGATTGGCGATGAGCTTGTCGAGCAAGCCGCCGAGCACCGCGTCCGCATCGCGCCCCTTGATCTGCGCGAGCGCGAGCACCCCGCCCTGCTTCTCCAGCGCGGAACCCGTGTTCACAATGTCCGCGATGACTTTCACCGCCGCCACCGGATCGACCCCGGCGAGCGCCTGCAAACCCTCCGCCCGAATCTTCGCGTCCTTGTCCCGCACCGCGGCCTGCGCGGCCGCCGCGAGGTGCGCGTCCTTCAGCGCGACCAGCGCCTTGAGCGCCTCGATGCGCGCGGCGCTGCCCGCCTTGTCATTCGACGCGAGCTGGGCCAGCGGCTCGCCCGCGCCGGCGATGGAAAGTTTCGCCACGAGCTTTGCGACCATCTCCTGCACGCCGCCCGGCGCGTCCTTGAGCAGCGCAGGCACCACCGGCGTCATCGCGGCCACGGCGTCGGCATCGCCACGGTCGGCGATGGGCCGCCATTGGTTGAGCAGGCGGTCTTTGCCGCTCGGCTTGCCCCACGCGGCGAGGGCGTCGAGCGCATCTTTGCGCGCACCTTCCGGCGCGGCCGATGACGCGGCGAAGGCGGCGATGGCGCGGGCGTTCTCGGCCTTGCCGAGGCGGTAGTTTGCGTTCACCGCGCGGCTGAGAATGTGCGGGTTTTTGACCGCGGGATTCGCGATGAGCGCCGCGAGCGCGGGCATCGCCGCCTCGACCGGCGCGTCGTGAATCGCGCGCGCGGCCTCCAGCACCACGCTCTCATCCGCGTCTTTCAAAAAGGGCGCGACCAGCGGGCTCTTGAGCTGCCGCAGCGCCACGACCGCATCGCCGCGCACCGCGACCGACGGGTGGCCCGCCAGCGCCGCGATTTGCGCCGCCGTGCCGCAGCCCTTGAGGCCCATGACGCCGCCGTGGCGCAGGATCGGATCCTTGTCATCATTCTCCGCGAGCATCGCGCAGAGCGGCTCGAACGCCGCCTTGTGCCCGATCTTCCCGAGGCTCAGCGCGGCAAAAAAGCGCACGCGGTTTTCCTTGTCCTTGAGCAGCGCGGTGAGCTTGTCGCCCGCCGCTGCGACCTTGTAATCGCCCAGCACCTTCGCCGCCTGCGCGCGCACTTCTGCGTCGGCATCGCCGAGCAAAGAGGCGAACGGGTTCAGCGCGTTCCTGTTCTTCGCGGCGAGTTGCCCGAGTCCCCAGATGCCGTGCAGCCGCCCGAGCGGATTCGCCGCGGTGTCGCTCGCCACCTTCGCCAAGATCTGCGCCGACGCCGCGAGCGCCTGCGGATTCGCCGCGCGGTTCACGAGTTCAAACTGCGCCGCCTGCCGCACCCGCATGTCCGCGTGACCGAGCAGCTTTGCCAGCTCCTCATTGGGCCGCTTCGTCATCCCGTCGCGGATCAATCCCTCGGTTTCCTTTTGCAGCGCCACATTCGCCTCGGGGTCGCTGAATTTGTAGATGCGCCCCTTCCCCACCCCGCCCCAGCTCGCCACCCAGTCGAGCACGTAGAGCGAGCCGTCGTTGCCAAATTCCACATCGGTCGTGAGGATGCCCTTCACCCAGTCGCGATGCGTCGCCGTGAAGTACGCGCCCTTCGGCTCAATGCCGATCTCATGCACCACGCTCGCATTCGCGCCGCCGCGGAAATCGCTGAGGAAAAACTTGCCCTTGTACTTTTCCGACAGGCCCGTGCCGGGGTTGTAGGTCAGTCCGCTCGGGCCGTTCGAGATGTTCGCGATGCACGGCACGATGTAGCGCACGCTCGCCGCGATCTTGCCATCCCACGGACGCTCGCGCATCCACGGGCCGCGATCGGCCAGGTATTGAAAGGCCATGCGCCAGCCGCAGTCGCCACCCTCCACGAGGTAGGTGAAGCGCGCCGCGTCGCCCGCGTCCGAGTTGTTGTCGCCGGTGAAAAGATTGCCGTGCTCGTCAAAGGCCAGCTCCTGCGGATTGCGCACGCCGGTCGTGAAAATCTCGAACCCCGTGCCGTCGGGATTGCACCGCATGATCGAGCCGCTTTCCGTCTGCTCCACCTGCGCGCCCTCCTTCGTCTTCACATTGATCGCCCGGTCGCCGATCGAGAAATACAGCTTTCCATCCGGCCCGAAACGCAGCCCGTGCATGTCGTGCCCGCGCAGCGCAAAATGCACGCCGAAGCCCGTGAGCAGCTTCTCCTTCACGTCGGCCACGCCGTCGTCGTTCTTGTCCGCAAAGTGCCAGAGATTCGGGATGCACGTGTACCAGACCTCCCCGCCGCGCGCGATCAGCCCCGCGCCCGTGCCGTCCGCCGCGTCGCGGAAGCCGTCCGCGAAAGTCGTCACCTTGTCCGCCACCCCGCTCCCCGTCGTGTCCTCCACCCGGCGGATGCGCTCCTCATACTTCTCGTACTTCTCCGCAAACTTCGCCGCATCCGGGATGTGCCGGTGCATGTAGGCCAGCCGGTCTTCCACCGTCTTCGCCGCGATGTCCTCATCCAGCCACTCCGCGTGCCCGCGGTCGTCCTCGATCCCCTTTTCCTGACGGAAAGTTTCGCCCACATACCAGCGCCCCTTTTCGTCCTGCGTGAAGCACACCGGATTGCCCAGCAGCGGCTCCGCGGCCCACAGCTCGCACTTCAGCCCCGCGTCGAATTTGAACGTCTTGATCGCGTTCTGCCCCTCGTCCGAAGCCCCCACCACCACCGCCGCCGAAGCCCCCGAGCCGTGCCCCTCCTCCGCCGCTACGAGCGGGCCGGACAGCATGGCGAAAAGCGCGAGCGCGGAGACGAGGGATGGGATTTTCATATGGTGGAGAGGTGCGGGGCGGAGGAAAGAGCCGGGAAGGAAAGCAGCGGAGGCTTTACGACGCAAGAGCCGACGCCGAGCCCATCGGGATACGCCCGGGCTCGCCCTCGGCCATGCTTTGAGAGCGAGCCGCCTTTCCTGCTCGCAAACCGGACCCGTCGGAAAAAAATTTCGCCGGCTGCGGCTCTCAAAGGGACAGGCCTAATCGGCTGTCCCTTTGAGAGCCGCAGCCGGCGAGTCGGTAAGACCGACCTTGCTCCCACGCACCACCGGTGGCCGCCTCACGCTCACTTCGTTCGCGGTCGCGGCGACCGCGCCCTCTTGGATGGCTGATTGCAACAAGCTTCCAAGCCGCTCCCGCGAGCGTTCGCTTCCGAACAAAATTCAATGGCCGCTCAGCGGAGCCAGGAACAGCCGGGAAGCCGCTCCGGTTGGCACTCGCGAGCGCATCGTAGGAACGCCTCTCGCATTGCCGCACTCGCGAAGTCAAAGAACGTGCTTTTCCAATGGCGGAGGAAAAGTGGTCGGTGCCCGGTGGGCGGGGAAAGACAAACCGCACCCCCTTTTCCTGGCAAGCTCTGAATTCACACCACCACCACCCGCGAGCGCGTCGTGTAAGGACGCCCGATCGCCTCGATCCGCAGCGAGGCGTCGCCCGCCTCATGGCCGAGCGTCACGAAAAGCACCTGATCGTCGTCGCGGTTGATCGCCGTCTCCAACTCCGCCTTGATCTCCTGAAAGCGCAACTCGTCCAGCGGACACTCGAAGACCGAAAACTGCACGCGCGTGCCGTAGCTCTCGCAAATCTTCGCCGCCTTGTTGCGGCGCTTGTCGGCCGAGATGTCGTAGCAGACGAGGACGCGGTGGCGCATGGTGCGTTACCTCGTGGTGAATCCGAAATACCGCTCCGCCTCGCCGCGCACGTAGCGCCAGAGCTGGCGGGCCTGCACTTCGAGCATCCGGCGGTAGCTCATCGCGTAGCCAAATTGCGGATGCGTCACCTCGGTATCGAGACGGCGAAACCAGGCCTCCCAAAAAACGCGACGCCCGCTCTCCTTGAGGAAACACCCGGACGCGCTTTGCGAAAAATCGCCCGCCGTGAGTTCGCCGCGATTGAGCAGCGAGATCGCCACGCTGTCGGCCACAAGCGGACGGAATTCCTCCATCAAGTCGAGCGCCAGCGCGGGCCGTCCGTAGCGCGGCTGATGGTAAAAGCCGAGGAACGGATCGAGGCCGACGGCGTGGCAGACGCCGGCGAGTTCCTTGGAAAGAATGCTGTAGCCTTGCGAAAGCAGCGCGTTCACCGGGTCGCGCGGCGGGCGGCGGTTGCGCTCGGTGAAGGCGAAGGCGAGCCCCGCTTTCTCCGAGAGCATCGTGGCGAAATGTCCGAAGTAGAGCGCCGCCGCCGTGCCCTCCATGCCGCGCAGCGAATCGAGATCGCGCGCGTCCTCCGTCTGGTCGCGCAAGTCCGCGAGCCGCCGCAGCGTGAGGTCGGGCGCGTCGCCGTTGCGCATCAGCAGCACGCGCTGGTTGTGAATCTTCGCGCGGATGCTCTCCCGCGCGAGCTTCAGCCGGATGCCCGGTTCGCCAAAGAGCCGGTATTGCCCCAGCCGCGCATCCACACCGCTCGCGGGCAGCCCGCGCAGCAGACCGAGGAAGCGCCCCGCCGGAGAGAAATAGGCCACGTCGATGCCGTGTTCGAGACAGGCGTGCGCCGCCTGCGTGGTGAGCTGCACCGCGCCGTAGAGATAAATGGCGCGCACCTGATGCAGCGGAAATTTCTGCAACTCCTCCTTCTTCTCACTGACCACGAATTCCCCACCCCGCTGCCCCACCGTGCAGCCCGGCTTTTGCACCACCATGATCTCGCCATCATCGCCCGGCGGCCTGGGCGCTTCCTTCAGCTTCGGCGGCTCCGCGCCCGGCGCGCTCCAAAACGCCGACTCATTCGGCAGACAAATCGGATACGCCGAGCAGTAGAGGCAGCGCGGATCGTCGCGCAACGGCGGCGGACAGTGCCCGCTCGCCGCCAGCGCCTTCGCCTCCGCGAGCATCCGCAGCACGTCCGCGAAAAGCGCCTCCGTCAGCGGCACCGGCACGCGCCGCCGCTCGCTCGCGTAGTAGATCGAAGCGCCGCTCACCGTGTGCCCCGCCTCGCGCAGCAGCAGCGCATACGCCGCCACCTGGATCGCGTCGTATTCCTTCGCCACGCGCTCCCCGTTTTCATTCCGCCGCGCCGACCCCTTCTTGTGGTCGATCACCTCGATCCCCTCGCCCGTGCCTTCGATCACGTCGATCTTCCCGACCAGCCCCAGCGTCTCGCTTTCGAGTTGCAGACTCCGCACCCGCGCGCCTTCCGGCAGTGCGAGTTCCTTCGGGTCTTCGGGCAAATGCGAAGGCTTGTCCGTCTGCCGATGCACCGCCGAGCCTTCCGCCGTGTCCGCGTTTTCCTCGAAAAGATTTTCGACCCACTGGTAATAAAACAGCCGCGCGCAATACGCGTAATTTTGCAGACGCCGCACGGGCATCGGGGGCGGCGGCTCGTCAATCGTGACTGGTGAATCGTGAATGGCGGGAGGCGCGGCGGGAGCGTGGCAGAGGCTTTCGGTCTGCGGTGGGTTTTCGATCGCCGGCTGAAACCCCGGGCCACCTCCCAACTCCGCGCGCAATGCCGCGTGGATTTTTTCATCGAGCCCCGCGAGCGGCAATTCCACCTGCGCCGGATCGCGCTGCCGCCGCGCCGCAGGGCGCGAAGCGCTTCCGGGGTTGCGTCGGGCTGGCATAAGATTCACCCGCCCTCTACCACACGCGCGCCACGCCGTATTCGTCAAAGGCCGCATCGTCCCCGACCACCGTGAGCCCATCCACGAGCGCCTGCGCCACGAGCAGCCGGTCGAACGGATCGCGGTGATGCAGCGGCAGCGTGGAAACCTTCACCATATGCGCGTCGCTGATCGGGAGAATCGCCACCAAACCGGTGGCGCGCAGACTGGCGATCAAATCCCCGAGCGGACGACGCAGCGACAGCTTGCCGATGGATACCTTGATGGCGATCTCCCACAAGCTCGCCACGCTCACATGCTTGGCATTGGCCGGACTGGCGATCTGCGCCGCCGCACGGACGCTCAAATCAGGCGCACCGTCCGCCATCCACAGCAGCGTATGCGTGTCGAGCAGCAGGTTCATTCCAGGTAAGGGCGGAAATCCTCGATGGGCTCCTTCCACCCCTCCTCAAAGCCGATATTCCCCCGCCAAAAACCGATCAGCCCGCCGTGATCCGCCACGGGGGCCGCCGCCGGCGCCTCATCCACCTGCAACACCGCCCGATGCGGCCCCGGTTTCACGCTCGGCGGCAGCGTCAAAGTCGCGCGCCCCTCCGCATCGACGACGATCGTTTCTTCGATGGTGATCATGGCGCAAGCGTAGAGCGCATGATGCAGGCGGTGAAGCAGTTTCTATCGTCGCGCGGGCGGGAGACCCGGCGGGAGGTTGGACGACGGCGCATGGCAGCTTGGTGTTAAGTCCCCGGCGAATCCTCCGGGAGCAGGTTTTCCGGCAGTGAAATCATCTCGCCCGCCGAGCCATCGGCGCGCACCGCGACCCGGCCATCGTCGAGCACCCGCGTGATCACGCCGCGCAAAGAACCCGCCAGCGTCTTCACCCGCATCCCCGGCTGCAAATCCGCCGCCCGGCAAAGCTCCTCGACGATCTCCACCATCGCCTCGCGGTCGAGCACACCGGCGATGTAGTGGGCCACTGCGGAAGTGATCTGCCGCAAACGCCCCGCCGGAAGCTCGGCGAAAACTGCCGCCGAAATTCGACGCCCAAAATCCGCAAACGTATTCCCGTTGAAGAACAGAAATGGCGCTCGGCGATGGCAGGACTTGAGGAAATCAAACGCCCCGGCCAGCGAACCCTCTACTCCGCACCGTTCTTTCCACTCGTCTGCGACCGCTCCATGAGCCTCTGGATTAGCGCCGTGTTGCGCGCCTCCTCTTGCGCACGCTCCTCGGTTGAGGCTGACGACAAGCTCCCAACTCCCGTGCGCGAAAAATTCGGCTCGGGCTTGTAGCGGTGATTGTTCGCCAGAACCTCCTCCACGAAGTCCTCCGTCGTCAGGTGTTTCAGCAGATCGGTGCGGAGTTTCATCGGGCATAAAGTGCTCCTTTCATCGCGGGCGGGCAAGGCGGGATTACAGCCGAATGTCGTCCTTGTCGCCGCGCTTCATTTTCCACGCGGCGATACGGACGTCGTTGATTTGAACAGCTCTCGCAAAGGAAGCATCTTGAACCTTCTTGAGAAATAGCGGGCGCGCGAACGTGGAGAAAGGAGATAACTGCTGCGTAGCCAGCGTTGCTGGTTCGTGCCGCTCACCAATGGGAAGACCGCCGAATTCCGTCCCAACTATCACCGCGAAAAAGTCAGGATGCTCCGATGACTCTTCTGCTCCTTCATCACTGTTCCCAACGGGCTGCGGTGCGGCAGCAACGACTACGAGCACTGCGCCAACCTTCGTCAACTCGCGGTCAGCGTCACGCGCCCGAGCCGTGAACCATCCACGCCGATTGTTCACTCGCACAGTGCCGTCGTTCACCCGAAGCGTTCGGAGTCGCGGAAAAATATCGAGCCGGTCGGGATGAGCGAGCGCGCGCAAGCCAATGTTGATGGCAGCGTTTTCGTCGGCGTTTTGCTGTCCTTCGCCAACATCCGCTCGCGCTGCGAAGAATAGTTTTCCGCCTTCCACTGGCAGCAACAGCGTTCCCATGTAGCCATTGTTGGCCTCGAAGAGTTTTGCCATTTCGTTCACGCGATCCGCAAGGTCGGCTTTCTTGCCGCTTTTGTTGAGCCGCTTCTTCCACGCAGCATACGGCATTTCCTTGTCGAAGCCGGGGCCGACTTCATTGACGCGAATGCCCGCGACACCGGTGCGCGAATCGAACCGGGATGAGAACGCGGGATCAACGAGCATGATCTTGATCTCGAATGGCACCGCCATGTCGGAGAGTTTCTCGATGATCTTGCGGTGTGCCCATTGCATCAGCCGGGAATTCTCGGCGCGCGTGCGCTCCTGGCTGGTGCGGTAGCGGGAAAGGTCTTCGAGCACGATTGAGGTGCGCGAAGATTCTGGACCACGAAATAAGGAAATAAGCGACAATGAACACAGTGACCAGAAAACGATATACCGCAGAGTTCAAGGCCCAGGCG
>JAYWEP010000077.1:0-8024 GCA_043779205.1 Chthoniobacter sp. | reverse complement strand
CGCGGGCGACGAATACGAATACCCCGCGCCCGGCTCCGTCCACAGCGGCACGCGCAGCGACGACATGTCGAGATCCTTGATATTCTGCCCCGGCGCGGCTTTCCCCGGCGACGCCACCCCGCGCACCACATTCGTCGGCGCGCCGCCTTCGCCGTTGTAGCCCGCGGTCATGCAGAGCAGTTGGCCGAGCGTGATGTCCGCCTTCCGCGGGTCATCGAGCGGGAAGGCCTCCGGCAGATATTTCTCGGTGAAAACCTTCGTGTCCAAACCGTCGGGAATCTTCGCCTTGAATTCATTGAGCATGATTCCGCACGCGATGCTCGTGAACGCCTTGCCCGTGGACGCCATGTCGGGATTCGCGTTCCGACTCGCGCGGCCGAAGTACTTTTCGAAAACCAAATAGCCGTGCCGCACGACGAGCAGCCCGCCGTTCTGCGTGCCGCGCTGGGTCAGCTCGAAGGCCTGCTCCAAGCGCGCGAGGTCCATCCCGGCGAGCGAGCGGATTTGCGCGGCGTCTTTCAAGATGCGCCAGCCGCCCGCGTCATCCGGCGGCGGAAAATAATCCGCCGCCTGCGCAGAGGAGAGGGTCATGAAAACGAACGCGAAACACGTACGTAAGCGTGATTGACCGAGGCGGGGAACAATGAACATACGCCGATCAAGCCACGAAAACTCGGACGGTCAATTCGCCTGTTTGCGACGACTCCCCAGTGACTGTGAAATAAGTCATCCGCTGAATTTTTTCGCATCGCAGGCGAGCACGCGTAAAGGAGCGGCGCGCTTCCAGCCGCCGAACAATCCACCGCGCGCAGCGCCATACTTCCGCTGCGTTGTGGAGAGAATTGGCGCTTCGCGGTTGACGACATCGGCGGCTGGAAGCGCGCCGCTCCTTTGCCCGTTTTCATTCGTCGAGGGCTTTGGTAACCCATTCAGCTTCCCAGTGCAGGAAAGTGCCGGGACGGAGTTTGGCGGGATTTTTGCGGATGTATCGCGCGCAGGCCCAGAAGTGTTTTGCGTTGCGGATGAGGCGGTCGAAATAGTCCTTCTGCCAGAAGGTGCCGCTCTGGCCGGTGCGACGGTTTATTTCACTGGCGGTGAAACTTTTCCACGAGTGGAGGAGGCGCGACAATTCCTCACTCTCGGTCAGCGAGAAAAGGGTGTGGATGTGATTGGGCATCACGACCCACGCGGATTGCGCGCAACGTTTGCCTTCGTGAAATTGCAGCGCGCTGCCGACGATGCGGGCGATTTCCGCGTTCCGCAAAACGCAGGCTCCGTGGCCTTCATCCAACCACTTCTCGAGGCGAGAGCCAAAACGCTCCCAATACTCGCGGGCGATTTTTTCGCTCCACGGTTTCGGATGCGCGCCGAGCCAGATGTCCAACTCCTCCTGAAAGGCCCGCGCGAGTTCGGCGGGAATCGAATCGCCCGTGCGAAATGTGACGAAATACGTGCGCCCGTCCTGCTCCCAATGCGGGAGACGATTCTCAGTCGTGCGGATGTCCGCCGCGGAATCGAGAAAACGGAGATCGTCAATCGGACTCATGGGAAATGGGATGACGCGTAAAGGAGCGGCGCGCTTCCAGCCGCCGAATGTAGCAACGCGCGCAGCGCCCCTTTTTTTAGATTGGCGCTGCGCGGTTGGTTTTGGTGGGCGGCTGGAAGCACGCCCCTCCTTTACGCCTTCGCTCTTATTTGCCGCCCGCCCACACCACCGCGTTTTTCAGCAGGGTGCGGTAGGCTTCGAGGTCGTGGGCGCGGGCGTCGTGGCCGAGGGTGATGCCGACGATGCGGGCCTTCGGATGCTTTACGATCCAGACCTGCGGATAGGTCTTGCCGCTCGCGGGGCTGGTCGCGGTGGCGAGCACCTCGATGGGCGCGCCGGCAGGGTCGGCGGTGTATTGATACAGCTCGTCGGTGATCTCGAAGGCGGGCGGCACGCCTTTGGTGATGGGACTTGCCGCGTTGGTGACGTTCACGGTGTACGGCCCGAGGGCGTCGTGGCCTTTGGTGCCGCCGCCGACGATTTCCTTGTTCCATTGCGGGAAATTATTCCACGCGTACCAGCCGCCGGGATGCAGCGAGATGATTGCTTTGCCGGAGTTCGCGTAGTCGATGAGCGCCTTTGCCGTTTCGGACGAAATTGGCTGGTTCGCGCTGAGCACGAGCACGTCGATGTCTTTCAGGATCGCCGGGATGCCGTTGAGGTTTTGCGTGAAATCAACCCAGCCGCAGACCGGCGTGAGCGTAGCTTTGTCGGACGCGCCGAAAAACTTCACGAAATCATGCGACGACCCGCCGCCGACGAGCAGGACGCGCGGGCCATTCGCGGGGCGCGTGGCCGGCGGCTGCGGAACGGGATCGGTGAATTGCGGCACAAACGCCGCGGGCTCGGCTTTCGCGGGCGCAGCGGCGGCGGCGAGCGGCGCGGCGTTCGGGTCGGCCAGTTCGGCGGTGATGGCGAAGGTGGTCGGCGCGACGATGGTCCCGGCGCTTTCGAGGACGATCTTCTCAATCACGCCGGTGGTCTTGAGCGCTTTGCTGTTCCAGCGGACCTGCGCGTTTTGCGTGACGCCCTCGGCGAACTTCGAGCCGGGCACGTCATTGCGATTGATGTAGTCGGCAATCTCCACGCCGTTTTTGAAGTCGAGCGTCTCCGTCGCGCCGCCGGCGAAATGCACGGTGGCCTTCATCACCAGGTCGTTGTCCTGCGTGAACGGGTAACCCCACGCAGCGACGTTGCCGAGGAAGTGCAGCCGGTTCGCCTTGAAGCCGCCGCCGGGCACTTCCACGGACTTCGGCATGGTCTGCGCATAGACGCCGGCCGGCCCGCCTTTGAGCTGGATGACGTTGTTGCCGGTCAGGGATTTTTCCGGGGCGACGAGGTTGAAGGGGATGCCGCCGAGATTGAGCATGCCCGTCTTGGCGAAGTGGAAATTCTCCGGCGAATCCTTCTGGTCGGCGTAGATGCCGTGCGCGGTCGTGGTGGTGAAAGCCTTGCTCAGATCGAGCAGGCGGAACTTCAGCGCGTCGGCCCCGCAGATGTAGGCGAGGATGTCGCGGAGCGGCTCGCCGCCGAGAGCCTCGAAGCCTTCGGGCATGAGCGAGCGGCCGGTGTTCACGCGGGTCTTGATGTCGGCGATCTTGATCTCCTCCTGCCCGGCGAGGCTCTTCAGCACAAGGCTCGCGGGGTTTTCGCGGGCGAGCACGCCGCTGTGCAGGCCGCCGTCTTTCGTCTCGATATTCCACGCGACGAAGCTCGGATCGACCTCGCGGTTGGGATCGACGATCGAGACGAGCAGCTCGGCGGCACCGTGCGCGCCCATGCCGGTGAGGCCGGGCCCGATGTCCGCGCCGACGTCGTTCAGCTTGTGGCAAATGGCGCAGGTCGTGGTGAAGAGCGCCTTGCCTTTCACGGCGTCGCCGGGCTGCTCGACGATGGGTGTGAGCTTGGCGATGATTTCGTTTTTCGCGGCCATCGCCGGGCCGAGGAGTTTGTCGAGCAGCGCGTTGGCGCGGGCGGAGACGGCTTTGTCGGGGTAAGTGCGGAGGCGCGCGAGGTTGGCCGGGCCGAGCGTGGTGATGTCGGCCTTTTTCGCTTCGGCGGCGTCGAGCAGCGCGAGGGTCCAGTCGGCGCGCTTGAGCAGGACTTCATAGGCGGGGCCCTGCGCTTCGGGCGGGAGCTGGGCGAAGGCACCGGCGAGGGCCGCGCCGACGCTGGGGTCGCCGGTCTCGCCGAGGGCGGCGATGACCTGGCGCTTGAGCGCGGGCGAGCCGGGGCCGGTCACGGTCTTGAGCACGGCGGGGAGCGCCTCGGGATTGACGCTGCGCAGGCCGAGCAGACCTTGCGCGGTGGCGAGGCGTTCGTCGTCGGAGCCGGTCTGGAGCTTGGTGAAAAGCTGGCTGACGAGCCCGTCGATGGAGGCTTTGAGCGCGCCGGCTTTGTCCCATTTCGCAGCGAGCGGGAGGGCGCTGCCGCTGGTGCCGCCGGCGAGGAGTTTGCCGAGCGCGGTGGAAAGTTCGGCGGTCATCGGCGGCGCTTCTTTGAGGGATTTGCCGAGGGTGTCGAGGATGCTGCGCTTGAGCGCGTCGGCGCTTGCGGGCTTGGCGGCGAGGGAGACGACGAGCTTCGCCGCGGCGTCCGCATTGTTCTTCGCGCCGATGGCGGCGACGAGCTGCGAGACGAGCGGCGCCAGCGGCGCGGGATCGGCGCTGTCGAGCGCGGCGGCGATGCTCGCCGCGGGATTCTGCGCGGCGGCACCGATGGCAGCGGATTTTTGGAAATCGTCATCGAACTTCGGCCAGGCGGCGATCACCGCCTTGGCGTCGTCATCGTTCACCTTCCTCGCGCTAAGCGCTCGGAGCGCGGCGATGCGAACGGCGGCGTCCTTGTCCTGAAGAAGAGCGGACACCAATCCGTAACCTGCCGACTCGGCAACTAGTGCGGCATTCCTGCGAACATTGGCGTCGGGATCTTTGGCTGCGGCATCGATGTCCGCGCTGCCGATTCCAAAAGCAGTCTGCAGAGTCCAGAGTGCGGCGATTTTTGCGTCAGAGCTGCCAGCCAAGGCAGGAGCAAACAACTTTGCGATGTGTTGCACTGCTGCCGGTGAGTCATATTTCTCGATGTTGGCGTGATAGCCTTCGACTAAAAGCCGACTGGCCGTCATCCGTACGACGCGGTTTGGATGCGCCAATGCAGCTACCAGGCTTTTCTCGTCCGCCTTGCTCAAATCCGGCACCGTCAACTTCTTCGCGTCCTTGTGGTCGAGCCGCCAGATGCGGCCGAAGTAGTGGTCGCGATCCGGGCGGACGGCGGCGTTGACGCGGTTGTGATCGGGGCCGCGGGTGTCGTTGTGGATGACGGCCTGATTGTAGAAATCGAGGACGTAGAGCGCGCCGTCGGGGCCGATGCGCGTCTCGATCGGGCGGAACCACATGTCTTTACTGCGGATGAATTCGGTCTCTTCGCGGCCCGTTTCCTTGCGCCATTTGTAGCTGCTGCCTTCGGGATCGAGGAAGCGCTGGTGGACGAGGTTGACCGTGGGATCGGTGGTGAAATAGCTGCCGTTCCAGTCGGCGGGCCACGAGCCGCCGTCGTAGATCGCGCAGCCGGCGGCGGCGGTGAAGGAGCCGACCCAGTCGATCTGCACGTAGGCGAGCTGCTCCCACGCCATCGCGGGGAAGACTTTGTCGGATTTGATGATGACGTGGTAGCTCGGGAGGTTGCCGACTTTCCCGCGAGCAAGCGCGTACTCGGGCAGGAGCGTCTGCATGAGCAGCTCGCCGCTGGTGGGCTGCGTCCACATCACGCGGTTGTCACCGGTGATTTGCAGGCCCCAGGTGTTGCCGCCTTTCGAGCTGTACTGCTCAAAGGCGGAGCCGTCGGCCTTGAAGCGGACGACGCCGCTGCCGTCGGTGCCGAAGTCTTTCGTGCCGTCGGCGGATTTCACATGGCCGGCGCTGTAGCCGTGCGTGGCGTAGATCCAGCCGTCCCAGCCCCAGCGCGGGTTGTTGATGACGGCGTGGGTGTCGCCGGTGCCGAGGCCGGTGTAGAGCTTCACCACGGTGTCGCATTTGCCGGTGCCTTTGGTGTCGCGCAGCCAGAGGATGTCCGGTGCCTGCGTGACGATGACGCCGTCCTTGTAAAAGACGAAGCCGGTGACGAGATCGAGGCCTTCATACCAGACCTCTTTTTTGTCCATGACGCCGTCGCCTTTGCTCGATGTGAGGATGCTGATCCGGTCGTAGCCGGGCCGCTTTTGATCGCCGGGATCGGCGTCGATGCCGCCGTGATCCTTCCAGGTTTTCCCCACGTAATCGGGCCGCACGCCGCGCCGGCCATTCGGATACTCGGGCGTCTCGGCGACCCACAGCCGGCCGGCGGGATCCCAATTGAGGCAGATCGGTTTCGTGATGAGCGGCTCGCTGGCGACGAGCGTCATGTTGAATGACGGATTCACTTCGAGCTGCGCGAGTTCGTCCGCCGGTTTCGACGGCCCGCCTTTCGGGTAGCGCAGCGCGGCGAGTTCCTCCGGCTTGCAAAACTCATCGACGTTTGCGCGCTTCGCGACCCACGCGATTCCGCGCAGCAGGACCGCGCGATACTGCGGCATTTCAAACGTGTCGTAGAGATGTCCGGGGATGGTGACGAACGCGCGGTAGTTGTCCTTTTCGTAGGCCCACATCTGCGGCTGGATGTCGTAGATGTTCGGCTTGCTGCCTTCCGCGGCCTTTTTGCCCGCGGGCACATTCGGCGTGTACGATGTCGCGAGCACGGTCACGTCCGGCGAGATGTCCATGTCGTAGTAAATCTCGTCGTCGAGACGGAAATTCGACGCGCCCGCGGTGATCGGGTGCGGCGTGCCGAGGTGCTGATTGTCCGTGTAGTAAAGATCCATCGGGCCTTCCTTCCATTTCGTCGTCCCCTTCACCCACGAGCCGCCGATGATCGACTTCCACCAATCGTGATCCGTGGCCACCGCCGCCGAGTGGATGACGACGATGCCGCCGCCGCGCTTCACAAACGCCTCGACCGCCGCGCGCTGCTCAGGCGTCACATTTCCCGCCTCCTCGGCGTAACACACGACCACATCCGTCTCCTCGAGTTGCGCCGCCGTGGGCCAGTCGAGCGCGCCGTCGGTTTTCATCCCGCGCTCGGCGAGGAGGACTTTCCACTCGTTCAAAAAGCGGGGATAGTCATGCGCATTGGGGCCGTGTGTTTTCACGCCGCCGCGGATGAAGACGCGGAGCGGAGCGGCGGATGCGGTGATCGCGAGGGCGAGGAGGACGAGGAGGGTGAGGAAGCGTTTCATAAAATGGGAGACGTGGAGGTTTTTGGGCAGGCGGACGCGCACGATAAGCGCACCCGCAGACAACCGCGAACTCTCCCAAAGCCTTTGCCGGAATACATCCCCAAAAACGCACCAAGAGCTATCGCGGACGCACATCCCGCGCGAACGCGAGTTGACGCCGCGGAATACGAACAGAACTCTGCGCGTGCGCTTTCCCAATCCGCATGCCCAGAAAACCACCGACACTTTCCGAGACGCACGTCATCGGCACCGCCACGCGCGAGTGGAAGGTGCGGGCGCAGGAGTGCCCGCCGCTGGCGGGGCATCACATCGCGCATGTGGGTGTGGCGGATGCGGCGGCGCCGTATGAAATGGTGCGGATGGATTTGAGCGGGACGTACCTGCTGTCGTGCTCCGGCGGGCGCGGGCGCATCCTGCTCGATGGCCGGTGGCAGCTCTGCCGCGAAGGCTGGGCCTGCCTCGCGCCGCCGCACGCGCTGCTGGCGTTTCGCGCGGAGGCGGGCGTGCGCTGGGAATTCACCTGGGTGCGCTACCAGCAGCCGCCGGAGCAGAAGCCGATCATCACCGCGTCGTCGCCGGCGCTGGCGCGCTTCGATCCGCTGCCGCTGCGCGCGGCGGTGCAGGGACTTTTTTACGAAATGCAAAGCCAGACCGCGCCGATGACGGTCACGCACTGGGTCGAGCTCATCCACACCTACGTCCTCCGTTTCGCCCGCCCGTGGCAGACCGACGACCGGCTCGGGCACCTCTGGGAATACGTAGCCGTGCGCCTCGGCGAGCCGTGGTCGCTCGATGCACTCGCGCGCCACTCGCACCTCAGCGCCGAGCACCTGCGCCGCCTCTGCCGCCGCGAGCTGGGCCGCAGCCCCATGCACCAGGTCATCTACCTCCGCATGCAGCTCGCCGCGAAACTGCTCGCGACGACGAACGACAAAATCGAGACCATCGCGAAGGCCATCGGCTACGAAAACCCGTTCGTCTTTTCGACCACCTTCAAAAAGTGGGTCGGTTGGAGGCCGAGCGATTACCGGGCGAAGCAGCGGTAGCGCATCGTCCCGGGTGCCGTCCTCCTGAGCGCTAGCTGGAAAGCCCCCAGTTGAGCAGCCGGTAGCTGTCGATCCAGATGTTCTTACTGTCCCCGAGTGCGACGACGATGATGTGCCGCCCGCCGCGCGTGGCGCTGGAGATGAGGCAGTGGCCGGCGGCCTC